>DATJVE010000068.1:0-5183 GCA_035501975.1 Pseudolabrys sp.
CTTCGAAGTGCTGCTCAACGCCACGTCGATGTTCAACCACAGCAACGTCGCCTTGCCGCCGCGGCTTGAGCCGGTCGCGCGCTGGATCGTGGTCACGCCGCAGATGCACCAGGTGCATCATTCAATCGAGCGCGCGGAGACCGACAGCAACTTCGGCTTCAATCTGCCGTGGTGGGATCGCCTGTTCGGCACCTACCGCGCAAAGCCGGCGGTCGGCGAGCAGGGGATGACGATCGGTCTGCCAATTTTTCGCGACATCGCAGAGTCAAGAATTATCCGGCTGCTGACGCAGCCGTTCCGGAATGCCCGTTAGTGAAGTCCACCGAAGACCCAGATCAGCAGCAGGATCGGCAGTGGAATTCCCAAGAGCCAAAGCAATAAATAGCGTCCCATAGCGTATCCCTCAGTCTTTGCGTTGCGTGTGACTGGAGGAACTCCCGGCATCGCGCGACGGTTCCTGAACACCGCACGGCTTTTGTTTGGAACTGAACGTAACGGTAGGACGTTGATGCGATGTTCGGGCGGGGAGCGCGAACGTTGGAAGGAAACAAAATGAACCAGAACCAAAACCCCAGCCAGAAGCCGGGCCAGCAGCAGCAGGGCGGTCAGCCCGGCCAGCAGGGCGGCCAGCAGCAGGGCGGCGGGCAGCAGAAGCCCGGCCAGCAGCAGCAGCAACAGAACCGCCCGGGTCAGGGCGGCCAGCAGGGCCAGCAGAACCGCTAACGCGCTGCAGCACGAGACACGAGAGCCCCGTCAAAAATGGCGGGGCTTTTCGTTTAAGCGGCGGTGGACAGCGGTGGCTGGGCCTTCGGCGACATTGGCCTGATCCGCGGCCTCGCATATGCTCACGCCATGGCCTCGTCACCGCTCCCGCTGTTTCACCTTTACGGCGATCCGCCGGACGACAGCGCGTTCGACTTCATTCACATCGAGACGATTGCCTCGCGCTCGTCGGTGCACGACTGGACCATCCGCGCGCATCGCCACCGCAACCTGTTCCAGATCCTCTTGATCGAGAAGGGCGGCGGCGAGATGAATTTCGAGACCGCGACTGTGCCGTTTGCCGCGCCGGCGGCGATCCTGGTGCCGGCGACCACCGCGCACGGCTTCCGCTTCACGCCGCAGGTCACCGACGGCTGGGTGGTGAGCTTCACCGAGGACGTCGCCGACGCGCTCGGCGACCAGTCGGGTGAGGCGCTGGCGCGGTTGAAAGCCGTGGCGGCCGACCCGGTGGTGCCGCTCGCCGGCGCGAGCGAGGCCAAGCGACTGACGACGCTGTGCGCCGATTTGAACGAAGAAGCTTCGCTCGCGCGTGAAGGCTATCGGCTGGCGATGCGCGGACTATTGGCCTTGATCGCCATCGAAGTGGTGCGGCTGGCGGTGAGCCGCGCCCGCACCGGCACGGTGACGCTGACGCGCGCCGATGCACGGGTCGAGGAATTGCGCCGGCTCCTCGACGAGCATTTCCGCAAAGAGCGGCTGATCAGCTTCTACGCCGAGAAGCTGGCGATGACCGCCGACCGGCTCAACGATCACGTCAAGCGGGCGACCGGCGTCACCGCCGGCCATCTGATCCGTCAACGCGTGCTGACCGAAGCCAAGCGCCAACTCGTGTTCACCAACCAGCCGATCCACGAGATTTCCTACGACCTCGCCTTTTCCGATCCTTCCCATTTCACCCGTTTCTTCCGCAAGCAGACCGGCATGACGCCGCAGGCCTTCCGCGAGGGGCGCGGCGGGTAACATTAAGCGACGGGCTTAACCGGTAAGGTAAAGTTTCGGTTTCTTTTGAAATCCGCATTTGAAATGCTTAGCCATGGTGTCTGTCTGAGGAGGACGCCATGCGTAAATTGTCCGGCGCCGCGGTCGCAATCATCGTCGGAGTTGCGTTTTATTTCGCGCTGAGCTGGGGCATCGATGGCTTCCGCGTCCTCACTTCGCCGAGCTACGGGCTCGACGACGTCTGGCGGTCGCAATTCGTCTTCGCCATCGGCAGCATCTTTGGCTTAAGCCCGGTCGGGCTGATCAAGCTCGCCGCGTTTTTCGGCGCGGTGAAGCTCGCCGTCGCCGCAGTGTGCGCGGTTCACATCCTCGACCGCCTGCGCGCTCTGATCGGCGGCAAGCCGGACCCGGACATTCTCGAGGGTGGCCTGATCCTGGTCGTGCTGATCAGCATCGTCTCGGTCGGCCCCGCGATCTGGTCGCATAACGCCGAATTGGTGCGCGAAACGACGATCCAGCTCTTGCTCGCGGCAATCGCTACCGCGCTGTCTTTGCTCGAGCGCAGCAGCAGCCGTCCGGTGAAAGCGCCGGAGCCCGCTGTCATCACCGAGCTTGCGGCGACGCCGCGCGGCGCGCCCTGGTACTCGCCGTTCCGCTAGGGACGCGAGCGCGAACTCATCTGGTTTCGACTTTCGCCGTAGCTTGTCCGCCAGGGCGGGCTACTTCACCTTCGCCAACTCCGCCATCACCTCGGCGGCCTCCTTGAAGGCGTGGTTGGCGGCCGGCACGCCGCAATAGATCGCCTGCTGCAGAATGACTTCCTTGATGTCGGCTTCGGTGAAGCCTCCTTCGGCCAGCGCCGCGCGCACGTGCAGGCGGAATTCGTCCCATTGGCCGAGCGCGATCATGGTGCCGATCACCAGCACGCGACGGGTGCGCTCGTCGAAATGCGGCCGCGTCCACACCTCACCCCAGGCGTAGCGGGTGATGAGGTTTTGGAATTCCTCATTGAACGGCGTCTTCTTCGCGTTGGCGCGATCGACCCATTCGTTGCCCAGCACCTGGCGGCGCCGGGCCATGCCTTTTTCGTGGCGATCCTTCTCGTCCATGACTAATTCAACAAGAAATTGAGCGCTGCTTCGGTGAAGGCTTTCGGCTGCTCGATATTGGAGATGTGCGCGGCATCGAGCGTCACCAGCTTGGCGCCTTTGATGGCCTTGGCGATGCCTTCGCCGGCCGCGGGCGGTGTGGCGGGATCGTGCTTGCCGACGACCACCAGGGTCGGCGTCGTGATGCGCGGATTGGAGTCGCGGAAGTCCATATCGCGCACGGCCTCGACGCAGGCGATATAGCCGTCGAGATTGCTGGCAACGAACATCTCCGTCATGCGTGCGATCGTCTGCGGCGCGCGCTCGATGAAGCCCTTGGTGAACCAGCGCTCCATGTTCATGCCGACGATGTGCTTGAGGCCGTTTTCGCGCACGGTTTTGATGCGGTCGGCCCACGGCGCCTTGTCGGCATAATAGAAATTGGTGTTGGCGAGGATGAGTTTCTCGACCCGATCCGGCGCGTTGGCGCCGAGCCACTGGCCGTCCATGCCGCCCATCGACAGCCCGCACCAGTTCGCTTTCTTGATCTTGAGCGCGTCGAGGATATTGATGATGTCACGGCCGAACAGGGCAAAATTGTAGGGACCCGTGGTCGTGCCCGACTTGCCGTGGCCGCGGCGGTCCCAGCGCACCAGGCGGAAATGCTTGGCGAACTCGGCCGTCTGGTCGTCCCACATATGCAGGTCGGTGCCAAGCGAATTCGACAGCATCAAAACCGGGGCGCCGTCGCGGCCCTCGACCTCGACATTGAGCGGGCAGCCGTCGTCGGCCGTAGTGATGGGCATGAAAGACCTCCTGGCGTCGCTTCCGTGTTGTTGGACGACACCCATAAAGGGCTGCGCGGGCTCTGCAAAGCTCTTTTCAGCGCGCCCGCGAAGGCTTAAGCCGTGCCCTGGATTTGGAATGGTCGCGTGAGGAGATGCCGATGGCGATGACAATGACGGGCGAGGTGCAGCTTCCCGCTACGCGTGAGGTGGTGTGGGCCAAGCTCAACGACGCCGACGTGTTGAAAGCCTGCATCCCGGGCTGCGAGGAGCTCAACAAGCTGTCCGACACCGAATTCCAGGCCGTCACCCTCACCAAGATCGGGCCGGTGAAGGCTCGGTTCAAAGGCCGCGTCCATTTGACCGACCTCAGCCCGCCCAACGGCTACAAGATTTCCGGCGAGGGCGACGGCGGGGTCGCCGGCTTCGCCAAAGGCGGCGCAACGGTGGCTTTGAGCGACAAAGACGGCGGCACGCTGCTCACCTACAACGTCGAGGCGCAGATCGGCGGCAAACTCGCCCAGCTCGGCCAACGCCTGGTCAACGGAGCGGCAAAGAAGATCGCGGATGATTTTTTCAAGAACTTTGCCGCGACGATGAGTCCGCCGCCGGCCTGACGAAAAATGCCGCCCGCTTTGCACGGACGGCTTGTTCCGTGTGCGATGGCGGGAGCCTTAATCCAGCTCACGGGCAGGGATGACGAAGCCCATCGTAGCCGAGGTAGGTCCCGGACGCCGGATCATAAGACTTGAACCGCGACATACAGTACCTCACGGCGCCGCCGTCCACATTGGCCGGTCCCGGTTCGTAGGCATAATCGGGTACGTAGGCATAGTCAGGCCCGTAGTAATAACCGGGCCCGTAGTAGCCATAGGGCCCTTCCGCCGCGAGCCCGCCCAAGATGGCGCCGGCCGCGAAGCCTGCAAGTGCGCCGCCGCCGCCGTGCCAGCCATGATGCCAGTAGCGTGCCTGCGCCGGCGAAACAGCAAGCATGCTGGATGCCAGCGCTAGCACCGCGGCGCTCGCCATGATTTTGATGCGCATGAGAAATCTCCTTCGTCTTCGCTGCTCAGGGAATCAAGCCGCGAGGCGGCGCTCTGTTCCGTTAAGTTTTCGTAGGGGAGGCGGTGCGACGCATCATCTCGCATTTCGCCTTTCGAATCCCTTGACCCAGCCGGGCATCGGGGTTCAGAGTTATTTCCGATCCAAGGCGCATTCGGACCGAAATCGGCAAGATTTCGCATCCGAGCGGCCGCCGCCCTTACCAGGCGAAGCGAAAAGAGGGCTTTTGGCCCCAATTTGGGAGGAAGGTCATGCCGACGGTGTCCATGACGGTGAACGGCAAACCCGTCACCGGCGAGGTCGAGGCGCGCACCTTGCTGGTGCAATTCCTGCGCGAGAATCTCCGGCTGACCGGGACACATGTCGGCTGCGACACCTCGCAGTGCGGCGCCTGCGTCATCCATCTCGACGGCATCGCCGCGAAATCGTGCACGCTGCTCGCCCTGCAGTGCGGCTTCTGCACGCCCGGCATGATCATGGCCGCGCTCGATATCGTGCGCCGCCGCGGCAACGATCTCGATGAGCA
>DATJVE010000069.1:0-8301 GCA_035501975.1 Pseudolabrys sp.
AAGTCCCAAGTCGCGCTTCATTTTTCACGTGTCGACGCAATATCGAACTCTACTCTGAATGGTAGTTGGTGAAAAATATGAGTTCACTATGCTCATCCTAAGATTGCACCGCATTTGTGACTTTCGCCAGAACCCCCGACCCCTTATATCTCCCTCGCCACGGAGCCCTTCATTTCATGACCGACGCCTCCCAGACCCCCGCCAAAATCCCCGTCACCGTGCTCACCGGCTATCTCGGCGCCGGCAAGACCACGCTGCTCAACCGCATTTTGTCCGAGCCGCACGGCAAGAAATTCGCCGTCATCGTCAACGAATTCGGCGAGATCGGCATCGACAACGAGCTGGTGGTCAACGCCGACGAGGAAGTGTTCGAGATGAACAACGGCTGCATCTGCTGCACCGTGCGCGGCGACCTCGTGCGCATCATCGACGGGCTCATGAGACGAAAAGGCAAGTTCGACGCCATCATCGTCGAGACCACGGGCCTCGCCGACCCGGCGCCGGTGGCGCAGACCTTCTTCATGGACGAGGCTGTAGGCGCCAAGACCAAATTGGACGCGGTGGTTACCGTCGCCGACGCCAAATGGCTGAAGGACCGGCTCAACGACGCGCCGGAAGCGAAGAACCAGATCGCCTTTGCCGACGTCATCCTCATCAACAAGACCGACCTGGTCGAGCCGCCCGAGCTCGCCGAAATCGAGGCGCGCATCCGCGGCATCAATCCTTATGCGCGGCTGCACCGCACCGAGCGGGCGCAGATCGCCATCGGCGAGGTGCTCGGCCGCAACGCCTTCGACCTCGACCGCATCCTCGACATCGAGCCGGCCTTCCTCGAGGCCGCGGAAGAGCACGAGCATGGCCATGACCACCACCATGATCACGATCACGAGCATCATCACCACGGCCTGAAGCACTACCACGACGAAGATATGCAGTCGGTGGCGCTGAAGACCGACAAGCCGCTCAACCCGGACAAGTTTTTCCCCTGGGTGCAGGATCTGGTGGCGACCGAGGGCAAGGACATTTTGCGCTGCAAGGGCATCCTGTCGTTCAAGGACGATCCCGACCGCTTCGTCTTCCAGGGCGTGCACATGATTCTCGACGGCGACCACCAGCGCGCCTGGAAAGAGGGTGAGAAACGCGAAAGCCGCGCCGTCTTCATCGGCCGCAATCTGCCGGAAGAGAGAATCCGCCAGGGTTTCGAGAGCTGCATCGCCTGAGTTTTGTTGCGAGCGCGCCGCACACTCTCTTCACCTCCCCTCCAGGGGAGGGTGAAAAGCCGGATGGGAATTGACTTTGTACGATCTTGCGAAATTCCCAGCGCATCAACATAACCGTTCGTCCCCGCGGAAGCGGGGACCCAGTTCTTGGCCCTGGATTCCCGCTTTCGCGGGAATGAACGGACAGATTGGTTCGCGTCTCATCATTGATTGCCGGCCCGGCATAGACAGCGCAGAAAATGTCTGACACCTCCTCCGCCATCCCCTCGCTCGCCGACCGCGTCCGCCCGATCGACGCCGGCGGGACCATTGTCGGCGTGCACTTCTTCGGCACCACGCCGGTGTTCGTGCTCGGCGAGGAGGTGCTGCTGTTTGCCGGCGATGAGGAGAAACGCGTCGCCGTTCACGGCGGCGGCATTCTCGCCAGCGCGGCGGACGGCGCCCGCATCGTCAGCGGCGGCGATGACGGCCGGCTGGTCGCCACCGACGCCAAGGGCGAGCACAAACAGCTCGCCGCCGACGACAAGAAGCGCTGGATCGATCAGGTGGCGCCCGGCCCGGACGGCGCCATCGCCTGGTCGGCCGGCAAGACCGCGCATGTGCTCACCGGCAAGGGCGAAACCCGCAGCCTGGAGGCGCCCTCGACCGTCGCCGGTCTGGCCTTTGCGCCCAAGGGCTTTCGTCTCGCGCTGGCGCACTACAACGGCGTCACGCTGTGGTTTCCCAACGCCGCCGGCGCGCCGCCGGAAAAGCTCGAGTGGAAAGGCTCGCATCTGAGCGTCGCCTTCAGTCCGGACGGCAAATTCCTCGTCACCGCCATGCAGGAGCCGACGCTGCACGGCTGGCGGCTGGCCGACGCCAAGCACATGCGCATGTCGGGCTATTCGGCGCGGGTGCGCTCGCTGGGCTGGACGGCGGACGGCGACTTCCTCGCCACCTCGGGC
Organism: Pseudolabrys sp.; assembly: GCA_035501975.1. Taxonomy (GTDB): domain Bacteria; phylum Pseudomonadota; class Alphaproteobacteria; order Rhizobiales; family Xanthobacteraceae; genus Pseudolabrys. The sequence goes on from DATJVE010000069.1 coordinate 2,165, forward strand.
TCCGAGCAGCTCATCCTCTGGCCGTTCGACGGCAAGGACGGGCCCATGGGCCGCCAGCCGAAGCTGCAGGCGCCATCGCCGGCGCGGGTTGCCGTCGTCGCCTGCCATCCGCGCCAGCCGGTGGTCGCGGCCGGCTACGCCGACGGCGCGGTCGTGCTGGTGCGTATCGACGATGGCGCCTTGATTGAAGTGAAGGCCAAAGGTGCCGGGCCGGTGACCGCGCTCGGCTGGGACGAGAACGGGCAGACGCTCGCCTTCGGCACCGAGGCGGGGGAAGCGGGCGCCTTGTCGTTCTAATTGCGGCGCCATTCTGACCGAGCAATTCGGCTGGCGTTCAGCTAACTTGTCTTAGATTTGGAACCCTGACGCCTATCGCTCGTTTGTTTCTTTTCATCGTTTGCCCAAGGGGACTTCACCATGACCACTCGATCCGCTGCCCGCCGGCTCCTGCTCGGCATTGCCACCGGCTGTGCGCTGGCCGTGTCCGGGATTTCGCTGCCGGTCGTGGCGGGCGCGCTGACGCCGGCCATCGCGCAGACCGCCGACGACATGGCCGCCGCGCTCGACGCCTACGGCCATTGGGTCCAGCTTGCGCCTTACGGCGAGGTGTGGACGCCGGACGGCGTGCCGCCGGGTTGGCGGCCGTACGAATACGGCCATTGGGTCTATACCGACGACTGGGGCTGGTACTGGGTCTCCGACGACAGCGAGGACGACTGGGGCTGGGTGGTCTATCACTACGGCCGCTGGATTCATGACCGAGGGTCATGGTTCTGGGTGCCCGGCGACGACTGGGCCCCCGCCTGGGTCGACTGGCGCTATGGCGGCGACGACATTGGCTGGGCGCCGCTGCCGCCCGACGATCTGGTCGACGCCTACGACGATGACGCGGAGTATTGGAGCTTCGTGCCGATGCGTTACATCGGCGAGCCGGAGCTACGCCGCTATTACGTGCCGCCGGATCGTCGCATTGCTATCTTGCGCGAGACCCGCATCATCAACCGCCCGGTGCACATCGAAGGCCGCAAGGTCTGGGTCAACCCCGGCCTCTCGCCCGGATTCATCTCGGGCCGCACCCACGTGGCGCTGCATGCCTATAACGTGCGCCCGCGCGTGTTCGACTCAACCGCCGGCGTGCAGGGTGCGGTGACCATTCGCCGCGACGAGCTGCGCAGCAAAGGTGCTATCGGCCGCATCGCGCCCGTGACCATCCAGCGCACAACGACGGCGATCGCGCCGACGGTCGGCGCGCCGCCGCCGAAACCGCTCGGCAAAGGCGAGCACGGCCAGCTCGGCAGTCATCCGCCGCGCGCCGTGCAGGGCATCGTGACGCCGCCACCGCCGGGACGCGCCGGCACGCCGCCGCCGAAGGGTCCGGCGGTGATCCAGCACAATGGCCCGGCGCCGGTGGTGACGCCGACCACACCGCCGAAAGTGATCACACCGGAACGCCACGAGGAGCGCCGCGTGGTGACGCCGCCGCCACCGCCGCCGCCGGTTGTGCATACTCCACCGCCTGTCGTGCACACACCGCCGCCCGTTGTGAATAAACCACCGCCACCAGCGGCCGTTCACACCCCGCCACCCGCGGCTGTTCATGCCCCGCCGCCGGCACCTAAGGGCCCGCCGCCGAAGCAGCCGCCAAAAACGGGCGAAAAACCGCCGGAGCCGCCGAAGTAACGCGGGCCGGTCGATGAAAACGAAACGGGCGGCCGTAAGGCCGCCCGTTGCTTATTGGTGTCGTTGCGTTCAGCGCACCAGCACGTTCTTGAACTGCCAGGGATCGCGCTTGTCGATCTCTTCCGGAAACAGACCCGGCCGGCCGGTGAGGGGCGTCCAGTCGGTGTAAGTACCGATCACCGGGCCGAGATAAGGCATCTGCACCTCGAGGCAGCGCTTGTAATCCATCTCGTCGGCTTCGACGATGCCGGCGTTCGGGTTCTCCAACGCCCACACCATGCCGGCGAGCACGGCAGAGGTCACCTGCAGACCCGTCGCGTTCTGGTAGGGCGCGATATCGCGCGTCTCGTCGATCGAGAGCTGCGAGCCGTACCAATAGGCGTTCTTCTTGTGGCCGTAGAGCAGCACGCCGAGCTCGTCGATACCGTCGGCGATTTCGTGCTCGTCCAGAATGTGGATGCCGTCCTGGCGTTTGCCCGCCTGGCCGAACGTCTCGTGCAGCGACAGCACCGCGTCGTTGCACGGGTGATAGGCGTAGTGGCAAGTCGGCCGGTAGATGGTTTTGCGGCCCTGGCGCAGCGTGAAGTAGTCGGCGATCGAGATCGACTCGTTGTGCGTGACCAGGAAGCCGTATTGCGCCTGCGCGGTCGGAGTCCAGGAGCGCACGCGCGTGTTGGCGCCGGGCTGGGTCAGATAGATCGCCGCCTGGCAGCCGGTCTTGTGCTTGTGGCCGTTCGCCGGGACCCACTTCTCGTGCGTGCCCCAGCCGAGCTCGGCCGGCTGCATGCCTTCGGACAGGAAGCCCTCAACCGACCAGGTATTGACGAACACGTTCTGTGGCTTCGGCTGCTTGGCGCGCTGGGTATCGCGCTCGGCGATATGGATGCCCTTGACCCCGGCCTTCTTGGCGAGCCGCCCCCATTCTTCGCGCGTCTTCGGTTCCTTGAACTTGAGGCCGAGGTCGCCGGCGACGTCGAGCAGCGCCTGCTTGACGAACCAGGACACCATTCCGGGATTGGCGCCGCAGCACGACACCGCGGTTGACCCGCCTGGCCTCTTGCGGCGGGCGGCGAGGACGGTCTCGCGCAGCGCATAGTTAGAACGCGCCTCCGGCCCGAGCTTCGAGCTAAAGTAGAAGCCCGGCCACGGCTCGACCACGGTGTCGATGTAGAGCGCGCCGATCTCGCGGCAGTGCTCCATGATGTCGAGCGAGGAGGTGTCGACCGACAGGTTCACACAGAAGCCTTGCCCGCCGCCGTCGGTGAGCAGCGGCCTGAGCAGGTGCTTGTAATTATCGCGGGTGATGGCCTGGTGGATGAAGCGGATGCCGCGCTCGTCCAAGAGACGGCGGTCCTTGTCCTCGGGGTCGATGACCACGAAGCGGGATTTGTCATATGCGAAATGACGCTCGATCAGCGGCAGCGTGCCTTTGCCGATCGAGCCGAAGCCGATCATCACAATAGGGCCGTTGATGCGAGCGTGAACAGGCCAATTGGTCATATTTGCAAGCTCCGATTTTCGCTGTGGTCATATCCGCCGCAGGGCGCGAACGGAAGGGCAGGCGGCGGCGAATCTGGTGTGGCCCACGATATTTTGCCTTGGCACGTTGCGCGATTGTGTCAGGCCGGAAAGCGGCGGCCGAGCTCGGCGCGCATGCGCGCGACCAGCTCGGGCCAGTCCCCGCGTCGCCTCTGCCGGAATATGCGCATGCTCGGATACCAGGGCGTGCTCTCGGTCTCGCGCAGCCAGCGCCATTCCGAGGCGAAGGGCAGCATCAGCCAGACCGGCTTGTTGAGTGTGCCTGCCAAATGGGCAACCCCGGTATCGACCGAGATGACGAGATCGAGCTCGGCGATCGCCGCGGCGGTGTCGGCCATGTCCGCGAGCTCAGGCGCAAGGTCGAGCACCGCGCGCGCCGGCGGCGTCCGGTCAAGCTCGGCTTCGCCTGCACCTTTTTGCAGGCTGACGAAAACATAGCGCGTCTCATTGATCAGCGGATGCAGGAGGCCGAAGGCCATCGAGCGGTTCGCATCGTTGAGGTGCTCCGGGTTGCCGGCCCAGACCAGACCGATCCGCGGCTTCGGCCATTCGCGCAAGGCATCTGCGGCGGAGGACCGCTCGGGAACGAACAAATCGTTGAAGACCGGCGGCACGGTGTCGGGACGCGTGCCAAAGATGCGCGGCAACGAGCACAGCGGTAGCTCGTAATCGATCTTCACGACCGGGTCGCCGGCCTGGACCAACTGCACGCGAGGCAGCCGCGAAAACAATCGACGCAGCGGCTCCGGGCAGGCGAGCAGGATCCGCGTAGCGTCGCTGACGCGCTGCAAGACCGGCGGCAGGTAACGCAACATCTGGATGTTGTCGCCGAGCCCGAGCTCCGAGAACAGCAGGAGGGTGTGCTCGCCGAGCGGCGAGCCATCCCACGGCGGCGCGAGCGGAGTGCGCGCCCGCCGCTTCAGCTTCCAGCGCCACTCGTACTCTTTCCAACCCTCGTCCCAGCGGCCAAGCAGCAAGAGCAACATCGCCCGGTTGAGACCGACGAGGACCGAGTCCGGGGCGAAGGCTTGCGCCGCATCGAATTCACGTAACGCTTCTTCCGGGTGGTCGAGGCCCATCAAGGCGAGCCCGAGGTTGTGGTGCGCTTGCGCATGATTGGACGCACTGTCTAGCGCTTGCCGGTTCAGCCGCACGGCGCCGTCGAGGTCGTCCCATTGGTGATGCAGCGCGGCGAGATCGACCGCGGCCGCGGCGAGGTCGGGACTCTGGGCAAGCGCCGCGCGATAAAATTCGGCGGCATCGAGCCTTCGCCCGCGCCTTTCGAGTTCGCGCCCGAGGCGATAGCTCACCTTCGGCGGCGGCGGACGTGTCTCGACACGCGGCGAGGCGGCCAGTTGAACGCGCGCGAGCGCTATGCGTACGTCGCTTCGCGCGGGGTCAAGCTCGAGCACGCGCAACAGCTCCGGCGCGACCTCGCCGATGCGTCCCGTTGCATTCAGGACATGGGCCAATGCGAGGTGGGCGGCGGTCGATTGCGGGCTGAGCCCGACGGCAAGACGCGCGAAAACCTCGGCCGTCTCGTGATCGTTCTTGGCGTCGGCGCACTGCGCGAGGCTAATCAGAATTTCGATGCTGTCCGGCGCCTGCTCCAAGGCGCTTTTCAGCAAACCCTCGGCCGCATCGAATTGGCCGGCGACCAGCGCAAGCTCGCCCAGCCCCCGCAGCGCGCCCGCGTGTTGCGGGCGCTGTTTCAGGATGGCGCGGAAGGCGTGTTCGGCGTCGGCATAGCGCCTGGCAGCCAATTGCGCCCGCGCCCCCGCGACTTGCTGCTCAATCTCGTCGGTCATGCTGCGCCCGCCGGACGCAGCATCCCACGATAACTTGCCGGAAAACTAGGCCGCGGCCGCGATGGCCGGTTGCCGCACCGCCTCGCCGGTGGAGCGGATCAGGCCTTTGGCGCCGTCGAGGGCGCCGGGGGCCAGCTCGAGCGCGAGCAGCCGGTGCCGCTCGAACGGCCCCGGCAGCCGCAGCGCGCCGGTCTTCTCCGCCGAAAAGCCGAAGCGGCTATAATAGGGTGCGTCGCCGACCAGAACGACGGCGGCGTGGCCGCGCTTGCGCGCCTCCCCGAGCGCCCGCCGCACCAGGGCCGCGCCGATACCCTGGCTGTGCCGGTCCGCGGCGACCGCGACCGGTCCGAGCAGCAGCGCCGGCTTGCCGGCGCCGCAGGCGACATTCCATAGCCGCGCGGTGCCGATGACGCGCCTGCCCTCGGCGGCGATAAAGGCGAGGCCGTCCGCCGGCAAGCGGTCTTCGCGCAGCCGTTCGGACGCCTTGCGGTAGCGGGCCTCGCCGAAGGCTTCGTCGAGCAGCGCCTCGCGCGCTTCCACATCGGCCGGCCGTTCTTGACGCAACGTGATCATGGTCTTGTCCTTCCCTGTCCGGCCGCGCGCGAGCGCGCGCCGACCAAACGCATTCAGTCGAGGTGAGGGGGAAGGGGAGGCAGGCTTTTGGCCGCCTCCCGGGTTGCTCAGATGTGGTAGGTCTTCAGCGGCGAAAAGCCGTTGAAGGCCACCGACGAGTAGGTCGCCGTGTAGGCGCCGGTCCCTTCGATCAGCACCTTGTCGCCGATCTCCAGGCTCACCGGCAGCGGGTACGGCTGCTTCTCGTACATGACGTCGGCCGAATCGCAGGTCGGGCCGGCCAGCACGCAGGGTCCCATCGCGTCGCCGTCGCGCGGCGTACGGATCGGGTAGCGGATCGACTCGTCCATCGTCTCGGCGAGGCCGCCGAACTTGCCGATGTCGAGGTAGACCCAACGCACGTCGTCCTCCTCGCTCTTCTTGGAGACGAGGACGACCTCGGCTTCGATGGTGCCGGCATTGCCGACCATGCCGCGGCCCGGCTCGATGATGGTCTCCGGGATGCGGTTGCCGAAGTGCTTGCGCAGCGCCTTGAAG
>DATJVE010000070.1:0-17908 GCA_035501975.1 Pseudolabrys sp.
CTCGCCGATCGGCCTCGTCTACGACGAAGCGAGCTACCGAGAGACGCTGGAGATGGCGGTGAAGGCCATCGACCTGCCCGCCTTCCGTGCGCAGCAGAAAGAAGAGCGCGCGCGAGGCCGCCATCTCGGCATCGGCTTGGCGGCGTTCTCCGAGCGCACCGGCTATGGCAGCCCGGCCTTCGCCGCGCGGGGCATGGAAATCACGCCCGGCTGGGAGACCGTGATCCTCACCGTCGATCCCTCCGGCTTCGTCGAAGCGCGCATCGGCTCCTCGCCGCACGGCCAAGGCCTGCGCACCACGCTGGCGCAGATCATCGCCGACGAAATCGGCGTGCCGCCCGACCGTATCAAGGTGGTGCACGGCGATACCGACCGCGCGCCTTACGGCTGGGGCACGTTCGCGAGCAGATCCTTGGTGATCTCCGGCGGCGCCACGCTGATCGCGGCGCAGAAAGTGCGCGCTAAGCTGCTCAAGATCGCCAGCCATTTGCTGGAGGCGGCACCCGGCGACATTGTGCTGGAGGACGGCGCCGCCAAGGTCGCCGGCACCGATCGCTCGGTATCGATCGCAGCGATGGCGCGCGAGGCCTACACGCAGACGCACCGCTTCAATGGCGAGATCGAGCCGGGGCTGACCGAGACCGGCACCTATGACCCGCCCGGCACGTTCTCCAACGCCTGTCACGTCGCCATTGTCGCGGTCGACGTGGAGACCGGCCGCGTCACCGTCGAGCGCTATCTGGTGGCGGAAGACGCCGGCCGCATCATCAATCCGATGATCGCCGAGGGTCAGGTGCACGGCGGAATCGCCCAGGGCATCGGCAACGCGCTGCTCGAGGAGATCGTCTACGACGATGACGGCGGTATTCTCACCGCCAATCTCGCCGACTATATGCCGCCGACCGCGCGCGAGGTTCCGGAGATAGAGCTGCACCACATGGAAACGCCGAGCACGCAGTCCATTACCAAGGCCAAGGGCCTGGGGGAAGGCGGCACCATCGGCGCGCCGGCGGCGGTCATCAACGCGATAAACGACGCGCTGATGCCGTTCGGCGTTGAGATCGACGAAATGCCGGCGACGCCGCAGCGCATCCGCGCGGCGCTGCGCAAGGCGGGATAAAACGATGCCGCCGCAGCGCATTCGGCTGTCGTCCCCGCGAAGGCGGGGACCCGGTATTCGCCGAAGCTGGAATCATGCACGGCGTCGGACAACAACAAAAGCCCGCGTTTGCTGGATGCCCGCCTTCGCGGGCATGACTGCCGTGGGCTTGGTACCGTCTGTGGACCTGCTCCAATGACCGACAAAACCAACATCACCCTCACCATCAACGGCCGCACGCACGCCGTTGCCGTCGAGCCGCGGCGGACGCTTGCCGATGCGATCCGCGAGGACTGCGGGCAGACCGGCACGCATATCGGCTGCGAGCATGGCGTGTGCGGCGCCTGCACCGTGCTGGTCGACGGCGAGCCGGTGCGCTCCTGCCTGATGTTCGCCGTGCAGGCTAACGGAAAGAAAATCCGCACGGTGGAAGGCCTCGCCGACGGCGACACGTTGCATCCGATGCAACAAGCCTTCATGGATCATCACGGCCTGCAATGCGGCTTCTGCACCCCCGGCTTCCTGATGCTGGCGGTCGGCGTGCTCGAGCGCGAGCCCGACATGTCCGACGAAGACTTGCTCGACGTGCTGTCGTCCAATCTCTGCCGCTGCACCGGCTATCAGAACATCATCAAGGCCGTGCGCGCGGCCGCGAAAGAGATGCGCGGAAAATGACGGCCCCGGCCAAATTCGTCGGCCGTTCCGTCCCGCGGTTAGAAGATCGCCTGCTGCTCTTGGGCCAGGGCCGCTTCGCCGCCGATATCAATTTTCCCGGGCAGTGGACGATGCGCGTGGTGCGCTCGCCCGTCGCGCACGGGAAAATCCTGTCAATCGACGCGCATGCGGCGCTGGCGCTGCCCGGCGTGCACGCGGTGTGGACGCATCGAGACGTCGCGCACCTCCCGCCGATTCCGTTCCGGCTCACCGGCCTGAAAACGCTCGAACCCTACCGCCAGCCGGTGCTGGCAAACGAATTCGTCCGCTATGTCGGCGAGCCGGTCGCCGTCGTCTTTGCGGAGAATGCATATCTCGCCGAAGACGCGGCCGACTTGATCGAAGTCTCGATCGAGGAACGTCGAGCAACGCTGCTTGCGACCGAGCATCCGGACCTCTACGAGCATCCCTACGAAAAACTGACCACCGAAGCGTCAGTGCTGCAAAAAGCGTATGGCGATATCGACGCGGCATTTCGCGGCGCGCATGCCGTTGTTGCGCTTGAGCTTTCCATTGGCCGCCACAGCGGCGTGCCGCTGGAGACGCGCGGCGCCATCGCGCGCTACGACGAGGCGCGCGACGTGCTCGAATTGCATGGCGCCGCCAAGGTGCCGCACTGGAACCGTGACACGCTCGCGCAAATGCTGGGGCGAACACGCGCATCCGTGCAGCTCTACGAAGGCCATGTCGGCGGCGGCTTCGGTATCCGCGGCGAGATTTATCCGGAGGACGTGCTGGTCGGCGCCGCCGCGCTGTTCTTCCGCAAAGCCATCAAATGGATCGAGGATCGGCGCGAACATCTAATCGCCGCCAACCATTCGCGCGAGCAAACGCATCGTGTGCGCGCGGCGATCGACGCGCAAGGCCGCATCCTCGGTATCGACGATGAGTTTTTCCACGACAACGGCGCCTATATGCGCACGCACGCGGCGACCGTGCCCGATCTCGCCGCCGCGATGCTGCCGGGGCCTTATCGCGTGCCGGCTTACCGCGCGGTCGGCCACATCAGGCTCACCAACAAAACGCCATGCGGCACCTATCGCGCGCCCGGCCGCTATGAATCGACTTTCGTGCGCGAGCGGTTGCTTGACGCCATCGCCACCAAGGTCGGCGTCGATAAAGCCGAAATCCGCCGCCGCAATCTGATCGGCAAGAGTGCAATGCCTTATGCGCTCGGGCTCGACACGCTTGGCACGAAAATCGTTTATGACTCGGGCGATTATTCGGGCCTGCTCGACAAGGCGCTGGCGCTCGCCGATTGGCAGAACCTGCAACAGGAACTTCATCGCCGCCGGCAAAGCGGCGAGAAAGTCGGCGCCGGCCTTGCGATGTTCGTGGAGAAAAGCGGACTGGGGCCGTTCGATACCGTCAGGATCGAGGTGAAATCAGACGGTTCGGTCGAAGTCGTCACCGGCGTCGCCTCCATTGGCCAGGGAGTGGAGACGGCGATGGCGCAGATCTGCGCCGACGCGCTCGGCGTAAACTACAGCGACATCAAAGTCATTCACGGGCAGACCGCCCGCATCGACAAAGGCATGGGCGCCTTTGCCTCGCGCGTCACCGTGATGTGCGGCGAAGCGACCCGCATGGCCGCGGCAAAGTTGCGCGACCATCTCCTTCTTCTGGCTGCCGAACTGATGCAGAGCAAGAAAGATGATCTCGATATTCGGGACGGCCAGATCGTGCGCCTGAAGTCTTCTTCCGGTCCTTCAATGCCTCTCGCCGAACTCGCGCGCCAGCACCCCCTCACCGCCGAGGCGACCTTCGAGTCGTCGCACATGGTCTACCCCTACGGCGTGCACATCGCGGTCGCGCGCGTCGACGCCGACACCGGCGGCGTCACTGTCGAGCGCTACGCGATTGCTTATGACGTCGGCCGCGCGGTCAATCCGAAACTGGTGGAAGGCCAGATCGCCGGCGGCCTGGCGCAAGGCATCGGCGGCGCGCTGCTCGAAGAATTTCTCTACGACGACGCCGGCGAGCCGCTGTCGGTCACCTTCGCCGACTATCTGATGCCGACCGCGCGCGAGGTGCCGGAGTTGTCCATCCTCGTCACCGAAGATGCGCCGAGCCCGCTCAATACGCTTGGCTTGAAGGGCGCGGGCGAAGGTGGCGCCAACCCGGTCGGCGCGGCGATCGCCTCGGCGATCGACGACGCGCTGCAGTGCCCGGGCGCAATCACGCGCCTGCCGGTCACGCCGCAACGGCTGAAGGCGCTGCTGGCCGTGCGGTGATCCGCAACACGAATCCCTTGATCTAGGTCAAGCGCCGGCGCTTGCGAACGGACAAGATTCGGTTCGCGGCCAATTGCGATCCCGATCGCGGCGATCGAGGCCGACGCCGGAGACACGGCATGAAATACGAAGATCCCTCGTGTGCCTACTGCCCGGACACCGTGCGCGCCTGCCGCGTCGGTGAATCTGCCGAGCGCGGTCCCGGCTATTGCCCGACAAAAGTCGATCCCGACGGCGTCGACGCTGCGGCCGGCAAATACTCCGACGCGGACGTCCGCCGTATCTCCCAGGTCTCCGCGGCGGTCGAGGCCGAGGGCTATTGCAAGTGGACGCGCGTGCAGGAGATTTGCGAGTTTGCCAAGCGCATGGGCTTCAAGAAGATCGGCATCGCCACCTGCATCAGTTTTGTCGATCACGCCAAAGTCTTGAGCGGTATCCTCGAGAGTCACGGCTTCCAGGTGGCCTCGGTTGCCTGTAAGCACGGCGGCATCGCCAAGGAGGAGCTTGGCATCAAGGACGAGGAGAAAATTCGCCCCGGCACTTACGAGGCGATCTGCAATCCGGTCGGCCAGGCCGAGCTGCTCAAGCGCGCCGGTTGCGAGTTCAACATCGTGCTCGGCCTTTGCGTCGGCCACGACAGCCTGTTCTTCAAGCACGCCGAGGGACTGACCACGGTGCTCGTGGCGAAAGACCGGGTGCTGGCGCACAACCCGATCGGCGCCCTCAACTTGGCCGACACTTATTACAGCCGCGTGTGGGGACCCGATCGGCCGGAAAAACCGCCGAAGATTCCGCTCGAGGGCCGCCGCAAATCCAAGGAAACGTGACCCCGAGATATCGATTCAAATGATCGATTTTTGCGGCACCGTCGTTGAGGAAGCCGAGGAAAAACCCGCCGCCATCCGGCCGATTTCGAATAAGCGGTCACCGCGCCTGCCGGTTACGCCGCAACGGCTGAAGGCGCTGCTGGCCGTGCGGTGAACCAGCAAGAAACCCCGGGGCATTGCCCCGGGGTCATGTCTTGCAGCGAACCCATTCGATCGCGCCGCGACGGGCGTCGAACCAGGCAGCAGAAGCCGAACGATGGAACTAACGCTTCTGCTTTACAACCGGGTGGAACACCTTGCGGCCGACCGGCGCAATGTGCTTCGGCGTAATCTGCTTCTTCATGACGTGAACCTGCGGCTTCTTCGTCACCGGCTTGAAGTGCGGCTTCAACACCGGCTTCTCATGCAGCTTCAGGCCCGGCTTCAGTCCCGGTTTCAGATGCGGCTTGAGATGCGGTTTGAGATGCAGGTGCGGCTTTTGGCCGTGGTGATGCCACCAGTGCCAGCCGATGGGCCCGCCCCAGCCGATGCCCTGGTGGAAGTTTTCGCCGCACCAGTACCAGCCGCCGCCGTGCCAGCCGTCGTCGTACCAGCAATAACGGTGGCCGGAATACACGTAGTATTCGGACTCGACGGCGGCGGTTTGCCCGCGCACCCATCCTTGCGTGTCGAGTTCAGCGCATTGCGCCAACGCCAGCGGCGCCCCTTCTCCGATCGCGGCGGCGTCGACCGTCACGCAGAGATCATCGGGGTTGGCGATCGCGAACACGTCCGACCGATTGGTGAACGGCCGCAATTCCCAGACTTGCTGATCGCTGCCGGTGCATTCGTTGAGGCCGATCGGATCGCCTGCGCTAGGCGGCTGGTTCGGGGCGCCAGCAAGACCGTCGAGGCACAATCCGCCGGCCGTCAGGCTCCCGCCAGCTTCGAAACCGAAAATCTGGTTGGGCTTTCCGCTGCAGGCGGAGATCGCCACATGCTTACCGGCTTGATACTCGCCGCCGGGGACATCGATGCACCAACTGGCATTTGCTGAAGAGAGCACGGACTTGAAGGTGTAGTACTCGTCGGCAGCTTGAGCCGAAAAGTTCGCAAATCCAAATAGACTCGCCGCCAACGCGATTAGCGTTGCTCGCTTGGCGGTAACCGTCGCTAAGTTGGCCACAAAATTCATTGTTGGCCTCCCGCCTATTGTTTTGAGGAATGGCCATGAAAAGAGCGCAAATCATTTTGCGCATTGAGCTGCATCAATGTGTGACGCGTTTTCGCGAATGAATTAGCAATGCAGTACTCCGAGACGGTTATTCGCAGCTGTTTTGGCGATGCCCAATGACTCTCGCGACACCGCAGCGGCTGAAGGCACCGACGGCCGATCGCCAGTCATGCGCGATGGGTGGGCGGCATTTCCTACGCCGCAGCAGCACAAAAAGCGGCGCAGCCGCGAGCAATGCGACCTCCGCTGAGGCCGTTCTTTTTGTGCCCCGATTCTCGCTTAAGCCTTGAAATCCGGCCGGTAGCCGTCGGCCGTCTTCTCGATGCGGCCGGCGAACGGCAGCCCGACATGACCGGGCATCACCAGCGCGCCGCTCGATGCGCAATAGTCGAGCACCTTGCGCCGGCTGACTTTGGCCTGCGCCGCGTCGGAATTCTTCGGGAAATTCCAGTCGGGATAATAGACCTGCAGCAGGTGATGCCAGACGTCGCCGATGAAGGCGGCGCGCTGACCCTTGCATTCGAGCTTGAAGAACACGTGGCCGGGCGAATGGCCGGGCGCGGTGTCGATCTCGATGAAGTCGTTGATGCGGTGCGCGCCCTCGATCACGTCGGCTTTGCCGTATTCGAGGATCGGCACCACGCATTCACGGAAGGTTCCGAGCTCGGCCGGGCCTTCCTTGGGATCGGCGTCGATCTTGGAAAAGTAGTCGATGTCCGGCTTGTTGAAGACGTAACGCGCATTGGGAAAGGTCGGCATCCATTTGCCGTCCTTCTGCTGCGTGTTCCAGCCGACATGATCGTGATGCAGATGCGTGCACATGACTAGATCGATGTCTTCCGGCCGCGCCCCGGCGGCGGCCAACCGCTCCAGATAATTGACGTTGAGCAGGTTCCACCATGGCCGGCCCGGCTTGATCTTGTTGTTGCCGCAACAGCTGTCGATCAGAATCGTCTTGCCGCCGGCCTTGAGCAGCCAGCTATGCACCGACAGCTTGATCAGGCCGCTTGCGGCATCGTAGTGGTGCGGCGCGAGCCAGCCTCTGTGCTCGGCCATGTGCGCGCCGTTGAACTCGGGGAAAATCTGGAGCAGCGGATAGCATGCGCCGTAGGTTTCCTCGATGCGAGTGATGGTGGCGTCGCCCACTTTGAACACTAGGATCTCCCTTTTGGCGCGGCTATCTAGCCAGCGGCAGGATTGCCAGGAATACTCCCCGCCAAGCCACAAGGCGTCAAGGTAATCGCCACTTATCACGGGAGGACGCAATGGGCCGCAAGATAGCGATTGTCGGAGCCGGCGCCGTCGGCGGCTATGCGGGCGCCCACATGGTGCAGGCCGGCGAGGACGTGACTTTCATCGACCCGTGGCCCGCCCACGTCGAGCACATGCGCAGGCACGGCCTGCGCGTGACGCACGCCATGAAGGAGCCGGAATTCACCGTGCCGGTGCGCGCGCTGCACGTGACGGACGCCCAGCAGCTTGCCAAGGAACCTCTGGTCGACATCGCTTTCGTCTGCATGAAATCATACGACACCGCCTGGGCGGCGATGTTGATCCGGCAGTATCTCGCGCCCGACGGCTATGTGGTCTCGCTGCAGAACTGCATGAACGAGGAGACGATTGCCGGCATCGTCGGCTGGGGTAAGACGCTCGGCTGCATTGCCTCGAGCATCACGGTCAATCTGCCGGAGCCCGGCCTGGTGCACCGCGGCGCCGCCAAGCACGGCGCGGCGCACACCGTCTTTCGGGCCGGCGAAGTCCACGGCCGTGTGACACCGCGCGCCGAGGAGGTCCGCCGCCTCGTTGCCTATGCCGACAGCGCCAAGGTGACCAATAATCTGTGGGGCGAGCGTTGGTCGAAGCTGGTCGCCAACGCCATGCAGAACGGGCTCTCCGCCTGCACCGGACTCGGCGGCGGCGACATGCTCAAGAGCGATCCAATCCGCCGTTTCGCCATGCGTCTCGGCAGCGAGGCGATCCGCGTCGGACAGGCGCAAGGGTATCAGTTGGAGGACATCCTGCACCTGCCGCCCGAAACGATCGCGCGCGCCGGAGAAGGCGACGTGGAGGCCGCGCGCGTCTGCGACGAGCAGCGCTTCAAGGATGCAGGCCGCACCGCGGCCGGACAGCGCCCGTCGATGGGTCAAGATATGCAGAAGGGCCGGCGCACGGAAATCGAATTCCTCAACGGCCTGATCGTGCGCGAAGGCGAAAAAGTCGGGATCAATTGCCGCGCCAATGCCGCGCTGACCGACGTCGTCAAACGTGTCGAGCGCGGCGACCTGAAGCCGGATCCGCGGCATATTACCGAACTCAGGCTGAACTGAGCGGCGGATCAGGCCAGCTTGCGCAGCAAGCGTACGATCGCCGCGCGGTCGTCGTCGCTGAGCGGCTCCAGCGTCGCGGCGGTGATCTCGGCGGCGACGAGTTGGGCGGCTTGCGTCACTTCGCGGCCGCGCTCCGTGAGCGCCACCGCGCGGCGGCGGCGGTCCTTCGGGTCGCTGACCACGGTAACGAAGCCGCGTGCGGCCAGCCGGTCGACCACGCCCTTGATGGTGGCGGCGTCGAGATAGATGCGGCGGCCGAGCTGGTTTTGCGAACAGGGGCCGTCTTCCAACAATTTTGCGAGCGCGGCGAACTGCGTCTGCGTCAGGCTCTCGATCATCCGCTTGGTGAAAAGCGCGGTGTGGCGCTGCATGGCCACGCGCAGCAGGAAGCCAACCTGATCGTCGAGCACGTAGCGGCCGCGCCCGTATACAACTGTCGCGGGTATCGAACCGCTCGGTTTGTCACGCCGCATGACGGCCTGTTTCTACAACTGCGTGTGGTGAATTCCCGCCCGGACGAAACCATGGCCCAGATCGTCGCCCGGCGAAAGCCTGTTTTTGGCGCTAGACCCTGAAAATAAAGGCATTCCCTCGGCCAGAGCGGATTACACCGTCAAATAGGCCCGTTGCACGTCCTGATTGGTGTCGAGTTGTGCCATGGAGCCCTGCCAGCGAATCTGGCCCTGCTCGAGCATATAGACCCGGTCGGACACCAGCCGGGCGAAATGGATGTTCTGCTCGGACAGCAGGATCGACAGGCCCTCTTTCTTGAGCTCGACGATGGTCGCGGCCATCTGCTCGACGATCAGTGGCGCCACGCCTTCCGAGGGCTCGTCGAGCAGCACCAGGAGCGGATTGCCCATCAGCGTACGCGCCACCGTGAGCATCTGCTGCTCACCGCCGCTCATGCGGTCGCCGAGGCGGTCCTGCATTTCGGCGAGATTGGGAAACAGCACGAACAGTCTGTCCGTCGTCCAGGCCGGCGCCGGCTGGCCGTCGGCGAACCGGCGGGGCGGCTGACGGCCGACGTCGAGATTTTCCATGACGGTCAGATCGGAAAAGATGCGACGATCCTCCGGCGTGTAGCCAAGCCCACGCCGCGCGATCTCGAACGGTTTCAAGGTGGAGATATCGGCGCCGTTAAAACGGACCGTTCCTGCCCGCTCGGCGATGAGGCCCATGACCGCCTTCATGGTGGTCGATTTGCCGGCGCCGTTGCGGCCCATCAATGCCACGACCTCGCCGCCACCGACCTCGAAGGAGAGGTCGTAAAGAATGCGCGCGGCGCCGTACCAGGCGCTCAGCCTGTCCACGGTGAGCATGGGCTCGCTCATGCCGCGCCCCGCATTTCTCCCCTCCCCCTTGTGGGGAGGGGTCGGGGGAGGCGGCAGCGATTTTCATTCGAGAAGGACCCCCACCCCGAAACACGTCGCGTTTCGACCCTCCCGCCAAGGGGGAGGGTAAAGAAAGTGCGCGTCATCGCCGCCACGTCATTCATGGCGCGGCTCCCGCAAACGTCTTGCCGGTACCGAAATAGACCTCGCGCACCTGTGGATCGTCGCGGATCGAGGCGGCGTCGCCGCTGGCAATCAGGCGGCCGCGCGCCAGGACGATGATGCGGTCGGCGAAGGCGAACACCACGTCCATCGAATGCTCGGTGAACAGCACCGAGATCCTGCGCTCGACGACGAGACGCTTCACCAGCGCGATCAGATCGTGCCGCTCGCGCGCGGCCATGCCGGCGGTCGGCTCGTCCATCAGCAGCAGCCGCGGCTCGTTGGCGAGCGCGATGGCGAGTTCGACGCGCTTGACGTCGCCATAGGCGAGCTCGCGGCTCGGCCGGTCGGCGGCTTCATGCATGCCGACCTGGTCGAGCAGATCGAGCGCGCGCTCGCGGTGCAGCGACGCGGCCGGCCGCCACAGCCGGTGAATGTCGCCGGCGTGCGAGAGCAGCGCCATCTGCACGTTCTCGGCGACCGTCATGGAATGGAAAGTGGCGGCGATCTGAAAGGTGCGGCCGACGCCGCGCCGCCAGATGTCGCGCGGCGCAAGCCCGGCGATGGTTTTGCCCTCGAGCAGGATCTCGCCGGAATCCGGCGCCAGTTGGCCATTGATGACGTTGAAGCACGTCGTCTTGCCGGCGCCGTTCGGCCCGATCATGGCGAGGAATTCGCCGGCGCCGATGGCGAAGCTGACGCCGTTGACGGCATGCACGCCGCCGAAGGCCTTGGACAGCGAGCGGACTTCGAGCACGCTCATGATGCGCCCCCGCCCTTGCGCCATAGCGCGGCGAAGCCGCCGACGAGACCTTGCGGGAACGCCAGCACCAGCAGCAGGATGATGGCGCCGAGCAACGCGCGCCAATATTCGGTCTGCCGCATCACCAGATCCTGCAGCGTGGTAAACACCCAGGCGCCGACGATCGGCCCGGTGAGCGTCTGGATGCCGCCCAAGAGCACCATCACCAGCCCGTCGATGGAACGGCCGACGTGGATCGTCTCCGGCGAGATCGAGCCCTTGGCGAAAGCGAACAGCCCGCCGGCGATGCCACATATGCCGCCGGCAATGGCGAAGCCGAGCCAATGCACGCGCTTGACGTCGATGCCGATCGCTTCCGCGCGCAGCGCGGAATCGCGGCCGGCTCTCATGGCGTAACCGAACGGCGCGAATAAAAACCGCCGCAGCACCAGCACGGCGATCACCGCCAGCACCAGCGTGAGCAAGTAATAGGCCCAGTTCCGGTCGAACGGCGGCGGCGGCCACACGCCGATCACGCCGTTGGAGCCGCCGGTCAATTCCTCCCACTGGAACACCGCGGCCCAGACGATCTGCGCGAAGGCCAATGTCAGCATGGCGAGATAGACGCCGGAGAGCCTGACCGCGAACCATCCGAACAGCAGCGCACCGGCAAGCGCGACGAGCGGCGCAGCGACGAGCGCGAGCCCCATCGGCACGGCGAGCCATTTCACCAGCAGCGCCGCGCCATAGGCGCCGAGACCGAAATAGGCGGCGTGGCCGAAGGAATGCATGCCGCCCGGGCCCATGATGAAGTGCAGCGAGGCGGCGAAGATCACCGCGATCAGCACGTCGATGCCGAGGACGAGCAGATAGGGCGAGCTCTGCGCCAGCAGCGGCAACAAGAGCAGCAGCGCGAGCGTGACGGCGCCGAGCGCCTTCAGCGCCGGCGTCGCCGGGCGCAGCGGATATTCCGGCTCGGCGACCGAGCGCACCGCGGCTTGCGCGCGGCCGAGCAGCCCGTAGGGCCGCGCGATCAACACCACCGCCATCACCAGGAATTCGGCGACCAATGTGAGCTTGGAGAAATTCACGCTGATGAACCCGAAATCGACCACGCCGATGCCGATGCAGATCGCCTTGACTTCGGCGATGATCACCGCGGCAAGATAAGCGCCGCCGATCGAGCCCATGCCGCCGACCACGACGACGACGAAGGCGTCGCTGATGGCGTTGAGGTCGGTGCCGAGATTGGCCGGCTCGCGCGCGATCTGCAGCGCGCCGCCAAAGCCGGCGAGCGCGGCGCCGAGCGCGAACACCGCGGTGAACAGCAGCGCCTGGTTGACGCCGAGCGCGCCGACCATCTCGCGGTCCTGCGTTGCCGCGCGCATCAGGCGGCCGAAGCGCGTACGCGTGAGCGCGACGTGCAGCACGATTAGCACCACCGGAGCGATCGCGGCGAGGAACAGGTCGTAGCTCGGCAAGTGGCGGCCGAGCACCTCGACGGCGCCGGCGAGGCCCGGCGCGCGCGGTCCGAGCAAATCCTCCGGGCCCCACAGGCAGAGTGCGGCGTCGTTGATGATCAGCACCAGCGCAAAGGTCGCGAGCAGCTGGAACAATTCCGGCGCGCGATAAATCCGCCGCAGCAGCACGATTT
Source organism: Pseudolabrys sp. (assembly GCA_035501975.1). Classification (GTDB taxonomy): domain Bacteria; phylum Pseudomonadota; class Alphaproteobacteria; order Rhizobiales; family Xanthobacteraceae; genus Pseudolabrys. Next base: position 12,307 of record DATJVE010000070.1, read on the forward strand.
CGATCAGCGCGCCGACGATGCCGACAACGACGGCGGTTAAAACGATGCCACCCCAGAACCCGAGCGTGCCGCCGATCTTCGTCGCGAACGAATAGGCGATGTAGGTCCCCAGCATATAGAGGGACCCGTGCGCGATGTTGACGATGCGGGTGACGCCGAAGATCAGCGACAGGCCGGCGGCGACGAAGAACAGGCCGGAGGCGCCGGTGAGACCGTTGAGGGCCTGAAACAGGAATGCGTCGAAGGTCATGGCTTCTTATCCCTCCCCTGCAAGGGAAGGGCGGCCATAGCGAATGCCAAATGGCATTCGCGTTCTAACCAAAGAACGTCCGGCACAAGCGCCGGGCTTTGCCTTGCGAGCCACCGGGTGGGGTTTCATATCGGCAAGGTTACCCCACCCGGTCGACGAAGTTTATCATCGGGCGGCGCTTCGCGCCGACCCGTTGGCCGACCACCGTCCCCCTTCAGGGGAGGGATTAAGACATCAATCGGCCCCGGCCGGACGCAGCTTCTTGACCTCGGCATCCGACGGCAGCACCGAGGCGCCGTCGACATATTTGAAGTCGGTCATGGTGCCCTTGCCGTTCTCCAGCGCGATCTTGCCGACATAGGCGCCCATCGTCGCCTGATGGTCGCTCGCCCGGTAATAGAAGGGCCCGAAGGGGCTATCGACTTTGAGACCCTTGAAGGCTTCCACCAGTTTGTCAGGGTCGGTCGATTTTGCCTTGGCGATGCCGGCGGCGAGCGATTTGATGGTCTCGTAGCCGACGATCGAGCCGAGCCGCGGATAGTCGTTGTACTTCTTCCGGTAGGCCTGCACAAAGGCGACATGCGCCGGCGTCTTGATCTTGTCCCACGGATAGCCGGTGACGATCCAGCCGACCGGCGCCTCGTCTTTGAGCGGATCGAGATATTCCGGCTCGCCCGACAACAGGCTCACCACCGTGCGGTTCTTGAAGATGCCGCGAGTGTTGCCCTCGCGCACGAATTTGGCGAGGTCGCCGCCGAACAGCACGTTGAAAATGGCGTCGGGCTTGGCGTCGTCGATCGCCTGCGCCACCGCGCCGGCGTCGATCTTGCCGAGCGGCGGCGCCTGCTCGGTGACGAATTCGACGTCAGGCTGCGCCTTCTTCAGCAGCGCCTTGAAGTTCTCGGCGGCCGACTGGCCATATTCGAAATTCGGATAGACCAGCGCCCAGCGCTTTTTCTTGGCGGCGATGGTCGCCGGCATCAGCATGGCGACCTGCATGTAGGTCGAGGCGCGCAGGCGGAAAGTGTACTTGTTGCCGTTCTGCCAGGTGATCTTGTCGGTGAGCGGCTCGGCGGCGAGGAAGAACACCTTCTTCTGGCCGGCGAAGTTGGTCACCGCGAGGCCGATGTTGGAGAGGAAGGTGCCGGCGAGCACCGACACGCCTTCGCGCGTCACCAGCTCCTCGGCGACGCGCACCGCCTCGCCCGGATTGGCGCCGTCGTCGCGCGAGATCACCTCGAGCTTCTTGCCGTTAACGCCGCCTCTGGCGTTGATCTCCTCGACCGCCATCTCGATGCCCTTCTTGTAAGGGTCGAGGAAGGCGGGCTGCGCCTTGTAGCTGTTGAGTTCGCCGATCTTGATGGTCTGCTGCGCCAGCGCCGGCGTGGCGAGGCTGACGGCGAGTGCGATAGTCGCGAATAAACGCGCGCGCATGTCCGAACTCCTCAAAAGTGATTGAAGCAAAGTGTCGGACCGCGGCTTTTGCCTGTCAATCGCGCGGGGGTAGCGGGAACGCGGGACCACCTATGCGCTTCAGCCGCGCGGCTTATCCCGGAACCGATCCATCAGCGGCTTGTCCTGGCCGCCGTCGATTTCGATCATCGTGCCGTTGACCATTTGCATCAGCGGCGAGGCCAGCATCACGACCAGATTGGCGACTTCCTCGACCTCCGCGATCCGCCCCATCGGGATCGAGGCCGGCGCGAGCTTGTCCGCCTCCTCGTAAGAAATTTTCATGTCACGCGACATCGCATTCACCAATCCCGCCCAGCGCTCGGTGCGCACCGGTCCCGGGTTCACGGCGACGAAGGAGATGCCGTTCTTGCCGTATTGCCCGGCAAGCGACAGCGTCAGGTTCTGCCCCGCCGCGTTGGCCGCGCCCGGGCAGATCTCCCAATAAGACGGCTTGACGCCGTCGTTGCCGATGAGGTTGACCACGCGGCCGCCGCCTTGCGCGCGCATGAGCGGCAGCACGTAGCGCAGGCAGCGCACGTAGCCCATGAACTTGAGCTGCAGCCCCTTCTCCCAGTCATCCTCGGTGAGATGCTCGATGACGCCGCCGGCCGCCGAGCCCGCATTGTTGACCATGATGTCGACGCGGCCGAGCGCCTTGGCGCCCTGCGCGACGAAATCCTTGGCGTCCTTGTCCTGGCGCAGGTCGGCGGGAATGGGGACGATCTTGCGCCCGGTTTCCTTGGCGATCGCAGCGGCGGTCTCTTCGAGCGGGCCCTGACGGCGCGCGCAGATGGCGACGTCGACGCCTTCGCGCGCGAGCGCCAACGCGATGCCCTTGCCGATGCCTTCCGAGCCACCGGTCACCAGCGCGGTCTTGCCCTTGAGCTTGAGGTCCATGAATTCCTCCTATTACGACGACTTGTGCGCCAGCCAGCGGCCGGCTTCGGCCGCGGCGATCAGGTCGGCGACCGCGGCGTTGAACTTGGCCGGTTCCTCGCTGGTAATGGTGTGGCCGGAGCGCGGAATGACGCAAAGCCCCGCGGTCGGCACGATGCGCCGCAGATAGATGCTGGCATCGACGCACCATTCGTCCTCGTCGCCGACCAGCACCAGCAATGGCGGCGCGAATTTCTTCAACTCCGCTTCCATCTCCCACAGCGAAGGCCGCTTGGCCTGCAGATTGAGCATCACCAGCGCATGGCCCTTCGGCGAGTGCTCGCTCAGCATCCTGATGAATTCGGCGTAGCCGCGCGGGTCCTTGTTCTTGTGCGCCTGCCGCGTCGGCCCGTCGCCGTAGCGCGCGGCGGCAACCGCCATGGTCTCCGTCGCGAACATCTTGCCGGTCTCGCGCGAGACCGCCCTCGCCTCCTCGACCTTCGCCGGATCGGCGCTCGAGCCGTAGCCGCAGCCGGCCGCCGTCACCGACAGGCAGCGTTCGGGGTAGCGGATGCCGACATGCAGCGCGGTCGCCGCGCCCATCGAGTGGCCGATGATGTGCGCCCTGTCGATCTTGAGCGCGTCCATCACCGCGACGACGTCATCGCGGAAATGGCTCTGGCTGTATTTGTTCGCGTCGTCCGGGATATCGGACGGCGGATAACCGCGCTGGCTGTAGGTCACGCAGCGATGCGCGCGCGAAAAGAACCGCATCTGCGGCTCCCACGTGCGCCAGTCGCCGGCATATTCATGGACGAAAACGACGGCAGCGCCGCTGCCCGCCTCTTCATAATACAACCGAGTGCCGTCGCGTGCAGTGATCTGCGGCATCACTTTCTCCGGTTACGACCGTCAATGTGTTGCACGGCAATGAAAGCAGAGTAAAGTCTTCGCCAGCCAGTTTGAGGCCCAACCAATTGCGGCGCTCAAGACCGCAACCGGAAAATCCACCAGGGGAGTTGTCATGTCCAGAATGTCACGACGCGGCATCGCCGCGCTAGCGCTGTGTTTTGCATTCGCCGTTTCCGGCTTGTCCGCGGCGCAGGCGCAGCAGAAGCCGGTGATCAAGGTGTCCAGCCTCACGCTGCCGGTGTTCAATCCGCTGGTGTGGAACGTGATGAAGGCGCGCGGCTTCGACGCCAAGCACGGCTTTACGCTCGACATCCACGCCTATCCCTCGATCGCCGCCTTCTACGCCGCCTTCGCCACCGGCGAGACCGACGCGCTGATCGGCGGCCCGACCATCTTCCAGAAGCTGTCGCAGGAAGGCGTGCCGGTGCGCATCATCGGCACCGGCTTCACGCTTGCCGACCTGGTGATCTTCGCCAAGGACCCGGCGATCAAGTCGCTCGCCGATCTCAAGGGCAAGCAGCTCGCCATCGACATGGGCGGCTCGCAGTTCCAAGTGGTCAAGATCTACACCGCCGCCAAGGGCATCGATCTCGGCAAGGACATCACCGTGGTCAACGCCAATTTCGGCGTCGCCCGCGCCCAGCTCGAGGCCGGCCGCGTCGACGCGGCGCTGGTGATCGAGCCGCTGGCGAGCATCAGCGCCAAGCAGCACTCCGACTGGCACGTCATCTTCAACGGCGCGCAGGGCTGGAAGGAGATCACCGGCGAAAGCGGCTGGGAGATCGTGCCGGCGATGCGCGCCGACGCCATCGCGAAAAATCCCAACGCGCCGAAAATACTGCTCGCCGCACTGGAGGACGTCGCGGCGGTGTTCGAGAAGGAAACCGCGGCGGCCGACAAGATCGCCAACGAGACGCTGAAGCTGCCGCCCGGCATTCTCACGGCGGCAGTCGAAAGCAAACGGCTGCAGATGATCGTCAAGCCGGCCTGGGAGCCGGCCACCAAGAAGTCGATCACCGACATGATGGAGCGCGCGGTGAAAGCCGGATTCTATCCGAAGATGCCGGACGAGAAGATCATTTATGCCCCATGATGATCGCGCACGAGATCATCATCAATGTCACATGAGGAGCATCGTGAGCATGTCCCGGCTCCGGTCCCCGTCCCGGATCTGATCTTCCCGCGGCGGACGCTCGTCTCCCTGCTGGTCTTCGCGGCCTGCTGGGAGACGCTGTCGCATCTCGCGCCCTATCTCGGCATCCCGCCTTTCGCCATCCCGAGCTTCGTGCGCATCGCCAAAAGCCTCGCCGACATCACGCCGGTCGACGTCGCGGTGACGCTCGCCCGCGTCATCGCCGCGCTGATTGCGTCTTTTGTGCTCGGCGTCGCGCTGGCGATGGCGATGTACCGCTCCGAGGCGCTCGACAGCTACCTGCATCCGATGGTCCGCATTTTGATGGCGGTGCCAGTGGTGTCGTGGATTCTGTTCGCGGTGCTGTGGTTTCCCGGCGTCGAATTCCGCATCGGCTTCGTGCTGGTGGTGGTGTGCGGTCCGGTGTTCCTGGTCGATAGTCTCGACGCCATGCGCGGCGTGCCGCGCGAATTACGCCACATGATGCAGTCGTTCCGACCGACCACGCTGCAATACTTCGTCAAGCTGATGCTGCCGGCGATCGTGCCGAGCATCTTCACTAGCTGGAAGGTGAACATCAGCCTGGCGATCCGCGTCGTCACTATCGCCGAACTGGTCGGCGCGGTGACCGGCATTGGCCATCAGTTGTCGGTGGCGCAGGAACTGTTTTTCGTGTCCGACGTGTTCGCCTGGACGCTGGTGCTGGTGGTGCTCCTGTTCCTGCTGGAAGCCGTGGTCGCCCGCGTCGAGAAGCGCCTGTTGCGGTGGCGGGCATGACGATATCCAAAGGCGGCCCGCCGCCGATCGAGGTGCGCGGCTTGCGCAAGGTGTTCCGGCAGACCGCCTCGGGCCAGGCGGTGGTGGCGATCGACCGGCTCGACCTCACCATTGCGCCGCGCGAGGTCGTCGCCATTGTCGGCCAGACCGGCTGCGGCAAGTCCACCTTCTTCGATCTGGCGATCGGACTGGAGGCGCCG
>DATJVE010000071.1:0-13068 GCA_035501975.1 Pseudolabrys sp.
ATCGCCAATTCGGTTTCCGACGGGCGCAAGATCACCGAGATCTGCCGGCAGGCGGGCGTCGTGCTGGGGCTCGGCTATCAGCGCCGGCGCGAAAGCCATTTCCGCTGGATCAAGCGGCAGATCGAGGCCGGCGTGTTCGGCCAGATGGTCAATGCCGAGGCCAATATCAGCCGCGACCGCCTCGGCCAGTTCGATCTCAGCTCATGGCGCTACACCGCCGCCGGCATGCCGGGCGGCGTGATGCTGCAGATCGGCGTGCATTATGCCGACGTGCTCGATTATCTCATCGGGCCGATCAAGGCGGTGAGCGGGCGCTTCGCGCAACTGGTGCTGCCGGGCGACAATCCGGACGTGGCAAGCCTCGTGCTCGAGCACGAGAACGGCGCGCTCTCGACCTTGAACGCGAGCTATGCCTCGGCTTCGGAATATTACCTGATGAACATCTACGGCAAGACCGCCACCGCCTATTACGACCTGCATCACGGCCTGAGCCTACTCAAGCGCGGCGAGAAGACGCCGGTTGCGATCCCTTGCGCCAAGAACGACACTTTCGTCGAGGAGCTCGAGGAGTTCGCCGACGCCGTGCGCGGCGGCCCGCCGCCGGAAGTCGGCGGCGACTACGCGACCAAATCGCTCGCCGTCATTCGCGCCGGCATCGCCTCGGCGCGCGAAGGCCGCCGCGTCGAAGTGGCCGAGATTCTCGCCAACGATTGAGCGGAGCGGATTAGCTTCTCTTTCACCTCTCCCATGGGGAGAGGGAGCGGGCCACATCTGCCTTCCGGCCGCGCTTAGCGACGCGCGCCTAGCTATTTCGCCGCCGCCATCGCCGCCTTCAGGATCGGATGCCACTTGGCGATGTCGCTCTTGAGCACCTGCGCAAGATGCGCCGGGCCGCGCTCCGCCTTGGTCGGCACGCTGCCGCCGAGATCGACGATCCGTTTGGCGACCGCGGGATCATCGAGCGCCTTGTCGAGCGCGGCGGCAAGCTTGGCGACGATCTCCTTCGGCGTTCCCTTCGGCGCATACATCGCGCTCCAGATGCTGAGCGTATAGTCGGGGATGCCGGCCTGCTTGGCCGAAGGCACCCCCGGCAAGGCCGGCGACGGTGCGTCGCCCGACACCACGTAAGCCCTGATCGATTTGCCCTTCACCGCCGGCGCGACGCTGACCACCTGATCGCAGTAGAAGTCGACGTGATCGCCGATCAGGTCGCCGAGCGCGGGTCCGGTGCCGCGGTAGGGGATCAATTTCGGCTTGAGACCGAGCTCGGTGGTAAACAGCAGGCAGGCCATGTGCGAGGAGGAGCCGACGCCGCCATGCGCCTGTTTCACATTGTCGCCGTTGGCTTTCACGTAGGCGATGAACTCCTTGAGGTCCTTGGCGGGGAAATCCTTGCGCGCCACCACCGCGACCGGCGCATTGGCGGTCAGTCCGATCGGTTCGAAATCCTTGATCGAATCGTAGCGGATACTGGGCGTGAGCACGGGCGCCGAGACTTGCGAGCCCATGCTGCCGGCGAGCAAAGTGTAGCCGTCTGGCGTGGCCGCGGCCACGCGCGCGCCGCCGATGGTGCCGCCGGCGCCGCCGACGTTCTCGATGATTACCGTCTCGTTGAGCTGGCGGCTCAGGCCGCCGCCGACGATGCGCGCAACCACGTCGCTGGGGCCGCCCGGGGGGAACGGCACGATCAGCGTAATGGTGCGCGTGGGATAGTTCTCGGCGCGCGCCGATGTCGCCAGAAGCCCGATTCCGGCGACCAAGCCGACGGCAAGCGTCAGCGCTGTCCTGCGGAATGTCATCTCCACCTCCCTAAAACGCCGTCCGCCTTTGTTTGCCTGCTTGGCGGTTCGGCTGTTCGTTTATTGGACCTTGATGTTGGCAGCCTTGATCATCGGCCACCATTTCTTCGCTTCCGCTTGTTGGTGGGCGGCGAGCGCTTCCGGCGTCAGCTTGTCCCGCGGCGGAATCTGCAGGCCCATTTCGCCCAGCCGCTTTTGCACGGCTGGATCGGTCAGCGTCTTGACCACCGCGGCGTTGAGCTTGGCGACGATGTCTTTTGGCGTCCCCTTGGGGACCCAAAGCCCGGACCACAGCTCGATATAAAGGCCCTTGAGACCGGCCTCATCCACGGTCGGTATATCGGGTGCCGCCGCCAGGCGCTTGGGCGCGGTGATGGCGTAGGCGCGGATCTTGCCGGCCTTCACTTGCGCCAGCGAATTGGAGGCCTGATCGACGATCAGATCGATATGCCCCGACACCAGATCGAGCAGCGCCGGACCGGTGCCGCGATAGGGCACGAATTGCAGCTTGGCGCCGGTCAATTGCTCGAAATAAACGCCGGAAAAATGCGCGCCGGAACCGACGCCGGCGGTGCCGGCGGTCACCTTGCCGCTGTTCGCCTTGATCCAGGCGACCAACTCGTTCAGGTTTTTTGCCGGGATGTCGTTCTTGGAGACGATCATCATCGGATTGCTGGCGAGCAGCGATATCGGCTCAAAATCCTTCACCAGATCGAAGCTCAGGGGATAGATCGCGCCGTTAATCACGTGCGTGCCGAGATGCCCGATGCTCAGCGTGTAACCGTCGGGCGCCGCGTGCACTGCGCGGGCGACGCCGATCGTGCCGCCGGCGCCGGTGACGTCCTCGACCACGATCTGTTGCCCAAGCGCCTTGCCCATCCCGTCGCCGAGCACGCGCGCCAAGGCGTCGGTCGGACCGCCGGCGGCGAAGGGCACGATGATCGTCACCGGCCGCGACGGATAGTCCTCAGCGCCGGCCGACGTGACGAATGCCAGCGCCACCGCCGCTGCGGCAACGATCAGTTTTTTCATTGCATCCTCCCGCCGGGGTCTTTTCCGTGCCCCGGTGAAGCATCCGCTCACAGCGCAGCGAAATCAATCGGCTTGTGGCGGTCGAGCTTGCGCTCGATCTTGGGCAGCGGATATTTCAGCCCGCTGGCGCAATTGAACAGCACCACCCGGTCGGTTTTCTTGACCCGGCCGTCGGCCAGGCTCTGCTTGTAGGCGGCATAGGTCGCGGCGCCCTCCGGGCATAGCAGCAGTCCTTCCTCGCGCGCCATCTCGTCGAGCGCGGTCTGGATCGCGTCGTCCTCGACCGCGATGGCGAAGCCGCCGCTCTCGCGCACCGCGCGCAGGATGAGAAAATCGCCGATCGCCTGCGGCACGCGAATCCCTGAGGCAATGGTGTGCGCGTTCTCCCAGCGCGGCGCGTGCTCTTTGCCCTCCTCGTAGGCCTTCACCATCGGCGCGCAGCCAGCCGCCTGCACCGCGACCATGCGCGGGCGCTTCTTGCCGATGAACCCGATCGCTTCGAGCTCGACGAAAGCCTTCCACATGCCGATCAAGCCGGTGCCGCCGCCGGTTGGATAGAAGATCACGTCCGGCACCGTCCAGCCGAGCTGTTCGGCGAGTTCCAGGCCCATCGTCTTCTTGCCCTCGATCCGGTACGGCTCCTTCAGCGTCGAGGTGTCGAACCAGCCGACCTTCGCTTTGCCTTCGCCGACGATCTTGCCGCAGTCGTCGATCAAGCCGTTGACGCGGTAGACGGTTGCGCCCTGCAGCGCGATCTCGCTGACATTCACCTCCGGCGTGTCCTCCGGGCAAAAGATCGTCGTCTTGATCCCGGCATGCGAGGCGTAGGCGGCGAGCGCGGCGCCGGCATTGCCGTTGGTCGGCATCGCCATGTGCCTGATGCCGAGCGCTTTGGCCATCGACACCGCCATGACCAGGCCGCGCGCCTTGAACGAGCCGGTCGGCAGGCGGCCCTCGTCCTTCACCAGGATTTCGCCGCCGCCGAGCTTGGCTGAGAGCTTCGGCATGCGGATCAGCGGCGTGATCGCCTCGCCGAGGCTGACGATGTTTTCCGGATCGCGCACCGGCAAAAGCTCGCGGTAGCGCCATAGATCGGGCGCGCGCGCGGCAAGCTTGTCTTTGTTGAGCGCTTTGGCGACGCCGTCGAGATCGTAGCGCACCAAAAGCGGCTTGCCCGCGCGCGACAGATTATGGACCTGATCGGCTTCATGCCGTTCGCCGGTCATGGCGCATTCGAGGTGGGTGAGGAAACTCGGCCACCGCGCGGTCAGATTGCTGTCGTACTGCATCGTCACCTCAACCGACTTTGCCGCCCGGATCGCGCGTGCGGAAGACCAGGAAATGGGAGAGCGAGAAATTGACGCCGAAGCTGACCGCGATCGCGGCGACCTTGGCAGCCCAAGCCGGAACGTAGAGCAATTCGACCAGGCACCAGACCGTGGTGGTGTTAGCCAGGAATCCGGCAACCTGCGACAGTGCGAAGCCGAAGTAGCTGCGCGAACTGAGCTTGCGGCCGGATTCGTGGGCGAAGGTGATGGTCGAGTTCAGCACGTACGACCCGGTGACGGCGACGATCCAGGCCATGGTGTTGGCGGCGATGACCGGCAATTTGAGGTAATAATAGGCGAAGGAAAACACGCCGAAATCGACGACCGAATTGACCAGCCCGACCATGGCGAAGCTGATCGCCTTGAGGGCGAGCGCCCGCGCATGCCAGGCCACGCTCAAACGGTCGACGAGGTTTCGCAGGGGCGCCGGAATCATGGGTGGTTCATAGCATTTTGACGCGGGCGCGACAGGCCGCGTTCCATGCGCTATAGATCGCCCCAAAAGCGACAGGTCAACGACAAATGCCGGCGAAATCAAGTCAATCCAGCGCCCCCGAGATGCGAGCGTCGGCCGCGCCCGGGCTCTCGATCGTGGTGCCCGTATTTAACGAGGCGCGCGGCCTCGCCGCCCTCCACGACCGCATCGCGGCCGTGGCGCGCACCCTCAAACAGAAGCGCGGGGTGCACAGCGAAGTCGTCTATGTCGACGACGGCAGCTCCGATTCGACCAGCCAGATCGCCCATTCGCTCGCCGCCGATCCGCTCGACGTCCAGGTGGTCACGCTGTCGCGCAATTTCGGCAAGGAGGCCGCCCTGCTCGCCGGCCTCGACCACGCCCGGCTCGGCGCCGTGCTGTTCATGGACGGCGACGGCCAGCATCCGCCCGACCTGATCGAAACGCTGGTCGCGCGCTGGCTCGATGACGGCTACGACGTGGTCTTTACCGCTAAAGCGCATCGCGAGAACGAACCCTGGTTGCGCCGCGCCGGCGTGCATTGGTTCTACGCGATGATCAATTGGGGGCAGCGGCAGAAAATTCCCGAGGATGCCGGCGACTTCCGCCTGCTGTCGCCGCGCGCCGCGGCGGCGCTGCGGCAGATGCCGGAGCGCAACCGCTTTTTCAAGGGCCTGTCGAGCTGGATCGGCTTCCGCCAGGTGCGCGTCGATTACCAGCCGGCGCCGCGCGCGCACGGGGTGACGACCTGGAACGTGTGGAGCCTGATCGGCTTCTCGATCGAGGGGCTGACCTCGTTCACGGTGGCGCCGTTGCGCGTCGCCAGCCTCCTCGGCCTGCTGCTGGCGGTGGTGGCGCTGTTTTTCGGCATCGAGATCCTGATCGAGACCGTCGTCTACGGCAAAGACGTGCCGGGCTATCCGTCGCTGGTGGTCGGCATGATGGTGATCGGCGGCGTGCAACTCCTGATGATCGGCGTGCTCGGCGAATATGTCGGCAAGCTCTTGGCCGAGATCAAAGCGCGTCCAGTCTATTTCGTCGCCGAGCACAGTCTGACCGCGGCCAAGGATGAGGCGCCGGCGAAGTCGCGCGCGCCTCGCGCGGCGGAGTGAGTCTGCGAGCGATGGCCGGAGCGCCGCGCCGCATCTGGCTCTGTGCCGACGATTACGGCATGGCGCCCGGCATCAACGAGGCGATCCGTCGGTTGATCGCGCGCGGCCGGCTCAACGCCACGTCGGTGATGGTGGGCGGGCCTTCGTTCACCGGCGAGGCAATCGACGCGCTCGATACGCTCAATTCCGGCGAGACGCGCGCGCTCATCGGGCTGCACGTAACGCTGACCGCGCCCTTTACGCCGGTCAGCGAGCAGTTTCATCCGCTGCGCGCGCACCGCTTCCCACCGCTCAACGAGATGATACGCCGGGGGGCGACGCGGCGGCTGTCGCCCGAGCGCCTGACCATCGAAATCGGCAGCCAGCTCCGTCTGTTCCTCGAAGCCTTCGGTCGCCTACCCGACTTCATCGACGGGCATCAGCACGTGCATCTGTTCCCGCAAATCCGCGACGCCTTGCTCAAGGTGGTGAATGAGGCGGCTGCGTCGGCCTGGGTGCGGCAATGCGGGCGCCCGCGCGGCGCGCGGGCCTTACACGACCGCAAGGCCCTGCTGCTCGACATGCTGAGCGCGCGCTTCCGCGCCAAGGCGGCGCGCCTCGGCATCGCGACCAACCCCGGCTTTGCTGGCACCTATGATTTCGCCGCCAAGGCCGATTACGCGACGATCTTCCCGCGCTTCTTGACGGGGATGCCGGACGGCGGGCTGATCATGTGCCACCCGGGCTTTGTCGACGCGGCGCTCGCGAATCTCGATACGCTCACCGACCTGCGCGAGCGTGAATTCGCGTTCTTCGATTCGGACGCCTTCCCGCGGTTGCTCAGCGAGCACGACGTGGCGCTGGCTCAGCCCGCCGCTTAAAGCACGACGACCTTGGTGCCGACCTTCACGCGGCTGTAGAGATCGATCACGTCGGCGTTGCGCAGGCGGATGCAGCCGGACGACACGTTGTGGCCGATGGTCCAGGGCTCGTTCGAGCCGTGGATGCGGTAGAGCGTCGAGCCGAGATACATCGCGCGCGCGCCGAGCGGATTGCCCGGGCCGCCGGCCATGAAATGCGGCAGTGCGGGCTGGCGCTCCAGCATTTCCTCCGGCGGCACCCAGTCCGGCCATTCCTTCTTCGCCGAGATGGTGTGCACGCCCGCCCAGGTGAAGCCGGGACGGCCGACGCCGACGCCGTAGCGCATCGCCTTGCCGTTCGGCTCGACCAGATAGAGGAACTTGTTCGGCGTATCGATGATGATGGTGCCGGGCGCTTCGCCGCCGTGATACTCGACCTCCTGGCGCAGATAGCGCGGATCCATCTGATCGTCGCCTTGCTGCTCGTATTGCGGAGCGGCGGCCGGTGCGGCGGCATAGGCGCGATTGGGCTGCGGCTCGACGTAACGCGGCTCGCCGCCGCCGCTGAACAGATATTCGATGAAGCCGCCGCCGAGACCGGAGCGCGGTTGCGGCGCTTGCGCCGCCGCCAGGATCGGACGTTCATCCGGCGACAGCGAGAGCGGCTCGGCCCAGGCGGTGCCGCCGACCGACGCGGCAATAATGATCGCGGGGAAAACGGAGCGATGCATCGACGTACCCTTGCACTCGTTTCGTCGTGTCAGACGCAGTACAAGCGCAAAGCGCCACCGAATGGTAAATGAAAGCTGCCGCGCGGCGCGTTATGGTGAATGCGCGCGCCCTTCGTCGCGTTAGAGTTTATTTTGAGTAAAATGCGGCGCGTCATGGTAAACGCCGCGTTTCGATTGTAGTCGATTTGCACGCAGCCTTGCCGCAACCGGGCGTTAATTGGCGCTCTGCTAGAAATCGTCATTGGGGGTTTGCAGGGGGACGTCGCGTGCAGCGTAAGGTTTTTCACGTCGAGCGGATGTTCGCCGGCCGCGCGGTGGCGCGACCCGCAGCTAAGAGCGCAGACGCCAGCCCCTCGCCGCTCGCCAGCGAACAGCCCGCCGACGACATCGCGGCCGCATCGCTCAAGCGCGAGCTCGACGAGCTTAACGCCGCCGTCGCCCATACCATGCGCGAGCTCGCTGCCCTCGTCGGCGACGGCCATGAGCGCCATATGGCGCGCGCCGCCGGCAAGCTCGGCTCCGCGGTCGAGGGCATGGAAAAGGCGACCGAAAAGATTCTGAAATCGGCCGAAGTGATCGACGACAGCGCCAAGGCGCTCGCCGCCGTCACGAAGACCGATTACGAGTGCGGGCTGGCGCAGGAAATCCAGGACCACGTGGTGCAGATCTACGAAGCCTGCAATTTCCAGGACCTCAGCGGCCAGCGCATCGGCCACGTAATCGAGACCCTGACCATGATCGAGGAGCAGGTCGAGGGCATGCTCGACCGCCACCAGGGCCGGCCGGCCGCCGCCCAGGCCAAGCCGCCTGGACGTCACGCGCTGCTCAACGGGCCGCGCCTCGACGGCGATTCCGGTCATACCAGCCAGCAGGACATCGACGTTCTGTTCGACTAGCGCATGATCCCGGAAAGCTTGTCCTCGACTTGATCGGGGATGGCAACCGGTTTTCGGAAAAGCTCGTGCGCAAAAGAACTATGCCGGCCGTTTGATCAGCACGAAGCAAACCAGCGCGACGGCCGCGAAGCTCGCAGCGAGCGCCAATGCCGCCGCATCGGTGGCGCGGTCGACGACGAAGGCCATCACCATCGGCGCCGCCGCCTGCATCAGCAGCCACGGGCCCGCCAGCCGGCCCATCAGCCGCCCGTAACCGGAAGCACCGAACAGCGCCAGCGGCACGGCGCCGCGCGTGATGGTGACGAGCCCATTGGCACCGCCGAACATCAGCGCGAAGGCCGCCGCCGCCGGCACCGAGATGCCGAACAGCGCCAGCATGGTGAAAGCGCAGAGCAGCGCCGAGAGCGCAAAGCGCGCCACCCACAAGGGATGCAGGTTGCGCCCGAAGGCGAATTCAATTAGCCGCGCGCCGACCTGCGCCGGCCCGAACAGCGCGCCGATCCAGACTACCGTGCCGGCATCGATGCCTGAACGCGCGAAAATGGCGAGCAGATGCGCCGACAGGCCGGAAGGGACGAAGGCGTAGGTGGCAAACGCCGTCGCCACCAAGATGAAGGGCAGGCCATAAGGCGGCAGCACCGCGGACTGCGGCAGCGCGTCGCTCGAAGGTTTCGCCTCCGCTTCGAAGCGATGGCGCGGCAATGCCAGCGCGTGCAGCGGCGCCGAGACGGCGGCAAGCAGCGCGGCATAGATCAGATAGGTGCCGCGCCAACCGACCGCATCGAGCAGAAAATGCGTCGTCGGCCAGCTCACGGTCGAGGCAAAGCCGCCGGCGAGCGTCAGCGCGGTAATCGGCGAACGCGCACCGACGCCGAAGATGCGGCCGAGCGTGGCGAAGGCGGAATCGTAGAGATTCGCCGCCATGGCGATGCCCAGCACCACCCACACCGCGAGATAGCCGATACGGCTGCCGGCCTGGGTGATCAGCACCAGTCCGAGTGCCGCGATCAGCGAGCCGATCGTCATCACCACGTGGCCGCCGAAGCGGTCGATGCCGCGCCCGACGTAAGGCGCGCTTAACCCGGCCGCCAACAGTCCCATCGAGAAACCGCCCATGGCGAACGACATCGACCAGTGATGCTCGGCCGCGATCAGTGGGACGATCAGCACCGGTGTGTAGAAGATCGTGCCCCAGGACAGGATCTGGGTGACGCCGAGCACCGGCACGGCGCGCCAAGGGCCGTCGATGAAGTCACGGGGAGCGGGCATGCGGGACCTTATTGGGTCTAACGGTAGCACATCAGTCGATCATTGCGGATTTGACCAGTTGCAACCGCAACGGGCAGGAGTATCCTTTCGGCAGGGGGAGACTATGGAGGGCCAACCCGAACGCAATACGCACGGGCGCTTAGGCGGTTTATGGCGCGCCTTTATCGCAATCTTGCGTGTCTCGCTCTCGCTAATTCACCTCGTCCTCGCCACCGCCTGGAATTGGCGACCCGGCTTCGTCAGATCGATGACAGCGCTGCGCAATTTTTTTCTGAATACCGTCGTCATTGCGACCACTGTCGTCCTCCTATGGCTAACGGTGATGACGATTTTCAAGCGCAGCGTGATCATAGAGCCGATCGCAGTCCCACCAGTCTTGAAGGACCGAGGTTATACGGGCGAAGTTGCGGCACAACGCATCATTGATGAGATATCCGAGATTGAGCGCAGTTCACAAACATTATGGTCGCGGACGCAGGTTTCCGTCTTCGACATCGGCCGCATGCTCAACGTCGCAACCCCCGGCCTCCGCAACAACGCCGAGAACCCCGTTCCAGGAACGCAAATCACGGTCTGGGATTCAAACCACAGCCTGCCGAAAGTCGAACTTCCGGGCGCGGGAATCTCGCTCGACAGTCTCGTATCTTCCATCCGCGAGATTCTCGGGATCGAGGATACACGGATCACCGGCGAGATAACTGTCGTCCCGTCGCCGCCGGCGTCGCCTGAGGCTGCGCCGTCGAACAGCACCGGAGGCCATCAAGCGCCAGCGCAGTTCATCATGCGCGTAAGGATCTCAACCAGAGGCGCGGTCTACCCAAGCAAAGCCAAGACAGTGGACGCGACCGGCGTCGTTCACTTTTTGACCGAAGCGAATAAAGGAAAAGTGATCAGCGCCGAGACATTGGCAGTTGCCACTCGGCCGAATGAACCCACCGCCAAAGTCGATGCAATCTTCCCGAACGTAGCGCTGCAAATCGTCGAGCAGCTCGATCCGTACATCGCAGCGCTCTACTTCAAGCAGAACAACAATATAAGCGATGCGCAGCGCATGATCGATTTTTGTCTCACTAATTCTGACCACACTCTGATCCCGTGGGCTTTAAACTTGCGTGCTTCGATAGCGCGCGAAGCCGGGCTTTTTGATGAAGCGATCGAACAATTCGAATGGATCGACCAGCATTATCCGGACTTCACCTTGTCGCGTTACAATCTTGCCCTGGCACTCAGGCAAAAAGGCGAACAAGATACTGCAAATTCCGCGCAACTGTTCAGCGACGCCTTAGCTGCCGCAACGGAGGGGATCAGCAAGGATCAGGATTTGCGCCGACGTGCCATTGGCTACAATGATATCGGCACGATATTGGAGGCTTCTGAGCGGTACGAGGAGGCATTGGCTCAATTCGAGAAAAGCGCGGAGGCCGACCCTGATTATTCTCTAGCATTCTATAATGCGGGGCGGATGCACCGCCAGAGAAAGGAATTTGATGCCGCCGTTGACAAGTTCATGATGGCGGCGCGACTCGACCCCAAATATGCGTGGACTTATATTTATTTGATCCACGTTTTAGACGTACGCAGTCACGGCGCTGATGCGATGATCCCCGGCTTGACGAGACGAGCCGGGGCATTGATGGGAGGCCTCGCCAACGTCTATGCTTCGCGCGGTTGGATCGAATTCCGCGACGAAAACTGGAAGTCGTCGCTCGACTGGTATCAAAAAGCGATCGGCATCGACGCGACCAACCCAAATTATCATAATCAGGTCGGGCGCATTTTGCTTTACACCGAAAAATTTGAATTGGCCGAAGCAGAATTTAAAGCGGCCAGTCAGTTGAACGGTGAAGAATCGGCATACCCCTTCAATCTTGGTCTGGCGCTGAGTCTGCAGCAGAAATTCTACGAGGCAATCGAGCCCTTGAAGAGGGCAATCGCATTGATGCCAACCAACAAGAAATACGAAGATAAACTTGCCTATGTGGAAAGCGAGTCTACAAAACGAGCCGTCGTCGCTCAACAACTACCGAACGGCGACAAAATCGACGACAAACGCTGACCAGGCGACACCGTTAAGGCCCAGATGTCTTGCGAGTACGGTGCTCGGCGGTCGCCGCCTTGACGGCTACTGCTGCTGGACCGGCGGTTGAACGGGCTTGGGCGCGGGCGCGGCCTTTGGCTTTGGTTGCGGCGTCGGCTTGGGCTTGGGCTTCGTCTTCGGCTTGGCCGGACGCTTGGCGCCTTCCGGACCGCAACGCACATAGACCATGGTGCCGTAACGGCCCTGCACTTCCGCATCCATCCAGCGCAGGATCAGCACGCGGCCGTCGAACGAGACAACTTCGCGGTCCTGTGCGCTACCCGGCGGATCGCCCGGAGGACCGATATAGGTCTTGCCACCCGGCGCGCCTTTCAAGCTGAGTTCGGATGGGGTTGCCTGGTCGGCGAGATGCATCATCACGCCGCCGGTCGGCCCGAGCGTGATGACGTAGGGGTTGGTGCACTGCTGGGCGGCGGCGGCCTCGATGCGCGGGCGGTCCTCGTCCTTGTGGTAGGCGGCGAGCCCCCAGCGGCCGACGATGTCCTGCGGCGGGAAGGCCGGCGGCAGCGTCGGCACCGCCGCGGGCTGCGGCTGCTGCGGCTCCTGTGAGGTGCCAAACAAATTCGGAAATTGCGGACCGCCGGTCGAACAGGCGGCGAGCGCCAGCGCGAGCAGCGCCAGAACCAAGGCTGTCGATCGGTCCGGTCGATGGGTATTGCGCATTCAAACTCCTGTACCGCCGCCGGGGGAGACATTGCGGGGCATTGGCGAGTAGTGCAAGCGGTTAAAGCCGGCGCGGGTGCGGCGCGCGTTAACGCCGCCGCAGCTGCCTGCTTGACACCCCGAGCGGTAAGCCATATGTCCCGGGCAGCTTTTTGGCACTCTCTCTTAACGAGTGCTAAGAGCCTAGAAAATCTAGATTTTCCAGTAAACGCACGCGCTCAAGCGCCGACGAGGAGCCCATGGCCAAGACCAAGTTTCGTCCCCTGCACGACCGCATCGTCGTCCGCCGCATCACCGCCGAAGAGAAGACCAAAGGCGGCATCATCATCCCCGACACCGCCCAGGAAAAGCCCTCGCAGGGCGAGGTCATCGCCGTCGGCCCGGGCGGCCGCGACGAAAACGGCAAGCTGATCCCGGTCGATCTGAAGACCGGCGACAAGGTGCTGTTCGGCAAGTGGTCCGGCACCGAGGTCAAGCTCGACGGCGAAGAACTCCTGATCATGAAGGAGTCCGACATCATGGGCGTGATCGCCTGATCCCGAATTCAAACCCATTGGAGTGAATTGAAATGGCTGCCAAGGAAGTCAAATTCGCCGTCGACGCACGAGACCGCATGCTGCACGGCGTCAAGATCCTCGCCGACGCGGTGAAGGTCACGCTCGGTCCCAAGGGCCGCAACGTCGTGCTCGACAAGTCGTTCGGCGCTCCGCGCATCACCAAGGACGGCGTCACCGTCGCCAAGGAGATCGAGCTCGAGGACAAGTTCGAGAACATGGGCGCGCAGATGGTGCGCGAAGTCGCCCAGAAGACCAACGATCTCGCCGGCGACGGCACCACCACCGCCACC
>DATJVE010000072.1:0-8476 GCA_035501975.1 Pseudolabrys sp.
GTGATCGACGTCGGCATCAACCGCGTCGTCGGCGAGGACGGCCGCGCGCATATCGTCGGCGACGTCGCCTATGCCGAGGCGAAGACGGTTGCCGGCGCCATCACGCCGGTGCCGGGCGGCGTCGGGCCGATGACCATCGCCTGCCTACTGCTCAACACGCTCACTGCCGCGAGCATCCAAAATGGCCTGCCGGCGCCAAAGATTTAGCGGCGTCGTCACCGCGCAGGCGGGGACGCAGTAGGCGAAGGCCTGTCGAATTATCACGAGGCGGTTGATTGCTGGATGCCCGTCTTCGCAGGCATGACAGTTTCGCTCACTGCCAGGCGTAGGCGACCTTGTCGAGCGTCTTGGCGCCGAAGCGCTCCGATGAGCGCGCGACCGCGCGGCCGCCGAGCGCGCGATAAAATTCAACCGCCGGTTCGTTGTCGGACAGCGCCCACACCACCAGGCTCTTCAGGCCGCTCTGCGTAAGATCCTTGCGCGCGGCCGAGAACAGGCGGCGGCCGAAGCCGAGCCCCTGGAACTCCGGACGCAGATAAAGCTCGTAGACTTCGCCGTCATAGAACAGGCTGCGCGCCCGGTTGCGCCCGTAATTGGCGTAGCCGGCGACCTGCTCGCCGAATTGCAGGATGGTGATGCGGCTGCCTTTGCGGATCGCCGAATCCCACCAATCCGGTCCGCGCCGGTTGATCAGCTTGTCGAGTTCATTTCCCGGGATGATGCCCTGATAGGCGGTCCGCCATGCCTGATCATGGGTCGCGGCGACATCGGCGGCGTCGGCGGCTTTGGCTCGGCGAATCTCTATGAGGGTCGTACTCATTTAAGAATTGAAGCAACGAACTTTGCGGCCTTCAAGCCCTATCCTTAATGATAGATTAACGGTGTGGATTACTGGTCACAGGTTGTCAGAAACGGGCCGTGGCCGCGGCAAAACGCGCTTGTGCGACGTGCGTGCCGCGCCGAATGCACTGGCGCGCAGCGTCCGCCGTCCGGGTGAACCGCCGCGCCGGCGGCAAGTGATTCGATTTTCGGAATCGAGTCGTCCCAATATAGGACAGCGTTACCGCCCGGCGGACCGAGACCCTGAATTTACACCGCCTCGGCTTCCTTCGCGCGGTCGGCGCGCTTGCGCTCATTCTCGTCGAGCAGCTTCTTGCGCAGGCGGATCGACTTCGGCGTGACTTCGACCAATTCGTCGTCCTCGATATAGGCCAGCGCCTTTTCCAGCGTCATGCGGATCGGCGGGGTGAGGCGCACGGCTTCGTCTTTTGACGTGGTGCGGATGTTGGTGAGCTTCTTGCCCTTGAGCACGTTGATGACGAGGTCGTTGCCGCGCGTGTGCTCGCCGACAATCATGCCCTTGTAGACCTTCCAGCCCGGCTCGATTATCATCGGGCCGCGGTCTTCCAGGTTCCACAGCGCATAGGCGACCGCATCGCCCTGATCGTTGGAGATGAGCACGCCGTTGCGGCGGCCCTGGATCGGCCCCTTGTACGGCGCGTAGGCGTGGAAGATGCGGTTCATGATGGCGGTGCCGCGGGTGTCGGTGAGCAGCTCGCCCTGATAGCCGATCAGCCCGCGCGTCGGCGCGTGGAAGACGAGACGCAGGCGGTGACCGCCTGACGGCTTCATTTCCAGCATCTCGGCCTTGCGCTCGGCCATCTTCTGCACGACCACGCCCGCATGCTCCTCGTCGAGGTCGATGACGACCTCTTCGATCGGCTCCAGCGTTTCGCCCGTCGTCGGATCCTCGCGCAGCAGCACCTTCGGCCGCGACACCGAGAGCTCGAAGCCCTCGCGCCGCATCGTCTCGATCAGAATGCCGAGCTGCAATTCGCCGCGCCCGGCGACTTCCATGGAATCCTTCTCGTCCGATTCGCGCACGCGCAGCGCCACATTGCCTTCCGCCTCGCGCAACAGCCGGTCGCGGATCATGCGGCCGGTGACCTTGTCGCCTTCGGTGCCGGCGAGCGGGGAATCATTGACGCGGAAGATCATCGCCAGCGTCGGCGGATCGATCGGCTGCGCCGGGATCGGCGTTTCGACCGAAGGATCGCAGATGGTCATGGCAACGGTGGCATTGGGCAATCCGGCAATGGCGACGATGTCGCCGGCCGCCGCCTCATCCACCGGCACGCGCTCGATGCCGCGGAAAGCGAGCACCTTGGTCACGCGCCCGGTCTCGATCAGCGTCCCGTCGTGGCCGAGCACCTTCACGTTCTGGTTCGGCTTGACCGATCCGGAAGTGATGCGGCCGGTGACAATGCGGCCGAGATAGGGGTTGGCTTCGAGGATGGTGCCGAGCAGGCGGAAGGGGCCGTCCTGGACCACCGGCGGCTTGACGTGGTCGAGGATGAGATCGAACAGCGGCTGCATGCCGTCGTCGTGCGAGCCGTCGAGGCTCTTCGCCATCCAGCCCTGCTTGGCGGAGCCGTAGAGGATGGGGAAATCGAGCTGCTCGTCGGTCGCGTCGAGCGCGGCGAACAGGTCGAAGACCTCGTTCACCACCTCGATCGCGCGCGCGTCGGCGCGGTCGACCTTGTTGATAACGACGATGGGCTTGAGGCCCATCTTGAGCGCCTTAGAGACCACGAACTTGGTCTGCGGCAGCGGGCCTTCGGCGGCGTCCACCAGCACCAGCGCGCCGTCCACCATGTTGAGGATGCGCTCGACCTCGCCGCCGAAATCGGCATGGCCCGGCGTGTCGACGATGTTGATGCGGACGCCTTTCCACACCACCGAGGCCGCCTTCGCCAGGATGGTGATACCGCGCTCGCGCTCGAGGTCGTTGGAATCCATGGCGCGCTCGACCACGCGCTGGTTCTCGCGATAGGCGCCGGATTGCTGCAGCAGCCGGTCGACCAGCGTGGTCTTGCCATGGTCGACGTGGGCGATGATGGCGACGTTGCGAAGATTCATCGTTTCTCTCTGCGCATGATGTTTGCCGAAAACCGGTTCCCATCCCCGATCAAGTCGAGGACAGGCTTTTCGCGATCATGCGCGTGGGTTCCAAAAACCAAAGCGCGGGCCCGTTCGGACCCGCGACACGGCGCTATTGCGGCGCAATATAGTCAGCAAACGGCCGGAAGCAACCGGCCAATCGCCGGCCGCTCAGGCTGCGCGGGAGGACGGCGGTTGTGTCCAGGGGCCGATTTTGACGCCTTTCGGCAGCGAATCCTGCAGCATCATCATCTCGGCAATGGTCTCGCCGGTCACCAGGCCGACCAGCTTGCCGCTATTATCGACAATCCCGACTGCCGGCGCCTGCTTCTGCATCAACAGCTTGAACGCCTGCTCCAGCGTCATGCGATGGCCGATGGTCGGTATATCCGCGACCATGGCGTCGGCGACGCGGGCGTCGGGGCCGCGCTGCTTGATGGCGCGGATCAGATCGCCGCGGCCAAGCACGCCGATCGGCTTGCCGGCGCCATCGACCACGGGAAATTCACCCTGGCCGGTTTGCAACAGGGTCTGCACCGCCGCATCGAGATGCTCCTCGGGCGTCAGCGTCTCGAACTGCGTCATCATGGCGTGGCTCACCGGCACGCCGCGCGAGGCGGCGCGCAACGCCACCATGTGTGCTTCCGACGAGGCGGCGAGATAGACGAAGATGGCGATGAAGATCAGGATTGGATTGTACATCAACCCAATGAAGCCGAGCGCAAAAGCGACGAACTGGCCGATCGCCGCGGCGACTTCGGTCGCCCGCACGTAGCCCATGCGGCTTGCCAGGAGCGCGCGCAGCACACGGCCGCCGTCCATGGGAAAAGCCGGGATCATGTTGAACACGGCGAGGAATAGGTTCACCACCGCCAGCCGGTCGATCAAAGAGAACTGCGTGTTGTCGAGCCCCGCCGCGGCGTTCGAGTTCAGCGACGCGCCGCCGATGAAGACCAGCAGCAGCGTGATGGCGACGTTCACCAGCGGTCCGGCGATGGCGATCAAGAATTCCTGCCCCGGCTCCTCCGGGATACGCTCGAGCTGCGCCACGCCGCCGATCGGCAGCAGCGTCACATAAGGCGTCGGCACGCCGAAGGCGCGCGCCGTGAGGATGTGGCCAAATTCGTGGAGCAGCACGCAAAGGAACAGCAGCACCATGAACACGACGCTGTTCAAGGCGGTGGCGCCGCCGCCTTGGCTGTAGCTGGCGGCAAATATCCAGGCGAGAAACAGCAGGAAGGTGAGGTGGATGCGGACGACCGTGCCGAACACCTTGCCGATATTCAATGACCAGGACATGAAAGCCTCGTATGGCCGGGGTGGCCGCCCAAAGGTAGTATCGGCGAGGACCCTTTGCGAGGGTCGTGCGTTCGCCTTGAGAGGGCCCGATCATGGCACAGAAACTGTCCGCAGAAGCCCGCAAGATGGCCTTGGCCAAGCTTCCCGGCTGGTCCGAAGCGGCCGGCCGCGACGCGATCACGAAGAAATTCGTCTTCAAGGATTTCAACCAGGCGTTCGGCTTCATGACCAGGGCGGCGCTGGTGGCGGAGAAGATGGATCACCATCCGGAGTGGTTCAACGTCTACAAGACGGTCGAGGTGACGCTCGCGACGCACGACGCCGGCGGAGTGACCGAGCGCGACATCGCGCTTGCCGAGGCGATGGACAGACTCGCGGGTTGAGCATGGATCAGACAACGCTCGCCGTCTACGATTCCGATGCGTCGACCTTTGTGCAGCGCTGGCTCACCGAGGAAGAGCCGGCCGACGTCTATGCGCTGTTGCGGAAATTTTTCCGCCCGGGACTCACCGCCGATATCGGTTCGGGCAGCGGGCGCGATGCGGCCTGGCTCACCGCTAACGGCTATCCAGCGATCGGTTACGACCTGTCCGAGGCTTTGCTGGCGCAGGCCCGCGCCCGTTTCCCGCACATCGAATTCAAAAAGGCCGCATTGCCCGACTTGAGCGGAGTTCCGGCGCGGCATTTCGACAATGTGGTCTGCGAGACGGTGCTCATGCATTTGCCAAGCGAGGAAATCGCGCCCGCGGTTGCCCGCATGCTGGAAATCCTCAAGCCGGGCGGCGTCATCTACATGAGCTTCCGCATCACCGAGAACGCTGACCACCGCGAAAAGGACGGCCGGCTGTTCACGGCCTATGTCGGCGATCATGTGCGCCGCGCGCTGGCCGGACAGGCGATCCTGTTCGACGGGACCGTCGAGCGGCGGCCCGGCGTGATGCACCAGCGGCTCATTGCGCGCGTCGCCTAGCGTCTTGCGGCGGCGATTTTCGACGCCCATCTAAATTGCATGGCATTCGCACGCACTGCATTCTGGCGCAGCGACGACGCCACGCTCAAGCGCAACTTCTGGCGTAAATTGAAGCGCGTGGCCGCGCGGATTCCTTTCGCCGAGGAACTGCTCGCCGCTCACTACTGCGCCTTCGACAAGGACACGCCGCTCACCGTGAAGGCGACGCTCGTCGCCGCGCTCGCTTATTTCGTGTTGCCGGTCGACGCCATTCCCGATGTGCTGCCGGTCATCGGCTTCACCGACGATGCCGCGGTGCTGGCGACCGCGATCAAATTGGTCGCCGGCAACATCCGCCCGGCGCATCGCGAGGCGGCGCGCAATGCGCTGGCGAGGCTCTAAGGCCGCAGGATCGCCTTGCCCATCACCTGACGCGCGGCGATCGCCTTGAGCGCCGCGGGCGCCTCGTTCAGCGGATAAACCGCGTGCACGTGCGACGACAGTTTGCCCTGTGCGCACCAGTCGAGAATCTTCATCATGTTGGCGCGATGACCTTGCGGGTTGCGCTGCGTCCAGGCGCCCCAGTAGACGCCGAGCACGTCGTAGCTGCGCAGCAGCACCAGGTTGAGCGGCAGCTTCGGCATGTCACCGGCGGCAAAGCCGATAACCAGATAGCGGCCGCCCCAGTCCATGCCGCGCAGCGCGGCTTCGCCCTGCGCGCCGCCGATCGGATCGTAAACCACGTTGACGCCCTTGCCGCCGGTGAGCGCGCGCAGCGCCTCCTTGAGATCGGTTGCAGCGTAGTTCACGCCGTCGTCGGCGCCGTGCTTCTTCCCGAAGGCGATCTTGTCGTCCGACGACGCGCAGGCGATGACGCGCGCGCCCATCAACTTGCCGAGCTCGACCGCCGCAAGCCCGGTGCCGCCGGCAGCGCCCAGCACGGCTAGCGTCTCGCCGGCTTGCAGCTTGGCGCGGTCGTTGAGCGCATGCATCGTCGTGCCGTAGGTGACGGTGAGGCCGGCGGCGCGGTCGAAATCGAGACCCGCCGGCATGGCCACCAGTTTGTCGGTGGCGACGGCAACCTTCTCGCGCGCCGCCCCCCAGCCGATATTGCCGATGACGCGGTCGCCCGGCGCAAAGCCGGTGACACCGGCGCCGACGCTCTCGATTTCGCCGGCAAACTCCGCGGCGGGCGAGAACGGGAAGGGCGGCTTGTGCTGATATTTGCCGGCAATGATCAGCGTGTCGAAGAAGTTCAGCGCCGCGGCCCTGACCCGCACCACGGCTTCGCCCGGGCCGGGGTGAGGTTCGGCGATATCGGCCAGTTCAAGCTCGTCGGGGGAGCAATAGCGGGTGCAGAGCAGGCCTTTCATGGCGCCTCGGTGGGATGGAAATCGCCAGGCTATCTAGCACGGGCTCCAACCATTTTGGCGACTTCGGATTTAGGCTTATAATTTTCACCAGGGGCGACCGATTGCCGCCGTCCGCCTTGTCGAATTTCGTCCGTAATCGGCTAATATCTCCTGGTTCTCACGGGGGCGGCTTCGATGCAATCATTCACTTCAACCGGTAGGGCCCGATGACGAAGACGCTTCTGCAAAGCTGCGCCGTTGCACCGTTGACCTTCGCCGTCGCCATCAGTTGCACGGCCGCATTCGCGCAAACCAAACCGGCGGCGAAAAAGCCGGCGGCCAAGCCCGAGCCCACCGAACAGGCGGTGCTGCTCGGCCAGTTCGGCGACTGGGGCGCCTACAAGGCCACGCCGGGCGGCAAGAAGGTCTGCTTCGCGCTGTCGAAGCCGACCTCGGCGGTGATCGTGCCGTCCAACAAGAAGCGCGATCCGTCTTACGCCTTCGTCTCGACACGGCCGGCCGAGAAGGTGCGCAACGAAGTGTCTGTGATCGTCGGCTATCCGCAGAAGGCCGGAGTCGACGCCATGGCCACCATCGGCGCGGCGAACTACGCGCTCTACACCCAGAACGACGGCGCCTGGGTGAAAAACGCCGCTGAGGAAGCGCAGATGGTCGAAACCATGCGCAAAGGCTCCGAACTGGTGGTTAAGAGCGTGTCGCACACCGGCGCCAGGACCATGGACACCTATTCGCTCAAGGGCCTCGACCAGGCTCTCGACAAGGTGGCCGAGGAGTGCAAGTAGGCCGCGGGCGCCCTATATTGCGGCAAGGCCGCAGCGCGCGGCGATGACGACCTGATCCTATGGTAACGACAATCGAAATTGCACCGGCCTCGACGGTCACCTTCGTCGAGAAGACGCCGCTCGAGCGTTATGTGGCGCCGGAGAAACCGTCGCTGGTCGGGCTCACGCGCGCGCAGCTCGGCGCGCTATTGGGCGCGATCGGTGTGCCGGAAGCCCAGCGCAAGATGCGCGTGCAGCAGCTTTGGCACTGGATCTATTTCCGCGGCGTGACTGGTTTTGACGCCATGACCAGCGTGTCCAAGGAACTGCGTACCGAATTGGCGCAGCGCTTCACGCTGGGGCGGCCCGAGGTGGTGGCGGAACAGGTCTCCGTCGACGGCACGCGCAAATGGCTGCTGCGGCTGCCCGGCGAAACGCAGGGCGAGCGGCCGCATGAAGTCGAATGCGTCTACATTCCCGACACCGACCGCGGCACGCTCTGCGTGTCGAGCCAGGTCGGCTGCACGTTGACCTGCTCGTTCTGCCACACCGGCACGCAGCGTTTTGTGCGCAACCTGACGGCCGATGAGATCGTCGGCCAAGTGATGGTGGCGCGCGACCGGCTCGGCGACTGGCCGGGCGCAACGCGCTCCACGGACGGCGTCATCCCAACGGGCGATCGTTGCGTCACCAACATCGTCATGATGGGCATGGGCGAGCCGCTCTACAATCTCGATGCCGTGCGCGATGCGTTGCTGATCGTCGCCGATGGCGACGGCATCGCCATCTCCAAGCGCCGCATCACGCTGTCCACGTCCGGCGTGGTGCCGAACATCGAGCGGGCCGGCCGCGAGATCGGCTGCATGCTGGCGGTGTCGTTGCATGCGGTGCGCGACGAGCTGCGCAACGAGCTGGTGCCGCTCAATCGCAAATATCCGATCGCGCAACTGCTCGACGCCTGCCGCAACTATCCCGGCGCCTCCAACGCCAAGCGCATCACCTTCGAATACGTGATGCTCAAGGGCGTCAACGATTCGATCGAGGACGCCAAGGCGCTGGTGCGGCTGTTGAGGGGCATCCCAGCCAAGATCAATCTGATCCCGTTCAATCCGTGGCCGGGCAGCCGCTACGAATGTTCGGACTGGGAGCAGATC
>DATJVE010000073.1:0-33146 GCA_035501975.1 Pseudolabrys sp.
TCCACTTCTCGCCGACCTCCGGCGAGATCGCGCGTGCCTTGGCCAGATGCTCGGCGCCGGTGATCTCCGAGGTTTCGCCGAAGATGCCGTAGATGCCCTGAGGGATCAGCTTGTCATACATGTTGCCGACGGTCGGGCAGGAGGCGAGGCCGGTGGTGGTGTCGCTCTCGCCGCATTTGGTCGACACCCACAGATCCGCGATGCCGCACTCCTCGCGTGGAAGCTCGGAAGCCCACTGCAGGTAATCCTTGGCGGCGCGCGAGGCGCGCGCGATGGTGTTGATGTCGCCGTGCAATTCGATGCCAAAGCCGGTGACCGGCTTGCCGGTCTCGGCAATGCCGTCGACCACGCGCTTGGTCCAGCCTTCCTCGATGCCGATCACGACGCAGGCGGCGACGTTGGGGTTGGCGCCGGTGCCGATCAGCGTGCGGAAGAAGGTTTCCAGGTCTTCGCCGAATTGCAGCCGGCCGTAGGCGTGCGGCACGGCGAGCGTGCCCTTGATGTTGTTGGCGACCGCCTCGCAGGCGGCGTTGGACAGATCGTCGAGCGGCAGGATCAGCACGTGGTTGCGCACGCCGACGCGGCCGTTCTCGCGCCGCCAGCCTTGGAACTTCAGGTTCGACTGCGCCATGTCACCACCGCTTGGTCTTGAGATTGTGGACGTGGACGTGCTCGCCCTGGGCAATATCGGCGACGGCCTTTCCGATGTCATGGCCGTACTTCCAGACGGTGTCGCCCTTCTTGATGTCGGTGAGCGCGACCTTGTGCCCGATCGGCACGTTCATCTTGGCGGTGAGATGGAACGAGGAGTTGTTGGCAGTCACCACGCACAGCATGTCGGTGTTGGCCTTGAGGCCCTCGACCACGACCACGCCGACCGTATCCTTTTTATCGTGTACCAGAAGTTGTGGAATACTCATTACGCCGACCTCAGCCTCCCGATTTGTCTTTGTTCTTCTATACGGTGGCGGCGTCAAAACGGTCAATGCTGTGCGCTGTTATTGGCGCATACGCCGGCTTGGCGAATGCGCGCAGCTTGAAAGGCCGAAGGTGGATTTTGTCGCGCGCTTAATTACGCGCGCTTACCACTCGCGCCGCGACGCCCAGGGCATCGCGTTGAGCGCTCGCAGCGTGGCGACGTTCGGGCAGTAATGTTCCCAAGCCGGGTTGCTCGCATCGCGCAACAGATCGCGTGCGCATTGCTGGTGGCTCTCGCACAGCGTGCAAATGCGCTGCAGATCGCGGAAGGTCTGCGGCTCGACCTGCGCCACTTCCTTGCGGTCGAGGTCGAGCGCTGCCATGCGGCGCAGCAGCAGGTCCGCGGATTCGGGACCGAGGCTCGCGAGCCTGCGCAGTTCGGCGGCCGACACGCCGATATCGGTGGCGATGCGCTCGACTTCGCTCTCGGCGCTGCAACACGGGTTCGCCAGCGCCGGCCCGTTGCCGGTCCAGGCCTGCCACCATTGCTGAAGCACTTCGATCGCCGAGCGGCGCTTCGGTTCGTTAGGCAGAGCCGACATGTGACACTCCTTAGCGTCGCGCACCCGTCTTGCGGCGTGGCAGTATTTGCATACGCCGGTTTGCCGGGCGGCCTCTTGACCTACGTCAACGGATTTTTGATCGCGCTAAACGGCCACCGAATGCCGCGATTTGGCCTGGCCCAGATACGTGTCGAACGTCGCCGCCACCAGCCGCATGTAGGGGCGGCCTTTTTCGGTGATGCGGATACGGTGGCCGTCGATCTGGACGCTGCCGTTATCCTGAAACGGTTGCAGCGAGGCGAGCTCGCCGGAAAAATCGGCGGTATTATCGACGCCGGCCTCGCCGGGGGCCGCATCGAGATCGACCGCCATGTCGCACATCAGCCGCTCGATAATGTGGCCGCGCAGGCGGTCGTCGGCCGACAGCGCGATGCCCTTCGCTGTGGCGAGCTTGCCGTCGGCGATTGCGCGCGAATAATTGCCGACCGCCGGCGCATTCTGCGCAAAGCCTTGCGGCAGACGGCTGATGGCGGAGGCGCCGAGGCCGACCAGCGCGTCGGCGTCGTCGTCGGTGTAGCCCTGGAAGTTGCGCAGCACGCGGCCGCCTTGCGCGACCAAGAGATCGTCCGCCTTGGCGTAGTGATCGAGACCGACCGCCCGGTAGCCGAACTGCACCAAGGTCGCGTGCGCGGCTTCCGCCTGCGCGAGGCGATCCGGCGAGGTCGGCAGATCGGCGTCGGCGATCAGCCGCTGCTGCGGACGGAACCAGGGCACGTGCGCATAACCGAACACGGCGACGCGCTGCGGCTGCAACGAGTGCGCGAGCGCGACGGTGCGCTTGACATCATCCACGGTCTGCTTGGGCAGGCCGTACATCAAATCGATATTGATGCGGTCAATGCCGAATTCGTTGAGCAGGTCGACCGCGGCCTTGACCGTCTCGAACGGCTGGACGCGGCCGGCGGCAGCTTGCACGTGCGCGCTGAAGTCCTGCACGCCGAGGCTCGCGCGGTTGACGCCGATATCGCGCAGCGCCCCGGTGAGCGGCCGCGTGACGTAACGCGGGTCGAGCTCGATCGCGTGCTCGCGCATGGCCGAGAGATCGAAACGATGCGCCAGTTCGTCGGTGATGAAGTTCAACAGCTCGCCGTCGAGGATCGAGGGCGTGCCGCCGCCCCAATGGATATGCGTGACCTTGCGCCGGCCGGCACGCGCGGCGATGAGCGCGATCTCTTCGACCAGCCGCTGCGCATAGGCCTCGATCGGCTCGTCGCGCAGCGTCGCCTTGGTATGGCAGCCGCAATAGTGGCAAAGCTCGCGGCAGAACGGAACGTGCAGGTATAATGAGAGCGTGGCGTCGGCCGGTAGCGCGGCGAGCCACTTGCCGAAGACATTGGCGTCGACCGCCGGACTGAAATTGGGCGCGGTTGGATAGGACGTATACCGCGGGACCGCTCTCTCGAGCATATTTGCCATAAAGCCACTCGCCATCAACGATGAGCCAGCGGCGGTAAAATATACCGCGCGGCCGCACGTCGATTGACTTATGTCAATCGCATGAAACCGCAAGTGGGAAGGTCTCGATGGCGCCGGAACAATCAGCGTGGCCAGACCGCGGTATGCGAAACCCGCGGCGGCTGGGAAAGCTTCTCCTGGCGCAACACCGCCGTGGGTTGCGCCGACGGCTGAGAATCGGCCGCCGCCGTTTCATTGCGGCCGCCATCGTCGCGGCCGGGCTCGGGCGAATGACGCGCGCCGGTGAGGCCGCTGGCGACTATGGCGAAAAATCGGGAAAACCGGTCGAGCGCACGCATGAGCATCTCGCGTTTCCGCGGCCGTTATCGCAACTCAGCGGTCGTTGGCGGCTTCACGTTGCAATTCGTCGAGCGTGTCGGCGTTCGGGCAGTATTGATGCCAGATCGGACTATTCGGCGTGAGCACGAGGTCGCGCTGGCATCGCTTCTTGCTTAGGCAATTCGAACACAGCCGCTGCAAGTCGCGCATAGTCGCCGGTTCGTTCTTGGCCACCGCGTCGGCGTCGAGGTGCAGCGCGTCCATGCGCTCGAGCAATTCCTTGGCCGCGTCCGGTCCGAGCTTCGCCATGCGCCGCAGTTCGTTCGACGACAGGCCGACGTCGTGCGCGATGCGTTCGATTTCGCTGTTGTCGCAGAGTGCGAGACGCTGCCGGCATTGGCTGATCAGCCGGCGATGCCGCACCCAGTCGCGAAACGCGCCGACAAACGATTTGGTCGCCGGATAAGTCTTGACCGGATTCGATGCAAGCATGGGCGCCCCCTTAGTTTTAATTATGATGACGGCGATGCGCGTTCGCTGCCTTGATCCACGTCAATCGCCAGGGGAAGGTTTTGCTCTGCGCAACCGGCTGTTCGCATTCGCGAAAAATCGAACCGCGCGCCGCCCGGTCGGAGTCTTTAAAGCCGCTGCGCCGGTGAATTCGATTCTAGGCCGGCACGAATGGGCCGGTAACCGTACACCGCTTAGCGGACCGCGCGGCGGCGGCGCGAGCATCCGCAAATCGGCGCGCCGTGCTTTTGATTTCCGTCAAGAAATCATTTCGTGCCAATGGTTATGACAACATTAGATTCGGCAAACTCGGTCGAATTCTTTACCATGCTCGGGATGTTCGTTGTGCCATCGACCCGCCAGGGCGGAGAAATCATGACCGAGCTGAACGAAACGAGTGCCGCCGAAGCGAGTGGACTTGGCGGCCGCATGTCGCGTATCGCTACCGCGCTCGCCGCCGCCCTGCTGATCGCCGCCGCCGTCTCGACCTCCGCCCGCGCGCAGAACGCCAGCGGCGACCAGGCCGCGCCCAAGCTCACCAGCGAAATGTGCCTCGGCTGTCACGGGCTGGAAGGCTTCGCGCCGCCACCGACGCCCGGCGAGAAGCAGTTCCCCATGGTGCTGAAGGACCGCTTCCTCGGCAGCGTGCACGGCAAGCTGCAATGCGTCGAGTGCCACACCAACGTCACCAAGATCCCGCACGACCCGGTCACCGTGCAGGTAAGCTGCGTCAGCTGCCACGAGAGCAAGCTGGAGGAGGCGAAGGAGAGTAACAACGCTGCCCAGATCGCCAAGCTCAGCGGCGTGATGGACATGGTCGGCCGCTATATGAAGTCGATCCACGCGCAGCCGAGCAAGGTCGATCAGTCGCACACCAACGCGACCTGCTACAATTGCCACGACGCGCATTACGTCTATCCGCCGAACACGCCGAACTATAACTGGTGGCGGCTCAATCTGCCTTATGCGTGCGGCTCCTGCCACACCGCCGAGCTCGCCGAATACAAGACCTCGGTGCACGGCCAGCTCACCTTGCTGCAAGGCAATCCGAAAGCGGCGATCTGTTCCGACTGCCACACCACCCACGACATCCAGGATCCGTTCCTCGACAGGACCCAGCTCCTAATCACCAAGAACTGCGGCAGCTGCCATAAAGAGGAACTGGCGTCTTACCAGGGGACTTATCACGGCCAGGTCAACACGCTCGGCTTCGCCTATACCGCCAAGTGCTTCGACTGCCACGGCTATCACACGATCCAGCGCGTCACCGACCCCAAGGCCGCCGTCTATCCGGCGAACCGGCTGCAGACCTGCCAGAAGTGCCATCTCGACGCGACCCAGGGATTCTTAAGCTTCGAGCCGCACGCGACCACGCATAACTTCCACCAATATCCGCGCACCTGGATCGCCTCGAAATTCATGCTGCTGCTGCTCGGCGGCACCTTCTCGTTCTTCTGGACGCACTCGGCGCTATGGTTCTTCCGCGAATACCGCGACCACAAGCAGCACAAGATCCGGCCGCATGTGCGCGCCGAAGCGCTGCAGAACGGCGACGGCAAGCCGGTCATCTACTACCGCCGCTGGCCGGCGATCTGGCGGCTGGCGCACCTGTGCTTCGCCATCTGCACCATCATGCTGGTGCTCACCGGCATGACGCTGTTCAACTCCGACACGCTATGGGCGCAGACCATCAGCCACCTGTTCGGCGGCCCGCGCGTCACCGGCACGGTGCACCGCTTCTTCGCCGTCGGCTTCGTCGGCATCTTCTTCTGGCACATCGCTTACGTGTTCCTGCGCATCGGGCGGAGCTGGAAGACCTTCCACTGGTTCGGCCCCGACTCGATGATCCCCAACCTGAACGACCTCAACGACGCCATCGGCATGTTCAAGTGGTTCTTCGGGCTGGCGCCGAAGCCGCAGCTCGACCGCTGGACCTATTGGGAAAAGTTCGACTACTGGGCGCCGTTCTGGGGCGTCACCATCATCGGCGGCAGCGGCGCCATGCTGTGGTTCAAGGGTTTTGTCGCCACCTATCTGCCGGGCTGGGTGTTCAACGTCGCCACCATCTTCCACGGCGAGGAAGCGGTGCTCGCCGCCGGCTTCCTGTTCACCGTGCATTTCTTCAACAATCACTGGCGGCCGGAGAAATTCCCGCTCGATATCCTGATGTTCACCGGCAAGATGCCGCTCGAGGAATTCAAGCGCGAGCATCTGGTCGAATACAAGCGCCTGGTCGCGGCGGGCGAGCTCGACAGGTTCCTGGTCGACGCGCCGTCGCGGCCGATGACGGTCGCCTCCACGGCGCTCGGCTTCACCTTGATGGGCGCCGGCCTCTTCCTGCTCGTCTTCGTGCTCTACGGCTTCACCCGCCACTTGTTCGTTGGGGGATGACGCGATGAAAACTGAACAAACAAAACACAATCCGGGGTTTCCCATGAGACACCTGCTGCTCGCCCTGTTCCTGTCGGTGGCGCTGATCGGCTGCTCTGACCAGGGCACGCCCGACAAGCAGACAGCGGAGGACATTCGCGTCGGCAAGGGTGTTGCCGAAAGGGAGTGCAAGGGCTGTCATGGTCTCGACGGCAGGGGAGTGGCACCGGGAATTCCGAATCTCGCCGGCCAGCGCGGGCGCTACATCATGGCGGCGTTGCAGGAATACAAGGAAAGCCGGCGCGTTCACGCCGCCTTGCGCGCGATTGCCACCGATCTGAGCGACGACCAGACCCGCGGCGTCGCCGCCTTCTACGCCAGTCTGAAGCCGATGCCGGCGGAAAAGATCCCGGTCTTCTCTCCTTATGAGAACGGCAAGACGGCCGCGGCGGCCTGCGCGCCCTGCCACGGCGCCGACGGCAACAGCAAGGCCGCCGGCACGCCGAACCTCGCCGGCCAGCAGCCGATCTATTTCATTACGGCCACGCAGGAGTATCTGACCAGCAGGCGCGAATCGGCGCCGATGGATCCGATGCTGCGCAAGCTGACCAGGCTCGATATTGAAAGCGTGGCGCTCTACTTCGCCTCGCAGACCCCGACGGCGCGCCCCGCGCCGCCGACCGGCAACCCCGTCCTGGGCGAGCCGCGCACCGCGGTGTGCGGCGGCTGTCACGGCTCGCACGGCGTGAGCACCGACACGGCCACGCCCAGCCTCGCCGGCCAGGACCCGCAATACCTCGCGCGCGCCATCAAGGGCTACCGCACCACGCGCAAGAACGACACCATGGCCCGCGTCGTCGCCAACCTGACCGATCCGGAGATCGACGACATCGTCGCGTTCTACGCGACGCAGAAATCGAAGCCCGCCGAAGACGGGGAACATCTGCTCAAGGACATTACCGACAAGTGCAATCGCTGCCACGCCGGCGACATCAACAATCCGGCGCTGGCGATTCCGATCATCAATGCGCAGGACAAGGATTATCTGGTCGTGGCGTTGCGCGCCTATCGCGATGGCAAGCGCGGCAACTCGCTGATGCACAACATGAGCGTGCCTTACGGCGACGCCGTCATTGAAAGCATCGCGTCGTATTACGCGAGCCTGCCGGCACGGTAGGCGCGAAGGATCACAGGACGGTTCGAGGCGAGCAGGCTGCCCGGCTCGAGAACTTGCGACAACAAAAGCGAACGGCCGGAGGTATAACGTCCATGAAAAGGATCTTGATCGGCGCCGCCGTCGCCTTGGCCGCGATCGCAAGTGCGGGCGCGGTTGCGCGGGCGCAGTCGGGCGAGGAAATGCGCACCCTCAACGCCGCGCCGATGGACATCGAGGACGGCAAGCATGTGGCGGAAAAGGATTGCGCCGCCTGCCACAACCTCAATGGCATCAGCACCGTCAAGGGTACCCCGCACATCGCCGGGCAGCGGCCGGCTTATCTTTATCTCACGCTAAAGGAATACAAATCCGGCCTGCGCAGCAGCGAGGCCATGACCAATGCTATCAAGTTCCTCAGCGACGACGCGCTCATCAAAGTGTCGGCCTATTTCGCGAGCCTCGATCCCGCGCCGGCGCCAAGCGGATCGGCGGGACCCGCCAAGCCCGATCCGGTCGAAGCCGGCAAGGCGGCGGCGGCGGCCTGCGCCGGCTGCCATGGCGACGCCGGGGTCAGCCAGATCCCCGGCATTCCGAGCCTGATCGGACTCGATCCGAAATATCTGATCGACGCGATGAAGGCCTACCAGGACGGCCAGCGCAAGAATGACACCATGAAATCAATGGTGGCGGCGCTGAACGATACGGCGATGAGCAACATCGCCATGTTCTATGCGCTGCAAAAGCCGGCGCGCGCCAAGACGCCGGCCGCCGGCGACGCGGCCGCCGGCAAAGCCGCGGCGGCGAACTGCAACGGATGTCACGGCGAGGGCGGGGTGAGCGGCAGCCCGGCGACGCCTAGTCTTGCCGGACAGGACGGGCAATACATCGCCACCGCGCTGGCCGAATACAAGAACGGCTCGCGCGCGCACGATACGATGAAGGGCTTGGCGAGTACGCTCGACGACAAGGGCATGAAGAATCTGGCCGCGTATTTCGCGGCGCAGACGCCGCAGGCGCCGAACGTGCGCAAGCCGCTCTCGACCGCGGAATGGGTCGAGCGTTGCAACCGCTGTCATGGCGTGAATGGCAATAGCACCGACCCGCGCTTCCCCATGCTGGCCAGCCAGCGGGTCGAATATCTGCAAAAGGCGCTGCTCGACTACCGCGCGCAGACGCGCAAGAGCGGAGAGATGCACGCGATGGCCGGCGGGCTGAACGATGACGATGTCGACAATCTCGCTTCCTTCTATGCGCATCAAAAAGCACGCGCGGTGCTGTTCGTGCCGCTGCCGGCCAAGTGACGATCGAGCCC
Source organism: Pseudolabrys sp. (assembly GCA_035501975.1). GTDB lineage: Bacteria > Pseudomonadota > Alphaproteobacteria > Rhizobiales > Xanthobacteraceae > Pseudolabrys. The sequence continues at coordinate 8,624 of DATJVE010000073.1, forward strand.
TAACCGATGGACACCACCATGAGTGAACTGCCACTGCACCGGCACTACCTTCACTACACGGAGCTGCCGTATAGCCAGCGCGTTCTTTATACCGCGGCGCTGCTCGTGCTCGGCGTCGGCTATCTGTTCGCCTTGCTCAACGTGTACTTCACCTATGCCGGCCGCGCCGGCGGCAATCCGCAGATGCTCACGTCGGAAGACCTGATCGTCGCTTATTCCGGCAGCGGCAAGGGCTCGCGGCTGGAAGGCGCGCTACGCGGGCCGATGTCGACCATGCTGCCGGGCGACGACCGTAACGTCATCATGGCCTGGGCCGCCGAAGGCGCGCCGCATCCGGGCTACGACAAGGCGGTGCGGCCGCTGCTCGATAAATATTGCATGACCTGCCACGACGGCAGCAATCCGCACCTGCCCAACCTCAACGGCTACGACAACCTGAAGAAGGTGACGGAGAAAGACACCGGCGCCGCCATTCCGACGCTGGTGCGCGTGTCACATATCCACCTGTTCGGCATGACCTTCATCTTCTTCCTCACCGGCTTCATGTTCAGCCACGCCTATGTGCGGCCGGTGTGGTTCAAATGCGTCGTCGTCGCGACGCCGTTCGCCGGCATCATGATCGACGTCGCCTCCTGGTATCTGATCAAGGTCTTCCATCCCTTCGTGTTCGTGGAGATCGCCGCCGGCATGATCCTGGCGGCGTGCTTCGCCTTCATGTGGGTGGTGTCGCTCTATCAGATGTGGCTGATGGGGCCGCCCGACGCGGTGGCGCTGCGCGAACGCGACCTTTAGATGCCGTGGACTCATAAACGCGAAGGCAAAAGCCGCGCCCGCGTTTGTTCGCCGTTGGAGTGACAGTCAGACTCAATTTATGACGACGCGCCCAAATCAGGCTTGCCGGCGCAGCTCGGCGATGCGGTCGGCGAAATCGTCGACCGCGTCCCATGAGGTGTATTCGACCCGCGTGTCCGGATCGGTCGGCCCGCCGGTCAACAACATGATGAAGCGGATGATCTGCCGGTCGCGCCAGCTATAGCGGCGATAGTCGAGCCGGCCGGCGAAAGCCGCCGCTAGCGCCGGCGCGAGCCGGTGGCGTGCGATGGTCTTGCGCAAGTATGCGTTGCCGGTCGCCGTCGTCTTGTCCGGCTTGCGGGCGGTTAGATTGACCGAGGCGAGCGCCAATGGCGGCGGTGAAGCGAGCGAACCGTAGGCGCTCAGGAATCGGTCGGCCTCCGGCAAGTGCTTGCCGTAACGCACCGCGGCCACCAGCACGATCAGCGAGACCGTGGCGAGGTCCTCTGCCGCCGGCCGCGCTACCGCCAGGTTCTGCGGCGGGGCGAGCGGCGCGTCCGCGGCGAGTCGGCCGCAAATATGCTCGGCGATGCGCCGCGCCTGGCCGTCGCGCGTCGCGTAATAGATCGCAATCGTGTGGCTGCCGTTATCTTGCGACAATATTGTAAATCCACGCGATTACGAAACCGGCAAAAAAGCCGTCGATGAAGGCCCAGACGGTGCCGATCAGAGCGCCGGCGATCGACGCGCCATAGCCGATATAAAGCGAGCCCAGCGCGCCGACGAAGGCGACGCCCCAGCCGAACATGGCCATGATCCCGGCGCAGAACACGCAAATCGCCCACAACACTCCGACGGCGACGCCGAGAGCGAGCGGTTGAATCTTGTTCATCGTTTCCACCTCGCTTTCCGCAGCGGTTGCGCGAATGGCTTACAACCAATGTCCGCCGAAGCCGATCGCCATCATCACCAAGAGCGCCAGCCCGACCAAGACGAGGGCGAAGCCGAGAACCTTGGCGCCGAGCGTGAGCGGCCGCGATGGCGCGTCGACCAGATGCCGCTCGAGCTCGCCGCTTTGCGCCAGCCGCGCGTACTCGACGGCGTATTCGCGCTTGAACTCCTCGAGCGGCATCGAGCCGGTGAAGATGACGATGTCGAGCGGGAATTTGTCCGGCCGCCAGTGATTGACGAAGTAGTGCACGGTGAAGAGATAGGCGGCGGCGAGCACGGCTTCGTCGCCGTGCGCGACCGAGGCGACATTGAACGCCCAGCCGGGCAGGTACGTCGCCGTCAGCGTCTTGAACCACAGCACCGCGCCGGTCGCCACCAGCATGGCGATGCCCCAGAACGGCGCCCAGTAGTCGACCTTCTGCTGATAGTTCCAGTGGTCGAACGACGGACGCGGCCTTTTGCCGAAGAACCATTTGAACATGGCGGCGAAGTCGGCGGCGTCCTGCCAGTTCGGCATCAGCGAATAGGGGCCGAAGACTTTGAAGCTCGACCAGTTCCGCGCGATGTGCACGGCGGCATAAAGAATGTGCCAGGCGAACACGGCGACCATGACCGCGGCGGACACGCGGTGGATGATGCCGGCGATCACCGGGCCGCCCATCAGCCGTTCCAGCACCGGCGCCCAGGCCGTGGTCGGATAGAGCAGGGTGATGCCGGTCGCGACCAGAAGGATGATGCTCACCGCGAACAAGAGATGCGCCCAGCGCCACATCGCGCTCCAGCGCTGGTAGTAGCGCTCGCCTTGCGGCACCGCCGCGGCGCGCACATGCGGACGCGGCGCGCCGCGTTGGCGGTCGCGGTATTCGCGATAGAACCACAGAGCCGAATGCGCCCAGAAGAACAGCAGCACGCCGCCGACCGCGACGTTGACGAACTTCGCGGCGATCCACGTGTACGGATAATGCGCGAAGTCGTCGGTGGTCGCGTGCGGCTGGAACGTGGCGAAGCCCGGCGTCGCGTCGGCGTGACACGTCCGGCAGGTCTTGAGCACGTTGCCGGGCGCGACGCGCGAGGCCGCATTGCTTGCGGGCAAGACGTTGTGACTGCCGTGGCAATCGGCGCAGGTCGCGCCATGCGCGAAGCCCATGATGATGACCTGGCCGTGATAGGTCTCGGCATAACCTTTCGCCGCCTGCGGGTGACACGCCATGCAATTCTTGGTCATGGCGATGCGCGTCTTGTCCCACTCGGCGGCGGTCTTCGAGACGTTGGTATGCGGCACCTCGGTGATCGTCGTGTGGCAATCGACGCAGCGCACCGACGCCTTGCCGTGGACGCTATCGGCAAATTGATCCGCGGCAACCGACAGCGGACGCGTTTGCCCGTCGGCGCGCGGCGCGGAAAATCCGGGCGCGCCGTGACAGCCGAGACACGTCGCGTTGTCGAGATTGCCGGCGCCTTGCGCGCCGGCGGCCTGCGTCCAACACAAGAGAAACGTCAGCGCGAGCGCGCGCAGCGCGATTGTCCCGGCCTGCATTTATCGCTCCTCAAAACAAACGCGCGGCACTTAAGTGCCGCGCGCTCGACATTTCAATCCGCAAATCGTGCGCGGCGATCGCTCAGAGCTTGTGGCCGTTCGCCTTGAACTTCTCGCCGGCCGAAGTCAACGGACCGCCGCCGCCCGCGCTCTTGTGGCAGAAGCCGCAGGGCTTGCCGGTCTGCTGCGCGTAGGCGGGCATCGCGTTCGCCGGGCGCGATCCAACCGACGACAGCGCGACGGCGATCAGAATCACAGCCGCCGCTCCGCAAACGAGCACAACGATATTCCTCGCATAGACTTGCATAATCGTCCTCTCCATTGTCGAGATGTTGCAGACTACTTCTCGCGGTCGCCACCCAGCGCGCGATACCTACTCTAGCAGCGTGACGGTGGTAAAAATAGCACAGTAAAAATGTCACAGTGCACAATTTTGATCTTGATCAAACTCAGATTCATGTTGCGTGCATAAACGAATTCAAGTGTGATGAATAAAGCGGGGCTGGGGAAGTAGTAATGCGGTACGGTGTACCGGTCTGAACTTGAGGCAAGTTCATTCGGGGCGCTTGACGGCCAACTGAAAAAGTACTGCGGCAACAAGCGACGTAACGTAGCGACTGCTCATCCTGCCCGCGCCAGACGTTCCACTGATCGGCATCGGTTCTGATGCTGGTCCAGAATTGTTAGCGGTGGCGGGGGTCGTTCGTGAAACACAATCGTCGTGAGGCTGTCGAATTCGGACTCACCGGAGCATTGTCGACGGGTATTCCGGACAGGCCCATAGTCGGAACAAGTAATAAGGTAGTCATTGCTCTGGCGGCGGCGGCGGTCTTCTTAGGCGCCGCCTTTTGTTTGCCTCAAGCGGCCAAAGCCGAGGGCGGCTTCACGTTGCCGGGCATCCAATCGACGCTGCCGGCCTTTGCGCAGACCGGTCAGGCGCCAGCCGCCAAGTCTCAGGATGACCAGTCCATCGCCGCGTTGCGCTCGTTCGCGCAGGGCCTCGGCTCTGCCAAGCCTGCGTCGCTCAAGGGCGAGATCAAGGTCGCCGAAGCGGACAATCTTCTTGACTGGTTGACCCAGCCCAAGGAAGCCGCCCCGGCTCCGGCCGCCAAGCCGCCGAAAGGCAAGGCTGGCAAGGCCGCCGTTCCGGTCGAAGCCCACGTGGTCGGCGACAAGGTCTGCGCCGGCTGCCACGCGGCGCAGATCGCGGAATTCCAGAAGACCCTGATGGGCCGCATCGGCATGACGCAGCCCGGCAAGTTCGCCTGCGAAAACTGCCACGGTCCGGGTTCGGCGCACGCCAAGGCGGGCGGCGGACGCGGCGTCGGCGGCATTATGTCGTTCGAGGCCGACGATCCGCGCACCTCGGAAGAAAAGAACGGCATCTGTCTCGCCTGCCATCAGCGCGGCGACCGCACCAATTGGGCGGGCAGCGTCCACGAAGAGCGCGGGCTCGCCTGCGTGAACTGCCACACCATCATGAAGAGCGTGTCGCGCAAGAACCAGCTCAAGACCGCGTTCGAGGCGGACACCTGCTTCCAGTGCCACAAGGACCGGCGCGCGCAGATGTTCCGTTCGTCGCATATGCCCCTGCGCGAGGGCAAGATCACCTGCTCGGACTGCCACAATCCGCACGGCAGCTTCACCGAGGCGCTGCTGAAGAAGGATTCGATCAACGACGTCTGCTACACCTGCCATGCCGAGAAGCGCGGACCGTTCCTGTTCGAACACGAGCCGGTGCGCGAGAACTGCGACAACTGCCACGATCCGCACGGCACCGTGAACGAGTACTCGCTGAAACTGTCGCGTCCGCGGCTGTGCTTCGAATGCCACGGCTTCGGCCATGGCCAGACCGCGGGTACCGGTTCGGTCTTCACGATGGGCCGCCAATGCCAGAATTGCCACACGGCCATTCACGGCAGCAACAGCCCGGCGGGCGGTGCGCTGCAACGGTAAGCAGCGTGGCGGCAGCTGAATCGAGAACAATCTCAGTGTGAAAGTTTCGTTAGGGGACGGGGCAAATGAAACGGGTCGGATTGGTCAAGACATGCATGATTACTGCGTTGCTGAGCAGTGCGGCATGGGCGGTGCCCGGCACGCAGGCGCAAGCGGCCGACATTCCACTGAAGGCGCCGGCCGCGGGCGAGGCCCCGGCGCTTTGGTGGTTCCACGGCGACGTCGAGGCCGGTGGCCGCTTCGTCCTCAACGATCCGCAGCGCAACGGTTCGGCCTATCGGGGCCAGCCTAGCTTGGCCAAGTATTATGAATACAGCGACGTCAGGCCAGGTCCGTTCGGCAATGTCTGGCTATCGACCGGAACCAGCGATGGTCTCTACCGGATCGACGTCATCGGCAAGAATATCGGCTACGACGATCAGCAGTACCGGCTCGATGCGTCTAAGGCGGGCGAGCACTATTTCAGCTTCCTCTGGGACCAGACCCCACATCTCTACAGCACCAGCGCTCAAACCTTCTATCAGGGGGTCGGCACCACCAGTCTGACTCTTCCCCCAGGCTTTGCCACATGCACCGCCGGAAGTGCGGCGAACGCTTGTATTGCCGGTAAATTTCCTGTTGCCCCGATCGATATCGGTATCAACCGCGATACTGCGGCGGCCGATTATCGTTGGACGCCGACGGATGCCTGGGACGTCAAGGCCGATTACTCGCATATGCATCGTTCCGGCACCCAGTATGATGGCGTCGTCGGCTTCGGTAACAGTTTCCCCTACGGGCCCACGGAAGTCCCGCGGCCGGTGGACGACGTTACGCAGAACTACGGGCTGAACGGCGAATATGTCGGCACCTCCCCTTGGGGTCAGCGCTTTAATTTCAAACTGGCCTATAACGGTTCGACTTATACCGACGCATTTACATCTTACACGATCCAAGATCCGTTTACCGCGGGCGCCGGCGGCGCACCACCAGTTCCAACGGCCCGGCTGTCGACGTGGCCGAGCAACAATGCCAATGCCTTCAGTGGCACGCTGGGTGCCGATTTGCCGTGGAATAGCCGTTATGCCGGCACGGTCAGCTACACGATGATGCGGCAGAACGATGCGTTCATCCCGATGTCGACGCAAAATCCGGGTTTCCCGCTGCCGGCATCGAGCCTGAACGGGGCGGTCAATACCCTGTTGAGCAACAACATCATCACCACCAAGATCACGCCCGAACTCACCTCGAAGCTGAGCTACCGCTACTACAACTTCGATAACCAGACGCCGCAGCTCATGTTCGGTACGCCGGGCAGCACGGCAGGCTGGATCGCTTACGATCAGGCAACGGCTCTCGAACGAACTATCCAAAGCCTGTCGATGGCCTACATCAAGCAGAACGGCGGCGCGGATCTGAATTGGCGTCCGACGAAGGAATGGAACGTCGGCGCCGCTTACGGCTATGAGCGATATGATTACACGCAGGTCGATGCCACCAGCACCGACGAGAATTCCGGCAAGCTCTATGCCGACTGGAAGCCGATGACCTGGGTTACTTTCCGCTCCAGCGGCTACTATTCCAATCGAACCGCCAATAACTACAATTATCTGACAAATGTGGGAATGATTCAATTCCCCGGTTCGACGCCAGCACAGAACGGTTACTATTATAATCCCAGTTATCGGCAACTGATGATCGACAATCGCGAACGGTGGAAAGCGAACTTTGCCATCGACATGGTTGTCGCTCGCGGCCTCACTGTCACCCCGACGTTTAAATATCAGGACGATCATTACGGTCTGACACCGCAACTCGAAATGGGGTTGACCGACAGCCGCTCGTGGGCCGGCGGCATCGACGTGACCTATATCGCCAACACCGATCTTGCCTTCACGTTTGGCTACGAGAGGGAATACGCTACCCAGCTGCTGTTGGGAGAAAGCTGCGATCTAAACAACGTTACGGCCTATGGCACCAACAATTGCGTGTCGCACAGCACGAGTTCAAACGTTGGGGCCTTCACAAATGATCGAACCGTCGTAGACACGTTCACTGCCGCGGTAAAATATGCGGCTATTCCGAGCAAGCTCGACCTCGGTCTGCGCTATACGTTATCGCACGGCGTCGATACTCAGCATCTCGATTTAAGCGGCGCTCCCACCGGGGCCCAGGGTGCTTCCCCGTCCTGCGCGGCCCCCACACCAGCGGGAGCTTGCCAGTTCCCCGACGATACAACATGGTTCCAGCGTCTGGACGCGACTGCGGTCTACACCTTCGACAAGGAGCAGCTCGCGCGAATGGGCTGGACGGGCGTGGTCAAAGCCAAGCTGCACTATGCCTGGGAGCGCAATTCGGTCGCCAATTGGCAGAATGACCCAGTCGCGCCATACAATGTTCCGATCTACGCAAGCGGAGCGAACGCGATCTTTTTGGCCTCCGACAACCCGAACTACAATGTTCACCTGCTGGCAGCATCACTCTCCTATTTGTGGTAGGAGGGACCCAGCCAACAGAATCGATCCAACAAGGAGCGGCCTTCGGGCCGCTCCTTTCGTTTGGGGCGCCGGGCCGCTAGCGGCTTGTTGACATTGGTCAAAAGGCCAACATCATTCTGCGGTAAAAGGATCGGGCCGCATTGGCGGGGGCCGGGCTGTTGTATTAGAAAGACCGTGGAATCGAAGGAGACCGGCTATGAAGCGGCATCGTGTTTACATCGGAGCGGCAGCAGCGGGCCTCGCCATCCTGGCGGTGGTCGGAATGCAGCTCACCACCTCATCTCCCGCCTATTGCGCGCCGCAGGACCAGCCCAAGCGCCCCTTGCCGCAGACCAGCCAGTCGAAAAAGAGCTTCAAGGAAGACGTGATGCCGATCTTCGTCGGCCGCTGCATCAGCTGCCACCAGCCGGGCGGCGAGGGCTACGCCAAGAGCGGGCTCGATCTCACCAGCTACGCCGGCGTGATGAAGGGCACCAAGTTCGGGCCCATGGTGATCCCGGGCGATCCGGAAAGCAGCAACCTGATGCTGCTGCTCGATTGGCGCGCCTCGGCCGAGCTGCGCATGCCGCACGGCATGAAACAGCTCAATTCCTGCGACCGCAACGATATCCGCGCCTGGATCCGTGAAGGCGCCAAGGACAACTGAGCCGGCTGCTAACGGTTTTATGCGACGTGGATGAGGGGGCGGCCGCGCACTGCGGCGGCCCCCTCTCCCCATTGGGGAGAGGGTGGGGGCGAGGGGGTTCCGAATCTCCCGATAGTCCGTAACCCCTCACCCGGCGCGCTTCGTGCGCCGACCGCTTCCTACGGGAGAGGTGAAGAGCGTCTCAGCACTCGACGTTGACTATCGTTGTTCGCGACGCCCCATTCTCCGTTCGTCCCCGCGAAAGCGGGGACCCGGGGGCCATATTCTCCGCCGCTTACGATAAAGACTGGGTTCCCGCTTGCGCGGGAACGAACGGAATCGTGTTCCCGGCGCGAAGCCAGGAAGCGGCTCAACCCTCGACCTTGAGGTCCTTGATCACTTCGTCGATCTGGCGAAGCTTGTCCGGGTCGCTGGCCAGCGCCTTGCGCGCGTCGGCCGCGGCGGCATGCGCCTTGTCGCGCTCGCCCAGCACGATGTAGGCGCGCAGCAGCCGTTCCCAGCCGGCAAGGTCGGAGCCGTCGGTTTTGAGCTTGTCGGCGAGCTTCGCCACCATGCCGCGGATCATCTGGTTCTGCTGGTCCGAGCTCATCTTTGCCGCAGCCTGCATGTCGGCGGCGGACGGTCCGGGCATGCCGGCCGGCGGCGCCACCGGAGCGGGCGCCGCCATCGGCGGCGGGGCCGCCGAGGCCGACGCGGCCGCTTCGGCGCCCGCGTCGAACTGGCGCAGTTTGTCGGGATCGCCGGCGAGCGCTTTGCGCGCGTCGGTGATGGCGGCCTGCATTTTGTCCTGTTGTTCGAGCACGCGGTACGAACGTACCAGCTGCAGCCAGCCATTGACGTCAGAGCCGTCTTTCTTCAGCCGGTCGGCGAGCCGCTGCACCATGGCGACGATACTCTGGTCCTGCTGCAGGGGTGCGGCCGCCACTTGGGGCGCGGCTGGCGGCGGAACTGCCGCGGCGGGCGCCGCCGCGGCGGCGGCGACCGCGCCGTCGTTGAACAGCTTCAGCTTGTCCGGATCGCCCGCCAGCGCCTTGCGCGCGTCGGCCAGCGCCGCCTCCATCTTGTCGTTCTGACCGAGCACCCGGTAGGAGCGGACGAGCTGCAGCCAGCCGTTGACGTCGGAGCCGTCCTTGTGGAGCCGTTCGGCCAGGCGCTCGACCATGGCATTGACGTCGTGATCGGCCGGCGCGCCTTGCGCCGCCGCGGGCTGCGCACCCGCGGGCGCATTGCGCGCCAGCGCATGTTTGACCACCTCGATCCAGGGCGCGTTGGGCGGCGCGCCGGCGATGAGATCGTTCCAGATCTTCTCGGCTTCGGCACGGCGGCCGTCCTGATCGGCGGCCATGCCTTTGTAGAAAAGCGCCATGACGTTCTGTGGGTCGATCTTCAGCGCGCGGTCGAACGCGGCCTTGGCCTCGTCTGTGACCACCCCGTTGGCGGAGGCGACCACGGCCTCGCCATAGTCGGCTTCGCGCTCGGCATTGCTGCCGTTGAGGCTGATCGCGTTGTGCCAGGCGCGCGCGGCGTCGTCATAGCGGCCGAGCCGCATATAGACCGGCGCCAGCACTTCCCAGCCTTTGCCGTCGTTGGGGTCGCGGGCGACGTGGTTTTCCACCTCGGCAACCATGGTCTGGATGTCGTTGGTGTCTTTGGGCGCCTGCATCCGCGCAGCCAATGGCTCGCCCGGCAGGTCCGGCGAACCGATGGTGAGGTAAAGCGCGAGCGCGCCCGCCGGCAGCAGGATCAGGCCGGCAATGGCGGTGACGCGGCGGTGCAGGAGCGAGGATTTATCCGCGGCCGGCTGTTCCTGGTCCGCAGCGTCGGCGGCGGCGATCAGACGGCGCGAGACCTCGACGCGGGCAGCCTCGGCCTCGGCCTCGCCGATCAGGCCGGTCGCGCGGTCGCGCTGGATCTCGTCGAGCTGGTCGCGGTAGACGGCGAGGTCGCCGCCCGAACGCACGGGCGTGTTGCGGGCGAGCGGCCACAGCACGGCGAACGCCGCCACGGCGGTCATCAGGACAAACAGGAGCCAAAGGGTCATCGCGCCGCTCTACCGCTAAGTCGTTGGAATTGCTGCCCGAACAGACATCTGACGGGCAAATAACGTCAGAATGAGGACCTACGTTCTGTCGCGCCCGTTCTCTCGCCCCAAGCTGCCGCTAACCCATTGATACACATCAAGGCGCCGACGCCTTAGATGGCAAAAATCGCAGCCGATTTGAAGAGGAGTTCGGGGCCCATGAAAGCCGCCGACGTCATGGCGACCAACGTTATCACGGTCCGCCTGGATACGCCCGTCACCGCCATCGCCGAAACGCTGCTGGCCAACCGCATCAGCGCGGTGCCGGTGGTCAACGGCAAAAACGTGCTGGTCGGCATCGTCAGTGAAGGCGACCTGATCCACCGCGTGGAAGCGGGAACCGAGCGGCGGCGCTCCTGGTGGCTGGAACTCTTGACCGGCAACGAGACGCTCGCGCACGACTTCGTCATGTCGCACGCGCGCGCCGCCGCCGACGTGATGACCTCCCCAGTGATCAGCGTCACGCCGGACGCCTCACTCGCCGCTATCGCTTCGCTTTTGGAAAAGCACCGCATCAAGCGCGTGCCGGTCGCGGTCAACGGCAAGATCGTCGGCATCGTCAGCCGCGCCAATCTCATCCAGGCGCTGGTGGGCCTGAACCGCGCCAAGAGCATCGAGCCATCGGTCGACGACCTGACCCTACACAACAACATCCTCGAGCAGCTGCGCTCAAAGCCCTGGATCGATCCGTCGACCATTAGCGTCGTGGTCAACGACGGCACGGTTGAATTGTGGGGCATCGTCGATTCCGAAACCGAGAAGAACGCGATCCGCGTCGCAGTCGAGGTGACGCCCGGCGTGCGCCAGGTGGCGAACAGGTTGGTGGTCGAGCACGTGATGAGTGCGCAGTGACAGCGGACGCGCGCCGCGGGGGCGGCGGGCGTCCGACTGTCGTCTGACGTTCCGCTCTGTTCTTAAGTGCCACTAAGTCGCGTTGCCAGTCGCGAACAACTCCAGCACAAGAACGGAACGCCGCGGCAGAAATAATTACCGCCGCGCTATGTCTTCGCCGGCCGAGCGAGCGCGGCCGCCAGGAGATGCGTCACGGCGTCGAGCGGTTCGGTAGCCCCATAGGACTTGAGCAGGATCTGCAGGTTTGCGGCGGCGGCATCGCGCGGCTCGCCGCGCGGGCGCGCCGCAAGCCGCACGTCGGCCCAGCGCTCGAGCATCAACTGCTCGACATATTCGGATTCGAGCTCCGCGGCTTTGACCCGCGTTCGCAATTGCGCCGCCGCTTCCGTCAGTCGCGCATCGGGCAATTCAACGGTCTTGAGACGCCGCCGCGCGGCACGCAGCGGCCTGACGATGTCATCGTGCCACGACGCGACTTCGGCGCACGCCGAAACAATATCGTCGGCGGTCAAGGTGACGCCGCGCACCGCGCCGAGGAATGCGCACAGCAGAAGCAGATTGATGTCGAGGCCGAATTGGTCTTGCAGCACGAGACATTCGCGCTCGACCGCCTCCGCGCTATAGACCGCGAGGGAGAAACCCCAGAATTTCGAGCCCATACGATGCCGCTTCAGGCTTTGCCGGACGGCCAGCGCTTCACCAGGCCGAGGTCGATGTCGAGCAGGTCGAGGCAGCGGCCGACGGTTTGGCTGACGATGTCCTCGATCGTCTTCGGCTTGTGATAGAAGGCCGGCACCGGCGGCATGATGATGGCGCCGTTTTCGGTGGCGGCCTGCATGCTGCGCAGATGGCCGGCGTGCAGCGGCGTCTCGCGTACCACCAGCACCAGCCGCCGCCGCTCTTTCAAAATGACGTCGGCGGCGCGGCTCAACAGGTTGTCGGTGGTGCCATAGGCGATATCGGACAGCGTGCGGATCGAGCAGGGCACGATTACCATGCCGCGTGTCTTGAACGAGCCGCTGGAAATGGCCGCGCCGACATCGTTGTTCGAATAGGTGGTGCCGGCGAGCGCGCGCACGTCGTCGACGCTGAGATCCATCTCTTCCTTGAGCGTGATGGCGGCCGACTTCGAAATGACCAGATGCGTGTCGATATTGCTCTTGCGCAGCGCCTGCAACAGCCGCACGCCGTAGATTGCGCCCGAAGCGCCGCTTATGCCGACAATCAGAGGAAGCGCCATCGTCTCGCGGCTCCGGCTAAACCATTGATAAGCGTGACACTATAACGGCCCTGGCGCGGTCATGTCATCCGCCCTAGCGGCCGATGAAGTTCGGCAGCCGCCGTTCCGCCGTCGCCTTGACGCCTTCCTTGAAATCGTCGGTCTTGCGTAAGACGGTCTGCTCCTTGAGCTCGTGCTCGGTCGCCTTGAGCACGCGGTCGGCGAGATCGCCGCGCAAGGTGGCGCGCGTCGAGATCAGCCCGAGCGGCGAGTTCTCGGCGATCTCGGCGGCGAGCTTCAGCGCCGCCTCTCGCACCTGCTCCTGCGGCACCAGCACGTCGGCGAGCCCCATGGCGTAGGCCTCGTCGCCGCGCACGCGGCGGCTGGTATAAAACATCGCCGCCGCCTTGGTCGGCCCAACGACGAGCGGCAGCGTCACCGTCAGCCCGAAACCGGGATGAAAGCCAAGCCGGGTGAAATTGGCGCAAAAGCGCGTTTCCGGGCAGGCGACGCGGAAATCCGCCACCATGGCCAGCCCGAGCCCGCCGCCGACGGCGGCGCCATGCACCGCGGCAACGATCGGCTTCTTGGTGCGGAACAGCCGGTTGCCCTCGATATAAAGATGCTGCACCACCTTCTCGCGGTTGAGTTCGCCCTCGCGCTGGCCATCTTTGTTGAGCGTCGAGCCGTCGCCGAAATTGGCGCCGGCGCAGAACGCCTTGCCTTGCGCGGCGAGCACCACGGCGCGGCAGTTAACGTCCTCATCGAGCGTTTCCAGCGCGGTCGCGATCTCCTGGATCAGCGCAACGTCGAAGAAATTGTTCGGCGGACGCCTGATCTCGATCAATGCCACATGACCTGTTGGCTCGACGCCGATGTCCTTGAATGGACCCATGGCTTTGTTCCTTTACTCGGCGGCGCTGCGCTGCGGCGGGCGCGCCTGCTTGACGATCAAGGCGTCGACAATGGAGACGCCCTGGCCTTTCGCGTGCACGATGACCGGATTGAGATCGATCTCGGCGATGTCGTCGGCATGATCGGCGGCAAATTGCGACAGACGTACGATGATGTCGATCAGCGCCTCGGTGTCGGCCGCCGGCGCGCCGCGATGAGGTCCGAGGATGGCCGCGCCCTTGAGGCGACCGAGCAAGGCGGCGGCCGCGGCGCGGTCGAGCGGCACCGGCGCAAGCGCGACGTCGCCGAGCGCCTCGACCAGTACGCCGCCTAAGCCCACCATCAGCAACGGGCCCCAGCTGGCATCACGGTTGACGCCGAGGATCAATTCGCGACCGGGCGGCGCCATCGGCTGCACCAGCACGCCGTCGATCTGCGCCTGCGGCGAATGGCTAAGCGCAGCGGCCAGCACGCGCTCGTAAGCGGCGCGCGCCCCGTCAGCCGACACGTTGAGTGCAACCGCGCCGGCCTCGGTCTTATGCGGGATGTCGGCGGACTGGACCTTGAGCGCGACCGGGCAGCCGAACTTTTTCGCAATCGCCGCCGCTTCGTTTGCCGAATGCGCCAGGGTACCGGCCTCTTCACTCAAGCCGTAAGCGGCGAGCAGCGGCCGCGCCTTCCATTCGCACAGCACCGAACCGGAAGCCGCGAGTTTGGCGCGCACTTGCTCTTTCGCATTTGCTGCGACGCCGATGCTTGGCGCCGGATGAAGCTGCCGTTCGCGCAGCGCGCGGTAGTCGGCCATGACCCGCATGGTGCAGGCGCAGCCCGGTGCACCGGTGAACAGCGGATAGCCGGCTTCGTTGAGGATCTCGACGCTGCGCTCCGAGGGCAGCGTGTAGGTCCACATGAACACCGGCTTTTTCGACTCGCGGCCAAGCGCCTGCAGCTTCGGCAGGTCGGTTTCCAGAAACGCCGAGCGGCGCGCCGTCACCACCACGATGACGCCGTCGATCAGCGGCGACTGGCCGACCAAGCGGGCGAATTCGGCGTAGCCGAGCTTGTGCACGCCCTGCGCGGTCGAATCGACCGGGTTCTGCGATGTGCCGTAGGACGGCAGATGCACGTCGATGGCTTTGCGCGTTTCGTCGTCGAGTACCGGCACGTCGAGGCCTGCGGCGGCGCAGGCGTCCGCCATCCACACGCCGGCGCCGCCCGAGGAGGTGCAGATGCCCATGCGTTTGCCGGCCGGCAGCTTGTCGCCGCAGGCGAGGAAGCCCACCGCGATGTCGAGCATCTCGTCGAAGTCGCGGCCTTCGATGAGACCGTAATGTTCGAAGATGGCGCGGTAGGCGGCCGCGGAGCCGGCGAGCGCAGCGGTGTGCGAGGTCACCGCACGGCGGCCCGGTTCGGACTGGCCGATCTTGCCGACGATCAGCGGCTTGCCGAGCTTGATCGCCTTTGCCGCGGCGCGCTTGAACTTCTCCGGCGACTTCACGTCTTCGAGTAACAGCAGGAAGACGTCGGTGCCGCCTTCGTCGAGCATGTAGTCGAGGAAGTCGGCGACGTCGAGCGCGGCCTCGTTGCCGGTGGTGACGATGTGGCGGAAGGCGAGGTTGCGCGAGCGGGCGCGATCGAAGAAGGCGAAGCCGACGCCGCCGCTCTGCGAGATCACCGAGACCTGGCCCTTGCCGAGAGCGCGCGCCGGGCGGATCAAGCCGGCCTTCTTATCCATCGCCGGGCTGAAAGTCGGGCAGAGCGCCGCTTCGATATTGGCGAAGCCCTCGGTGTTGGGCCCGCTCACAGCCATATCGTAGTGGCGCGCCGTCGCCGCGATCTCGGCTTGCATGCGGTGGCCGGCTTCGCCCGGCTCCTCGGCGAAGCCGGACGACAGGATCACCGCCGCCTTGATGCCGGCCTTGCCGCAGCGCTCCAGCTCGGCGGGAACGTATTGCGCCGGCACGATGAGGATCGCGAGATCGGCCGGCTCGGGCAGATCGGTAATCGACGCATAGGCCTTGAGCCCTTGCACCTCGGATGCGCTGCGGCTCACCGGAAAGACCTTGCCGGCGTATGGGTGGCTCAAGATCACTTCGAGAATACGGCCGCGTAAGCCCGTGGTGTCGGACGAAGCGCCAACCACGGCGAGCGTTTTCGGCCACAGCAGCTTTGCGATGTCCGGCACGCCAAATCTCCCGTTCACCGCAACCCGAGGCCGCGCGCGATGATGCCGCGCAGGATCTCGGTGGTGCCGCCCTGGATGGTGAGTTTGGGCGCGATCTTGAAGGCAAAGCCGAGCTGCTCGTCGAGCGTCACGCGGTTGCTCGCATCCGGCTCGAGAAACGCGGAGAGGTCGCGCACGCGCTCGGGCAGCTTCTGCTCCCAGATGGTGCCGAGATCCTTGACGATGGAGGATTCGACGACCGGTTCTTTGCCGGCCTGCAACATGCCGGCGACCGACACCGACATACGGCGCAGCGTATGCAATTGCGCGACCAGACGGCCGAGACCTTCGGCGCTGCGCAGGTCGGGATCGGGGCCAAGCGCGCGCACCAGCTCGGCGAGCACGTAATAGGTTTCCAGGAAACGCTCGGGCCCGCTGCGCTCATAAGCGAGCTCGCTGGTCGCCTGCTTCCAGGCGCCGTCGATCTCGCCGAGTACGTGATCGTCGGGAATGAAAGCGTCGTCGAATACGACCTCGTTGAAATCGTGCTGCCCGGTCATCTGGATGATCGGATTGACCGTGATGCCCGGCGTCTTCATGTCGACGAGAAACTGCGTCAGGCCGTGACGGCGGTTCTCTTTGGTTGCCGGCGAGGTGCGGAACAGGCCGAGCATGTAGTCGGCGATATGCGCGTTGCTGGTCCAGATCTTCGAGCCGTTGATCGTCCAGCCGCCGTCGACCTTGGTCGCCTTGGTCTTGGCGGCGAACAGGTCGGAGCCAGAATTCGGCTCGCTCATGCCGATGACGAAGCACAATTCGCCGCGGCAGATGCGTGGCAGAATGTCCTGCTTGACGTGCTCAGGCGCATATTTGAGCAGGATCGGGCCGCTCTGGCGGTCGGCGACGAAGTGCAGGCGCACCGGCGCATTGACGACGCGGAATTCCTCGGTGACGACGTGGCGCTCGAGGAAGCTGCGCTCATGGCCGCCGTATTTCTTCGGCCAGGTCATGCCGATCCAGCCTTTGGCGCCGACGCGCTGGCTAAAGGCGCGATTGTGCGTGTCGCCGTGACTGGGGCGGTCGGGCACGAAGGTACCGGCCGCGACCTCGTCGGCGATGAAGGCGCGGACGTCCTCGCGCAGCCTCTGGCATTCGGGCGGCAGGCGGATCTGGTCGAACTGAAGCTGATTGGTCATGGCCGATCCTACCGCGCCGCCAGCATCGGCCAGAATTGGTCGGCGCCGCGCGCCGCGACCGCGCCGCCGAGCGTCGAGGCCCAGTGGCTTTCGCTGCCGAAATCGTCGCGCCAGGACAGGAGCCGCAGCGTGAAGCGATGCAGGATGTGCTCGTTGGTGAAGCCGATCGCGCCAAATACTTGATGCGCGATAGCCGCGCCTTCCGCGGTGGCTTCGCCGGCACGGATTTTCGCCGCTGCGGCTTCGAGAAACACCGCGCCGCCGAGGATCGTGTCTTGTGCGATGGTGTCGGCGGCGGAACCGGCAGCGGCGAGCGCGGCCGCGGTTTCGCCGGCGAGGCGGGCGAGGTTCTGCTGCACCGCCTGGAATTTGCCGATCTTGCGCTCGAAGGCGACGCGCTCGTTGGCGTAGGCGACGCTCATCGCCAGGATCGTCTCTAGCGCACCCGCGAGCTGCAGGCTGCGCACCGTCGCGCCCATCAGCATCAGCGCCGAACCGTCGAACGGCGCTTGCGTGCTATGGACCGGCTTCGTGCGGTCGAAAACGACCGTGTCCGACGAATCGCCGGAAAGATTCCGGCCCTCGTTCACGCGGCAGTCGGCGGTCTTGACCAATGCAATGATCGTGGCATTGCCGGCCGACGCTAAGACCGCGATGTGTTCGGTATCTTTGGCGAAAGGAATCCCGCGCGCAGTTCCGCTCAATGTGGCGTCGGCGTTCAGCGTCACGCGGTCTCGCGGCCGGGTCGGCGCGACCGTCATGACGCCGGCCGGCGCTTCGATCCCGGCCTGCGCCAGCAGCCAGCCGGCGAGCAGTGTCTCGGCCAAGGGAACCGGCAGCGCGTAGCGGCCGGCGGCGCCGAGAATGGCGAAGCCGTCATTGAGGCTCGCGCCGGCGCCGCCCAGGTTTTCCGGAACCCAGGCGAGCGTCAGTCCGGCGTCGCTGAGCGCGCGCCACAGTTGGTTTTTCCAGCCGCTGTCGTGGGCGTTGTTGATTGTCTGGGGATCGGCAAGGTCGGCAAATATCCGCGCCGCCGTTTCGGCGACAATGTGGTCGCTCTCGGTTGTCATTGCCGTTCCGGCTTTCCACTCAAACAGGCGTTTCCGGCGCCATCGTGCGGTGCGGGCGCACCGTTGGCAAGCGGCTGGCGTCGCGCGCCGGGCGGGCTTTGTCCGGTTGATCGGGAATACCATACCGGGTAGCGTTGGCGACATAACAAGCAAGAAATGGCTGCCGGTCATGGCCGTGCAGCCGCGCATCCCCGGGGAGGATCCAATGGGAACGAAATACGTCGCGCTGGCGACGGCCATCCTTGCAGGCCTGACGATTTGCACGGCGCAGGCGGCGGAGCCCAAGCACGGCGGTATTCTGCACATCTACCATCGCGAGACGCCGCCCAGCCTGTCGATTCACGAGGAGGCGACTTTCTCGGTCAACGCACCCGCGATGGCCATCTTCAACAATCTGATCATTTACGATCAGCACAAGCCGCAAACCAGCGTCGACACGATCGTTCCCGAACTTGCCACCAGCTGGGCCTGGGACAAGTCGAACACCGCGCTCACCTTCAAGGTGCGCTCGGGCGTCAAATGGCACGACGGCGTGCCGTTCACCGCCAAGGACGTGAAGTGCACTTTCGACCTGTTGCAAGGCAAGGCGCAGGACAAGTTCAGGAAAAATCCGCGCAAGGACTGGTATGAGTTCGTCTCCGACGTCTCGGTCAACGGCGACGACGAGGTGACCTTCCATCTCAAGCGGCCGCAGCCCTCGCTTTTGGCGATGCTCGCCTCCGGCTACACGCCGATCTATCCGTGCCACGTGCCCGCGGCGCAGATGCGCACGCATCCGATCGGCACCGGGCCGTTCAAGTTCGTCGAGATGAAGCAGAACGAGTCGATCAAGCTCGTGAAAAATCCCGACTATTGGAAAAAGGGCCTGCCCTATCTCGACGGCATCGAATACACGATCATCAAGAATCGCGCGACCGCGGTGCTCGCTTTCGTCGCCGGCAAAGTCGACATGACCTTCCCCACCGAAATGACGGCGGCGCTGGAGAAGGACATCAAGTCCCAGGATCCGACCGCGATCTGCGAAATCAAGCCGATCAACGTCAACACCAATCTCATTGTCAATCTCGAGTCGCCGCCGTTCAACAATCCGGACCTGCGCAAGGCCATGATGCTCGCGCTCGACCGCAAGGCGTTCATCGACATCATTCTGCAGGGACAGGGCGACATCGGCGGCTCGCTGCTGCCGCCGCCGGAAGGCGTTTGGGGCCTGCCGCCCGACATCCTCAAGACCATTCCCGGCTACGGCGACGTCAAGAAGGACCGCGAAGCGGCCCGCGCCATCATGACCAAGCTCGGCTATTCCGCCGACAAGCCGCTGAAGATCAAGGTCGCCACGCGCAATCTCGCGACCTATCGCGATCCGGCCGCGGTGCTCATCGACCAGCTCAAGAGCATCTACATCGACGCCGAGCTTGATCCGGTGGAATCCAGCTCCTGGTTCGCCAAGGTGGCGCGCAAGGATTACCAGGTCGGCCTCAACCTCACCGGCAACGGCATCGACGATCCCGACCAGGCTTTTTATGAGAACTACTCCTGCGGGTCTGAGCGCAACTACACGCATTATTGCAACAAGGACCTGGAGAAGCTGTTCGATCAGCAATCGGCCGAGACCGATCTGGCCAAGCGCAAGAAGCTGGTGTGGGAAATCGACAAGAAGATCCAGGAGGACGGCGCGCGGCCGATCCTGTTCCACGCCCGCACCGGCACCTGCTGGAAGCCTTACGTCAAGAACATGACGATCGAGAGCAACAGCGCCTACAACGGCTACCGCTACGAGGACATCTGGCTGGATAAGTAAGAACGCCAGCCCCGGCGCGCCTGACCTTGAGGGGAAGTCAGGCGCGCCTTCCCCGCACACCATGGGAGGACTTGGTGGCGAGCTATTTGATCAGGCGCTTCTTCTTGATGCTCCTGACGCTGTTCGGAATTTCCGTGCTGGTGTTCACGATGCTGCGCGTGGTGCCCGGCAACATCGCAGACATTTTGTTCGACGCGGCCGGGATGATCGACACGGCCGAGAAGGGCAAGCTGGAAAAGGAACTCGGGCTCGATCAGCCGATCGTCGTGCAATACGCGCACTGGATCGGCGGCCTGGCGCATGGCGACCTCGGCTATTCCTACGTGTCGGAGAAGCCGGCGCTGCAGGAAATTCTCCCGCGCATCCCGATCACCGCCAAGCTCGCCGGCCTGGCGCTGTCGTTCGCCATCCTGTTCGGCGTTCCGCTCGGCGTGATCAGCGCGGTCAGGCAGAACTCCAAACTCGATTACGTTTTGCGGGTGATCATCCTGAGCGGGCTGTCGATGCCGGCATTCTGGCTCGGCCTGCTGATCCTGATGGCGTTCGTGAAATTCTTCGGCACGATTCCGATCTATACCGATCCGCCGCAGGGTTTCTGGAACAACTTGTGGCTCTATAGTGTGCCGGCGGCGGCGGTCGGCTTCCGCTCCTCGGCGCTGGTGATGCGGCTGACGCGCTCGTCGATGCTGGAGGTGCTGCGGCAGGATTACATCCGCACCGCGCGCGCGAAGGGTGCCTCGGACTCCAACGTCAATTACCATCACGCCTTGCGCAACGCGGTGCTGCCGGTCGTCACCGTGATCGGCCTCGAGGCCGCCTTCCTGATGGGCGGGCTGATCGTGACCGAGACGGTGTTCAACATTCCCGGCGTCGCACGCTTCCTGGTCGAGGCGATCCGCTGGCGCGACTACCCGATCGTGCAGAATCTGGTGATGTTCATCGCCATCGTGGCGGTGTCGATCAACTTCCTGGTCGACCTGCTCTATGCGGCGCTCGATCCGCGCATCAAGTATTCGTGACGGGAGCGCGCATGGCCAGCATCGACGTCGCCCCTGTCCCCGTGCCCGACACCGCCCGCGCGGAGGGCGTCTGGTCGACGATCCGTTATCACGCCGCGTCGCATCCGCTGGGCGTGGTCGGTGCCGTCATCATGGCGGTGTTCGTGTTCGCCGCGATCTTTGCCGATTTCATCACCGCCTACGACCCGATCAGGACCAATTCGGCGATTACGCTGTTGCCGCCCAGCCACCTGCATTGGCTGGGCGCCGACCAGATGGGGCGCGACATCTATAGCCGCATCGTCTATGGCGCGCGCATCTCGCTCGCGGTCGGCCTCGGCTCGACCTTCCTCGGCTGCGTCTTCGGCGTGATGCTCGGCCTCGCCTCGGGCTATATCGGCGGCTGGGTCGATCTGGTGATCCAGCGCATCGTCGACGTATTGCAGGCGGTGCCGCTTCTGGTGCTGGCGCTGGTGATGGCGGCGGCGCTGGGACCCGCGCTCGACAATACCATCGTCGCCATCGCCATTCCGCTCATCCCCTATACCGCGCGCGTCATCCGCTCCAACACGCTCACCTTGCGCGAGCAGCCCTTTGTCGAGGCGGCGCGCGCGGTCGGCATGAGCGAATTCCGCATCGCCGTGCGCCACGTGCTGCCCAACACGCTGGCGCCGCTGATCGTGATCGCGACCGCGCAGCTCGGCGCCGCGATTCTGACCGAGGCCTCGCTCTCCTTCCTCGGCCTCGGCGTGCCCGAGCCGCATCCGTCCTGGGGCCGCATGCTGTCGGAATCGGCCGCCGAATATGTGCGCACCGCGCCCTGGCTGGTGATCTTCCCGGGTGTCGCCATCAGCCTCGCCGTGTTCGGCACCAATCTGTTCGGCGACGCGCTGCGCGACATCCTCGACCCGCGGCTGCGCAACTGACATGAGCATCGTCAGCGAGCCCGCAACCGGCGGCCCGGCGCCGGCCGACATTTCCAACCAGGCGCCGCTGCTCGAGGTCGAGGCCTTGCGCACCTATTTCGATCTGCGCCACGGCGTGGTGAAGGCGGTGGACGGCGTGAGCTTCGCGCTGGCGCCGCATGAGACACTGGCGATCGTCGGCGAATCCGGCTGTGGCAAGAGCATCACCGCGCTGTCGTTGATGCGGCTGGTGCCCGATCCGCCCGGCCGCATCGCCGGCGGCTCGATCAAGCTCGCCGGCGTCGATCTCCTGGCGCTGAGCGAGGAGGCGATGCGCGGCGTGCGCGGCAAAGACATCGCCATGATCTTCCAGGAGCCGATGACCTCGCTCAATCCGGTGCTCACCATCGGCAGCCAGATCGCCGAGGTGCTGCTGCTGCACGAAGAAATCGACCGGGGCGAGGCGCGCGCCAAGGCGATCGACATGCTGCGCCTTGCGCGCATTCCGGAGCCGGAGCAGCGCGCCAAGGAATATCCGCATCAATTGTCGGGAGGCATGCGCCAGCGCGCCATGATCGCCATGGCGCTCGCCTGCAATCCGAAGGTGCTGATCGCCGACGAGCCGACCACCGCGCTCGACGTCACCATCCAGGCGCAGATCCTCGACATCATCATGGACCTGCAGCGCAAGCTCGGCACCGCCATCATCCTGATCACCCACGATCTCGGCGTGGTGGCGGAAACGGCGCAGCGCGTCATCGTCATGTACGCCGGGCGCAAGGTGGAAGAGGCGCCGGTCGACGAATTGTTCGCGCGGCCGCAACACCCCTATACGCGCGGGCTGATGGCCTCGATCCCGCGGCTGCCGCTGATGCGCGGCGAGGCCGACGACACCGGCGAGCGCCTGCAGGAAATCCCCGGCATGGTGCCGGCCTTGACCGACCTGCCGGCGGGCTGCGTCTTTGCGCCGCGCTGCGGCTACGCCGAGGATCGCTGCCGCGCCGCGTACCCACCTTACGAGGAGAAACGCCCGCGGCACTGGGCGGCGTGCTGGCGCTCGGCCGAATTGTTCGGTGACGGCCATGGCTGATGCGCCGGCGGTGATCGAGGTCCGCGACCTCAAGAAGCATTTCCCGATTCGGCAGGGCCTGTTGCAGCGCGCCGCCGGCACGGTGTTCGCGGTCGACGGCGTCAGCTTCTCTATCAAGGCCGGCGAGACGCTCGGCCTGGTCGGCGAATCCGGCTGCGGCAAATCGACCGTCGGGCGCACCGTGCTGCGGCTGATCGAGCCGACCGCCGGCCGCATCCGCGTCGACGGCCGCGACATCACGCACTTGAGCAAGACCGAGCTGCGGCCCTACCGGCGGCAGATGCAGATCATTTTTCAGGACCCGTTCTCGTCGCTCGATCCGCGCATGTCGGCGGGCGAGATCGTCGCCGAGCCGATGCGCGTGCACGGCACCGCGCGCGGCGCCGAGGTGA
Organism: Pseudolabrys sp.; assembly: GCA_035501975.1. GTDB lineage: Bacteria > Pseudomonadota > Alphaproteobacteria > Rhizobiales > Xanthobacteraceae > Pseudolabrys. Next base: position 31,641 of record DATJVE010000073.1, read on the forward strand.
AGAAGCGGGTCGCCGAACTGTTCGAGCGCGTCGGCTTGCGCAAGGCGCAGATGAACAATTACCCGCACCAGTTTTCGGGCGGGCAGCGCCAGCGCATCGGTATTGCCCGCGCTCTCGCGCTGTCGCCGAAACTGATCGTCGGCGACGAGCCGGTCTCCGCGCTCGACGTCTCGATCCAGGCGCAGGTGCTCAATCTGATGATGGACCTGCAGCGCGAGATGGGGCTCGCTTACCTGTTCATCTCGCACAACCTCGCCGTGGTCGAGCATTTGAGCCACAGCATCGCGGTCATGTATCTCGGCCGCATCGTCGAAATGACCGACAAGCGCACGCTGTTCACCAAGGCCCTGCACCCTTACACCGAGTCGCTGCTGCTGGCGGTGCCGGTGCCCGACCCGCGCGTCAAGCGCACCAAGCGCGTGCTGCAGGGCGACGTACCGAGCCCGATCAACCCGCCGCCGGGCTGCCACTTCCACACTCGTTGCCCTTATGCGGTCGAGCGCTGCAAGATCGAGGTGCCGGCGCTGCGCGAGGTGAAGCCGGGGCAGCTGGTGGCCTGTCATTTGCGTTAGCCTAGCGGCGCCGCGTCCGGTATATCCTCCCCGCGTTCTTTGGGAACTCCGCAATGGTTTCAAAAATCAATCCAAACCCTTTCACCACGCGCCCGGAAATCGACGGGACCTTCGGCGTCGTCACCTCGACGCATTGGATCGCGACCGCGGTCGGAATGAGCGTGCTGGAGAAGGGCGGCAATGCTTTCGACGCGGCGGTCGCCACCGCCTTCACGCTGCAGGTGGTCGAGCCGCATCTCAACGGGCCGGGCGGCGACGTGCCGGTCATTCTTTACGACGTGCGCAAGGGCAAGCCGGAAGTGGTCTGCGGCCAGGGCCCGGCGCCGGCCGGCGCCACCGTCAAGCATTACCGCGACGAACTGGGGCTCGATCTCGTCCCCGGCACCGGGCTGCTGGCCGCCTGCGTGCCCGGCATGTTCGAGACCTGGATGCTGCTGTTGCGCGATTACGGCACCCTGCGGCTCGCCGACGTTCTGACGCCGGCGATTGCTTACGCGCGCGACGGCTATCCGCTGGTCGAGCGCGCCAGCGCCACCATCGGCATGGTGGAGGATCTGTTCCGCGATCATTGGCCGACCTCGGCCGCCGTCTACATGCCCGGCGGCAAGGTGCCGCAGCCGATGACGTTATTCCGCAACGTCGGCATCGCCGACACCTACGCCCGCGTGCTGCGCGAGGCGGAGAGCGCCGGCTCCGATCGCGTCGAGCAGATCGAGCGTGCGCGCAAAACCTGGTCTCAAGGCTTTGTCGCCGAGGCGATCGACACGTTCTGCCGCTCGCAAGAAGTGATGGACACTAGCGGCGAGCGCCATCGCGGCGTACTCACCGGCGACGACATCGCGCGCTGGCAGCCGCGCATCGAGCCGCCGGCGACACTCGAATACGGCGACTACACGGTGTGCAAATGCGGCCCGTGGAGCCAGGGTCCGGCGAT
>DATJVE010000074.1:0-4797 GCA_035501975.1 Pseudolabrys sp.
AGATCGAACACGCGGTCGACGCCCTGCACATACATGGCGAGGCGCTCGAGCCCATACGTCAGCTCACCGGCGACCGGATTGCATTCGAAGCCGGCGACCTGCTGAAAGTAGGTGAACTGCGACACCTCCATGCCGTCGCACCAGCATTCCCAGCCCAGCCCCCAAGCGCCGAGCGTCGGGCTTTCCCAGTCGTCCTCGACGAAGCGGATGTCGTGGATCTTGGGGTCGATGCCGATGACCCTCAGCGAGTTGAGATAGAGGTCCTGGATGTCGGGCGGCGACGGCTTCAGGATCACCTGGAACTGGTAATAGTGCTGCAGCCGGTTCGGGTTCTCGCCGTAGCGGCCGTCCTTGGGCCGGCGCGAAGGCTGCACATAGGCCGCGTTCCAAGGCTTCGGGCCGAGCGCCCGCAATGTGGTCGCCGGGTGGAAGGTGCCCGCCCCCACTTCCATGTCGTAGGGCTGCAGGATGACGCAGCCCCAGTCCGCCCAATAGCGCTGCAGGGCAAGGATCAGGCCCTGGAATGAACGCGACGGGTCCAGGTTGTCCGTGGCCGAGCGGTCAATGCCGGTAAGTTGCGGTTCGGCCATCGGAAATTACTGATTTTTAAGGACGGGAATCGATGGCGACCCTATCGGGGGGTCAAAAAGGGGTCAAGGCGGAGAAGATTTACGGGGTTTTGAACCAAAACCAGTAGAGCAGCGACCAACAAGAAGAAGCGGCAAGATAACAGGAGACGGGCAATGTTGACCTTCCAACTCATCGGTCTGGCCTTCGCGGTAATGTTCTTCGGCTCCATGATCACCGGCAACGCCCGCACGGCCCGCCGCTAAGCGGCTTTCCAACCCCAAAATCGCTGGGATTTACAGGCGATACTCGCCAGTGCGCGGGTCACGCCGCAAGGTCGGCCGGTTTTCCTGATCGGAAATGCGCGCTTTGACGCGCTTGGCCTGGTCCAACTCCTCGTTGATCCGCCGCGCTTCCTTCACCACCCAGTGCACGACCATCGCCCCGCCCAGCGCGGCGAGCGACCATTTCAGCAGCGGTGACAGCAGGATCGGGGGCATCGGCATCTCCGCATAGACATCCGGAAGAAAAAGCTCGGCCGCGAACAAGGCAATTTCGGGGCCGGGCGGCCGTCCCCGCATGAGGGATGAGTTATGATGCCGCGGGGTTTTTGCAAAGACCGAAGCGGCCATCGCGAATGAATGGCCGGTCGGCGGGTGGAGGAAACGATGTGGGCGCGCGCGACTGCCAAATGGGTGTTGAGGGCGTTTACCGCCGCCGCGCTACTGCTGTTGCCGATTTTGCGGGGGCCGTGCGCGGCCGAATCGTGGCCGAACCGGCCGGTGCGCTTCATCGTGACGCTCGGTGCGGGCAGCGGCGTCGATATCGGCGCGCGGCTGTTCGCCGACAAGCTCGCGGCGCTTTGGGGCCAGCCGGTCGTGGTGGAAAACCGCCCGGGCGGCGACGGCATGGTGGCCATCACCGCCTTCCTCGCTGCGCATGACGATCACGTGCTGCTGGTGACGCCGGTCGCCGCATTCACCGCACACCCCTACTTCCACGACAAGCTGCCCTACGATCCGAAAGACCTGGTGCCGATCGCGCGCATGTCCAACACGATGATTGCGGTCAGCGTGCCGACCGCGCTCGACGTCAATTCACTGAAAGAACTGGAAGCGCTGGCGCGCGCTAGGCCGGGCCAGTTGAATTGGACCACCGCGACGGGAGCCACCGATTTCGTCTTTGCCGGTTTCCTGCACAGCGTCGGCCTGACTATGGTCAAAGTGCCGTACAAGAATCCCGTCTCCGCGGTGAACGACCTCGCCGAAGGACGTATCCAGGTCTACATGCCGGCCTATGCCATCGTGCGGCCGCAGGTGCTGGCCGGCAAGGTGAAGGTACTGGCGGTCACCAATCATGAACGCGCGCCGGCGCTGCCCGACATCCCGACCGCGCTCGAAGCCGGCTATCCGTCGCTCGAGTTCGACGGGCTGGTCGGACTGTTCGGTCCGCCCGGCATTACCGACGCGGTACGTGCAAAGATTGCCGCCGACATCCGCGCGGTGGCGAAGGACTCTACGATTGTCGAGAAGCTGACCGCGACCGCGCAAATCGTCAGTCCCGGGGACGCCGCCGAATTCGCCGCTTCGATCGAGCAGCAAAAGGCGCAGGTCGCCAAGATCGCCAAGCTGTTCGGCGACAAGCCGGTGCAGTAGCTGCGGTCTCAGACCTTGCGGATCAAATAGGCGTCCTGCTCGTGGCCCCCTTGTCGCGCTGCCCGGCGCAAAGACTTCGAGCTTGAGTCGCCCTTGCAGCAGCTCGTTCTTCACGAAAGCAAGCGGATGAAACGCCGCACACGTGTTGGCACCGCTTGAGGCGGGACGATGAACGAGCGGCTCGCTGCGGTTGAAGCGGTCGCGCTTCTTCCGCTTGCAGAACCAGCTCGCAGCAGCAGGTCGCCGAGATCGACGCCGATTTGCTTCAGCGCGGCGCGAACACGCTCGGCGGAAATACCGCCGCTTTCGATGAACCATTCGATATCATAGTCGCTCGCGATCAGCCTAATGACGCCGAACGGCGGGACGACGATGTTGCGTTCGCTTTAACGCCGGCGGATCGCCTCGTTCTTCCATCAGGCGCACGGGTTAAGTCTGCGACCGATTCTCGGTCCCAAGCCTTTGCTCCAGCGCAACAGGGACGACTGGATGAACCGCATCGGCGCGACTTAGAGCCCGTAACGCGACCACAGCGCGCGCGCTTCCAGCGCCGAAATGAGATCGTCGGCAAGGCCGGGCTGCCGCGCCAGCGCTTCGAGCGAGCCGAGCCCGGGAATGCGGCGGCCGAACAGACTGCGCTCGGCGGAGATGAGCGGCGTGCGCACTTTGTCGCCGTAACGCTCGCGCAAGATTGAGCGCAGATCGCCGATGCGGTCGGCGAGACCCAACTCGATCGCCGCTTGCGCGGTCCAGAACTCACCGGAGAACAACGTCTTGTCGTTGCCAGTGAGCTTTCCTCCGCGGCGCTCCTTCACCAGCGCGATGAAATGCTCGTGAATGTCCTTCTGAATCGCCTTGATGCGTTTGACGTCCTCCGGCTTCTCCGGCAGGAACGGATCGAGCATCACCTTGCGCTCGCCGGACGTGTAGAGGCGGCGTTCGATGCCGAGCTTCTCCATCGCCTTTGGAAAGCCGAACGAGCCGCCAACCACGCCGATCGAGCCGACGATGGAGAACGGATCGCAGACGATCTCGTCGGCGGCGCAGGCCAGCATGTAGCCGCCGGAGGCGCCGACGTCCTCGATGAAGCCGATGACCGGCAGCTTTTTCTCCTCGGCGAGCTGCCGAATGCGGCGGAAGATCAGATGCGACTGCGCCGGCGAGCCGCCCGGCGAGTTGATGATCAGCGCCAGCGCGCGCGCGTTGCGAAACGCAAATGCGCGCTCCAGCGTGCGGGCGGTCGAGGACAGCATCAGCCCGGGCCGCAGCGGCGTGCTCACGCCGATGACGCCGGAGAGCCGCACCACCGGCACCACCGGGATGTCGCGCCGGAAGCGCGCCGGAATCAGCTTGCCGAGCAGCGCGAGGGTGCTTTTGAGGATGTCCGGCATCGGTTGGGTCGCGGCGGGCGCCATGCAGCGCAGTTAGGCATCATTGGAACCCAAGTCAAAGCCACGGCCGGCGCATCGCCGGCGGATAAACTTTTACTGCATTGCGATATATTTTCCGTAACCGGCTCAGAAAGGCCATAGAACAAGCAACTTTCAATGTTGGAATAGTTTTTGCAATGCGAGAGCTGCCGTCGGGCGAGACGGTTCTTGAATGAGGCGGATCGATGGATCCCAAGCTTGGCATTCTCTTCGTACTTATCAGCAGCATTATTGCGCTTTCGCATCTTGACGACGACAACCTGGCCCGCATGCGGCGCCAGCTTGTCAACCGGCGATGGCGCGAATTCGTGCCGGGGCGGCGTAAATCCTAGGCAGTTCTGCCCGCGTTTACTTTTCTGCAAGAGCTAGGGCTTCACCGCCGCGCAGCACGGCTTCGGCCGCCGTCGAGGGCTTGCCCAGGCTGTCGTTGAGCACCAGGCCGGGATAAGCGACCGGCGCTCCGCCGCCCGATTTCACCGCGCGCACCAACACGCGAATCGCCCGCGCCTCGGGGCGCGGATAGACGGGCAGCACGGCGACGCTGCCGAACTCGACCGACAGTGCAGCTTGCACGGCCGCGAGGTCTCCGGCGCGCCAGACCAAGGTCAGCACGCCTTGCGGCTTGAGCAGCCAGGCGGCGCTCGCGATCCAGCGCGGCAACAGGCCCGGCGTCGCCGTATAAGCCAGGCGCCGGCGCGGATCAGGCGACAGGTTCTGCCGCTGCGCGTCGTGGAACGGCGGATTCATCAGCACGCGATCCAAGCTTGCCGGCGCCAAGCGCGCCGCCAGCGCCTCAACATCCTCGACGTTGGCGGCCAGCGTATCGACGCGGTCGTCCAGCCGATTGCGGCGCGCATTCTCGGCGGCGAGCGCACACAGCGCCGGATCGATCTCGATCAGCGTGACCTTGAGCCCGGCAACCCGCACCGCCAGCGCAAGGCCCGCAGCGCCGACCCCGGCGCCGAGATCGGCAGCGTGCTCGGCGGCGCGGGCGCCGGTTGCAACGGCGAGCAGGATCGCGTCGTGCCCGACGCGATGGCCTTTGAGCGGCTGGCGCAGCCGCAAGCGGCCGCCAAGGACCGCGTCTTCGCTGGTTTCGAGGACGTCAGTCGTCATCCGGACGCAGCTCCTTGCCGAGACCGGCA
>DATJVE010000075.1:0-53681 GCA_035501975.1 Pseudolabrys sp.
ATTGGAGCGGGTGAAGGGAATCGAACCCTCGTCATCAGCTTGGAAGGCTGTTGCTCTACCATTGAGCTACACCCGCACAACGCGGCGATCATTTAGCAGAAAATCCGCCCGCCTTCGCTGCAGCGACGGCGGGCAACCTTCGCGATCCAGGCTGGCTTGCCAACCGAAGCGCCACCGATCTCGGGTTTACCCGAGATCGGCAATTCATAGTACCCAAGTCAGCTATAGCCGACCTGGGGTGGCGCGAAGGCTGGTGGGAGAGGTAGGACTCGAACCTACGAAGGCATAGCCAGCGGATTTACAGTCCGCCCCCTTTGCCGCTCGGGACACTCTCCCATGAAGCCGCCGCAGCACGTTGATCCGGCGCGAAAAATATCGCTTCGGCCGGCTGAGGCAGGCCCGGTTTATGGGCAGCCACCCCCGCGAAGTCAATGGAGGCTGTTCCGCCCTCGGCGGATCGGTTAAGGCACCGCCATGGCACAGCGAATTTCCGGCAGCCGCGGCAAACCCGGCGCCACTCGTGAGCAGGTCGAGCGGCGCGAGCGCTTCGAGCGCGCCCGCCGCGAAAGCCTGCGCGGAACCGGCGACGGCCCCACCATCATGTATGGCTGGCACACGGTGACCGCCGCCTTGCGCAACCCGGCGCGGCGCCTGCGCCGGCTGCTCGCCACCGAAAACGCCGCGCGGCGCCTGGCGGAAGAAGGGATTACCCCCGCGCTTGCCCCGGAATTGGTGCGTCCGTCGGCGATCGCCGAGCGCCTCACGCCCGACGCCGTGCATCAGGGCCTCTATCTCGAGACCGATCCTCTCCCCTCGCCGCCAGTCGAGAACCTTCCGGCGCGCGGGATCGTCCTGGTGCTCGACCAAATCACCGATCCGCACAATGTCGGCGCGATCTTCCGCTCGGCCGCCGCCTTTGCGGCGACCGCGATCGTGACCACGCAGCGCCACAGCCCCGACGCCACCGGCGCGCTGGCGAAAGCCGCGTCCGGTGCGCTCGAATTTGTGCCGCTGGTGAGCGTGCAGAATCTGGCGCGCGGGCTCGCCGCACTCAAGCAGCGAGGCTTTCTCGTGGTCGGGCTCGACTCCAGCGGCGACAGCGACCTCGCCGCCCTGCCCTTGCGCGCACCGCTCGCGCTGGTGCTCGGCGCCGAGGGCAAGGGCCTGCGCCAGCTCACCAGAGACACCTGCGACGCGGTCGCGCGCCTCGACCTGCCGGGCGCGATCAAGAGCCTCAATGTGTCGAACGCGGCGGCGCTCGCGCTCTACGTCGCCGACCGGCGGCTCAGCGGCGGCGCATAAATGCAAACGGCGGGCCCCCCAGCCCGCCGCTCGCGCCCGCTATTTCTTTGTCCGTTTATTGGCCCGGGTTGATGATCCTTCCGCGCCCCTTGCGGAACAGCCGGATGTTCATGCGGTCCGGCCCCAGGATGGTGACCTGCGCGTCGGCATCGATGACGCGCTGCTGGCCGCGTTCGGATTCGATCGTCGCAGGCTCGGTTACGCTGACGATCCCGCGCTCGCCATAGCCGCCGAAGCCGCTGACGTAAGGATAGCGCCGCAAACGATAGGGAATGGCGAAGACGTTCGGCACCAGCTGCTCCGCGAGATAGCGACGCGGCGCGTAATACCGGTAGTGATAGTGCGAGTGATAGTTGCGATAGAGCGGCGCCCGCTGGCAGCCGCAGGGTTCGTACCAATGGGCCTGCGCAACGGCCGGCAGCAGCGCGGCGGCGGCAAGGACGAGCGCGAAGGCGCGGATGCGATTGATCATGACGATGCTTTCACAGGTTCAGTGGATCCGGAGTCGATGGCGGCCATGCAGGTGCATGCGCCGGCGATTGCCGGACTGCGAATTGCCCTGCTTGTCGCCCTGGTTGGACGCGTCTTGTTGATAGCTCAACTCGCCCTGCACATTGTACGACGGCAAAATCACCGGCGCGTGCTCGAAGGCCCAGTTGTTATTCCAGGTGCGGCGATAGGTGGTCGCCGGCTTGGCGGGACCGACCGACAGCTTCTCATAGCGGCCGCTCCGCGGCCGAATTCCGGTATAGGGAAAATAATGATGATCGCGCCACGGCGCGCTCCAATAGGCGCGCACCACGACGCCGGGCTGATTGTCGTAGAGCCAGATCATTTCGCTGCGCTCGCCGTAGCCGCCGGAATAGCCGACGGGCAGATCGGCCGCGCGCGCGGCGACGGCGACACTCAACAATGCGATGGCAAACACAACGCGCACCCGGATTTTCTCCCGATAAAACCAATCGCATTTTAGCCGAAGGCCTTACATTGCCGCGCGCAATCGCCGAGTAACATTAATTGGCGCGACGCCTTGAACATGCCGAATTTGAAGCACCAACTGACAATTAGGTTCCGCTCGCCAACCGGCCATCACATTATTAAAGTTAATCGCCATGGCAGACCGCCGCGTTCAGCCACCCGACAAGCCGCGTGCAAGCGCGGGCTTTCGCGCGCGCTATGACGAGATCGAGGCGCGCCGCGCCGCGCTGCTCGCGCGGCTAACGTCGCTCGGCGAAGCGGCGCAGCGTCATCCCGGCTACAGGCGCGCGCTTACTTTGCTCAATGCCACTTTCCGCCGCTCGAAACTGGCGCAACGGCTGGCGATCCTGCAGGCCGCCGCCTGGCTGATCGACGTTTTGGAAAAGCTCACGGCGATCACCTGATCGGCCGGCGCCCGCTTGTAGCGGCGCGGCGACGCTGATAGCTGTTCGGCGAAGCCGGGTTAGCTCAGCGGTAGAGCAGCGGTTTTGTAAACCGTTGGTCGGGGGTTCAATTCCCTCACCCGGCACCAGGAAAACCGCACGAATTCGCCGATTGCCGTTTCCGCCGGCCGTGGCCGTGCCTACAATTTGACCAGGATCAACGCCCCGTGGCGCAATCGGACCACCGTTGGGCCGAGAGGGTGAAACCGTGCTGATTGCCCTGTTCGCGGACATGCATGGCAACCGGCAGGCCTTTGAAGCCTGCCTGGCGCAGGCGCGCGACTTCGGCGCGCAACGTTACGTCTTGCTCGGCGACTTCGTCGGCTATGGCGCCGATCCCGACTGGGTGGTGACGACCGCTATGGAACTGGCCGACAAGGGCGCCATCGCCGTCCTCGGCAATCATGACAGCGCAATCGCCCATCCGCGCGAACAAATGAACATCGAGGCCAAGGTCGCCATAGAATGGACGCGCGGCGAGCTCGGCACCGCGCAGCGGCGTTTCCTCGCCGGGCTGCCGCTCAGGCAGAACGACGGCGATCGGCTTTACGTCCACTCGGAAGCGAGCAATCCGGCAAGCTGGATCTACGTGACAAGCACGGCGGAGGCCTCGCGCAGCCTCGCCTTCGACCCGGCACAGATCACGTTTTGCGGCCATGTCCACCGGCCGGCGATCTACAGCATGTCGCCAACCGCCAAGATGACGGCGTTCACACCGACCACCGGCGCCGCGGTGCCGCTGCTGCAGGGCCGCCGCTGGCTTTCGGTGCTCGGCTCGGTCGGCCAGCCGCGCGATGGCAACCCCGCCGCCGCCTTTGCCATGTTCGATAGCGACCGGCGCGAGCTCACTTATTGTCGCGTGCCCTATGACGTTGAGCAGGCGGTCGCCGCCATTCGCAGAAAAGGGCTGCCGCGCTGGCTCGCGGATCGCCTGCTCATAGGACAATGAGCCATGGCCAAGCCGTTGCACGAGCCCGGGGTGATGCTCGACGGCTTCCGGCTGGAAGAAATAGCGCATCAGGGCGGCATGTCCGCGGTCTGGCGCGTGACGCGCCCGGGGGTGACCACGCCGATGCTGATCAAGGTGCCGCGCATCGGCGAAGGCACCGACCCGGCGGCGATCGTCAGCTTCGAAATGGAACAAATGATCATGCCGCGGCTCACCGGGCCGCACGTTCCCAAATGCATTGCGGTCGGCGACTTCGCTCACCAGCCCTACATCACGCTCGAGTGCATCCCGGGCCAGACCTTGTACCCGCGGCTGCCCGGGCTGCCGCTGCCCTATGACGAGGTGGCTGCGATCGGCGTCAAAGTCGCGCAGGCGCTCGACGATATTCACCGCCAGCACGTGGTGCATCTCGATATCAAGCCGAGCAACATCATGTTCCGCCCGACCGGCGAAGCCGTGCTGCTCGATTTCGGCCTCTCGCATCACGACCAGCTTCCCGACCTGATGCAGGAAGAGTTCCGCGTGCCTTTCGGCACCGCGCCCTACATGTCGCCGGAGCAATTGCGCGGCATCCGCAACGACCCGCGCAGCGATTTGTTCGCACTCGGCGTGCTGCTTTATTTTTTCTCGACGGGCGTGCGGCCGTTCGGCGAACGGGAAACGATCCGCGCCATGCGCAAACGGCTCTGGCGCGACCCGGTGCCGCCGCGCCGTCTGCGGCCCGACTATCCGCCCTGGCTGCAGGAAATCGTGCTGCGATGTCTCGAGATCGAGCCAGGATGGCGCTACCCGACGGCGGCGCAACTCGCCTTCGATCTGAGCCACCATGACCAGGTCAAGCTGACAGCGCGGTCCGAACGGCTCAAGCGCGATCCCTTCACCACGGTGCTGCGCCGCCGTTTCAACAAGGAACTGATCCGGCCGAACAGAACAGCGTTGGCCACCTACATTTCGTCGTCGCCGATCATCGCCGTCGCCATCGATCTGACCGAGGGGTCCAAAGCAACCAACGATGCGCTGCGCGTAACGGCCGAGCGCATTCTGGCGACGCTGCCGTCGGCGCGGCTCGCCTGCGTCAACGTGCTCAAGCAGGGCCGCATCACCATCGATTTCACGCTCGACGAGTTTGGCCACAACAAGCAGATCGATCGTCTGGTCGCCCTCAAGCATTGGGCGGCCCCGATCAAGCTCGACGAACGCCAGCTCACCGTGCATGCGCTGGAGGCGATCGATCCGGCGACCGCGATTCTCGACTTCGCGCGTGCCAATTCGATCGATCACATTCTGATCGGCGCGCGGCAGAACTCGCTGCTGCGCAAGCTGCTCGGCAGCGTTTCGGCCAAGGTCGCGGCCGAAGCGCAGTGCACCGTCACGGTCGTTCGTCCACATCCGAATTCACAGGACGAGCACGCGCCGGCGGAAGGCGGTGTCAAGCTGTCGTCAACTGGCTGACACCGCGATGAAATTTTATGCCCGGTCGGCGCGTCCGCGCGCCGGCCCGGTGGCACGGCAACCCGATGATAAGGCTGGTGTTTCCATCAGATCGCATAAAATTAGAACCGATCGGCCGCGCTCAATTCCCGAAATTCCGTCGGGAATCTGCGGTATCCGGCGATAAACAGAAAGTCAGAGGACGGCGGGCAAGCGGGACCTTGTTCGGTGGTTGCAGACTGTGCCAAACTATATGCGTTACTGGTAATACTTCGGAGATCTAGCATGCCTCAGGGCACCGTAAAGTGGTTCAATCCGACGAAGGGCTATGGCTTCATCCAGCCCCAAGAAGGCGGGAAGGATGTGTTCGTACACATCTCGGCGGTCGAACGCGCCGGACTTAGCACGCTGAACGAAGGTCAGACCGTTCAGTACGAACTCGTCGAGAACCGCGGAAAGACATCCGCGGAGAACCTCAAGGTTAAGTGACCTCGTCGCCCGAGGCTACTTGCGGCCTTTCTGACTGAATCTGAAGCCGCCGAGCTTGGTCCAAGCCCGGCGGTTGTCGCACGCCCTCTCCGGCTCGCATGCGGTCATGCGCCGGCCTGCGCCGTTTTCTAGCGCGTCAGCGTTTCCAGCTCGGGGAACGGGGCATAGACCGCGTCCTTGCAAAACTCCTTCACCTCTTTCGGCGTTGAGAGATAGCGGTCGAGCTTGCCCGAAACGTAGGTCGCGGCCCCGTCCTTGATACCGGCATATTTGCCGTCGACGCGCGCGTTGTAGCGCACGCAGGCGATATAACGCTCGCCCGGACCGGCCTGCTTGAGCTGCGGCTGCGAGATCGAGGCGCTGTGGATGTGGCTCGGGTCGTTGAGATAGGTGCGCAGGAACGCCATCATGTCGTTCTTGTAGTTCTGCGGAAAGACGTTCTGCGCCTCCCATTGCGCCTTCAATTCGGCCGGGCTCGGGCCGACATCCGTCGTGCAGCCGCAGGCCACAAGTGCCGCTAGCACCGCCAACCACCGCATTCCTTCGTCTCCGCGCTTTGCCGCCCGCGATCATAGCGTCTTGCGCTCTTTCGGCCAGAGCCATGAACTATGCAAGGTAGGTGTGGGGTTGACGCTTTGCCTGCCCAAGAAAAGCTTTGCTCGGGTGCGAGACGGAACTCCATGCTTTCCCGCCGCTCGATGTTGACCGGTTCCCTGCTCGCCGCCGGCTGCGCCGCGCTGCCGGCGCGCGCCGCAGCGCCGGCTAAGGCGCAGGGGCCCGGCCTCTATCGCTACAAGCTCGGCGGCATTGAGCTCACCGCGCTCTACGACGGCATCTGGTACCTGCCGATCGACGACAAGTTCGTGCACAACGCCTCAGGCGCCGAGGTCAACGCGGCGCTGGCAGCCGCTTTTCTGCCGCCGAGCGTACTGCCGGTCTCCTTCACCGCGCTCCTGGTCAACAACGGCGGCAAGTTGGTGCTGGTGGACACCGGCACCGCCGGCCAGATCACCGACTCGGCCGGCTTCATGAACGCCAATCTCGCCGCCGCCGGCGTCGCGCCCGAGGCGATCGACACCATCCTCATTTCGCATTTCCATCCCGACCACATCGACGGCATCAAGACCAAGGACGGCGACAAGGTGTTCCGCAACGCCGAGATCCTGGTGCCCGAGCCGGAATGGAAATTCTGGATGGACGACGGGAATATGAGCCGCGCGAGCGGCACGGTGCACCGTTATTTCCTCAACGCGCGGCGCATCTTCAAGGACATCGCCAACGAGGTGCGGGCCTTCAAGCCCGGCGCCGAGGTCGCGCCGGGCATCGTCTCGATTGCCGCCTACGGTCACACGCCCGGCCACACCGCTTTCGCCATCCATTCCGGCAAGCAGTCGATGCTGGCGATGAGCGACACCGCGCGCGAGCCGTTCCTGTTCGTGCGCCATCCGCAATGGCAGCCGAACTATGACATGGATGGTCCGCTGGCCGCGAAAACTCGGACGGATATGCTGGACCGCGCGACCGCCGACCGCATGCTGGTCGAGGCCTATCACTTCCCCTTCCCGGCCTGCGGCCACATCGCCAAGAGCGGCAGCGGCTACGAGCTGGTGCCGGCGATGTGGGCGCCGCTTTAATTACATCTTCGACAGCTTGGCGATGTCGACGGCCTGGGCGTAGGCGAGTTTCGCGGCGGCGTCGGCCGAGCCCTCGATCGTGACCAGGTATTTGTTGTTCACGACCATATTGATCGTGCCCTCGCTGGTCTGGATCGCGCGCTGGTCGCCGACTTTGATCAGCTTGCCCATGGCACCGGCGATGACCGGATTGAGAAACAGTTGCGCGAACTGCATCACCATCGCCGAATCTCCGGTGATGCGCACCTCGACGTCATGGCCGCCGGGACCGCGATAGCGGCGGCTTGCCGAGGACGCGCCGAACATGGCGACGCCGACCGTCGCAGTCTCCACCTTTCCCGCCGTCCAGCCGGGCAGCGCCGGCGGCAGCAGCGCCGCGAAGGTCTCGGCGTTCTTCTGCCCGACCAGCTGCGAGGCGAGATCGAGCGATTGCTTGGCGGCGGTGAGGTTGCCGTCTTGATAGGATTTGCGGGCCTGATCGATGGCATCGAGGATGTCGTCGCCGGCAAAGGCGGCCGTTGGCCCGGCCAAAGCCAACGCCACCGCCACACAAACGCGCGCGAAGATCATGCGAACCTCCCGGGATAGGCGCCGTCGCGGCCGGTCGCATCGGCTGCGGCGGCGGACGGTTAGTTGCTGGTCAGCTTGACGCCACCATATACCGACAATCCCGGCTGCAGCCAGCCCAGCGGCTCCTCGTATTGCGTGTTGAACAGGTTGTCGGCGCGTGCGAACAGCGTGGTGTGGCTGTCGAGCGCGTAATTCACCGCCAGATTGACGATGGCCACGCCGCCGCCTTCCCGCATGACGAAGGTGGAGCGGTCGATGTCGAGCCAGCGGCCGAGATAGGTAACGGTTGGCGAGATGGTCAGCTTGTCGGTCGGCTGCCAGACGGTGGCCAGCGTGTATTTGTGCCGCGGTCTGCGCAAGAGCTCGGCGTCGGTGTCGGCATCCTTCGCCGTTGTTTGCGTGTAATCCAGCCGCGTGCGCAATCGATCGTTGACGATGACGGAGACGAAGGCTTCTTCGCCGTAGGTGACGGCATTGCCGATATTCAACAGCGAGGTGAACGTGGCGTTGTAGTCGATCAGGTTAGAGATGTCGTTGCGGTAATAAGTGACGCCGAAGCGGACGCGGTCGTTGAGCAGCGGCTGCTCGAAGCCGAAATCGTAGCCGCGGCTGGTCTCCGGCAGCAGCCCCGGATTGCCCATGAAACCGAACGGCCCCTGCCCGTAAAGCTGATAGAGGTCGGGTGCCTTGAAGCCAGTGCCGTAGCTCGCCTTCAGTTTGGTCTCGGTGACCGGCACGATGACCGCCGGCGCCACGCGCCAGGTGTCGTGGCCGCCGAAAGCGTCGTTGTCGTCGTGGCGGATATTGGCGACGAAGAAGAGCCGCTTCATGAACTCCGACTGGAGCTCGAGGAAGCCGGCCTGGTTGCCGGTCTTGGCGTCGACGTTGTCGCTATTGGCGCGGTCGTTCTGCCGCTCGAGCCCGGCCACCAAAATCTGGCCGGGCATGACGGTGAAGGCGCCATGCCACTCGTATTTCTCGCTCGACGCATTGAAGGTCGTCAGCGGATTGGGATCGGGGTCCTTATTCTCGCGCGCGTAACTGGTGTGATTGGCGGCAAAAGTGTTGACGAAGCGCCCGTCGAACAGAGTCCAGATGGCTTCGGCGCGGCCGTAAAAATTCCAATTCTTGTAGACCGATTGCGTCGGGAAGGTCGCGCCCGGAAAGGCGTTCGGATCGTCGTCCGAATAGTGCAGCATGGCATCGGTGTAGCGGCCGATAAAATCGACGCTGAAGTCCTTGTTGAAATCGTAGCCGACCTTGGACGACAGCGTCTTGTTGTCATACGCATTGCCGATCGCGCGGCCTCCCGGCGGCACCATATAAGCCGGCGTCACCGGCTGGTTCTCGTAGCGGAAATGCGAGACGTTGAAGGCGTAA
Source organism: Pseudolabrys sp. (assembly GCA_035501975.1). Taxonomy (GTDB): domain Bacteria; phylum Pseudomonadota; class Alphaproteobacteria; order Rhizobiales; family Xanthobacteraceae; genus Pseudolabrys. Next base: position 9,177 of record DATJVE010000075.1, read on the forward strand.
TTAAATTGATCCTGTGAGCCGCTCACGCCGACCGCCTGATTGAAGGTGCCGTAGGAGCCGCCTTCGACGAAGCCGGTGACCTTGGGCGGGCCCGAGCCTTTCTTGGTGGTGATTGAAATGACGCCGCCGAGCGCGCTCGCGCCGTAGAGGCCGCTCTGCGGGCCGCGCAACACCTCGATCTTCTCGATGTCCGAGGTGAGCAGGTGCGCGAAGTCGAAGGCGCCGTTCGGATTGCTGGCGTCGCTCACGTCAATGCCGTCGATCAGCACTTTGACGTGGTTCGAATTGGTGCCGCGGATGAACACGGAGGTTTGCGCGCCGGCGGAGCCGTTCTGCACCACCTGCAGGCCGGGCACGGCATTGAGCGCGTCGGTCACGGTGCGCCGCTGCTCGCGCTCCATGTCCTCGCCGGTGATGACCGTGATCGAATTGGCGATCTCGTTTGCCGGCGTCGGCACCGTCGTCGGACTGACGACGATGGTCGGCAAAGCAACCGTGGTGTCCTGCGCCTGCGCGGCTTGCGCCAGCAGAGCGAGCGCCGCTAGAGCGCCAAGCCCTCTCGATGTCGTTCCCATGACGTCACGTTCCTTCGTTTGCGCGCGCTTTGACGCGGCGCATCGGGTGAGAGCAAGCCCGGCGCGAAGGACACGTTCAGCGGTGCGCTTTAAGGCGCGACGCTCACGTGCAACGTCGTGGGAGAACGTCTCTCACGGCTTCGCACCGGCATTGTCGTCACCGCTGCGAAAGACCGCTCCGTATGGACGCCCCGTCCACCGGTTGGGTGACCGCGCTGGCAGGTCTCCTGGCTCGCGGGTCCTCGCCCAGTTGCGCCCGGCCTTCCCGGTTTCCCAGTGGCCATGCGGACGCGGGCTCGCCGCTCACAGTTGCGGGGGCAGCCACGGACTTCGGCAAATTCGCGCGCGGCGAACCGGCCGTTTCCGTGTTCCCTCTTTCGTCCCCGGATTCACCCGAGGAACCAGCACGTTAAAATGTTCCCTTGAAGCCGCCGGCAAGTCAAGCGGTGACCGGCGTGACAGCCGCCACCGTCTCCGGTAACAGTTTCGTGTAGGGCGGGATGAAGCGCCGACTACGGATTGTTTTTTCGTATCGGAACGATTCGCAGTAATCTTCGGCTCGAGCCCCCCAAGGAGAGGTTCCCAATGACCCCGACCCAAGTGCTTCGCCACCTCGGCATCCTCGCCGCAGCCGGCCTGCTGGTGACCGCCGTGAGCCTCAAGCCGGTGACGGTTTACGCCATGGGGACCGATAATCCGGCGCCGCCGACCGACGACGGCAGCAAGAAGAAAAAGAAAGGCGGCGGCAACGCCATCGAGGAACAGCAACAGCAGGAAGCGAACGCCAAATTCCTGCGCGACTACCGCGCGGCGCGCGAGCTGATCCTCGCCGGCAACTATCAGGCCGGCATCGCCGCGATGCACGCGCTCGGCCACGACGAGCATCCGGACGTCGCCAACTACATCGGTTACTCGTATCGCCGCATCGGTAACTACGAGAAGTCGAAAGTCTGGTACGAGCGCGCGCTTGCCTCTGATCCCAATCATGTGCGCACTTGGTCCTATTACGGCATGTGGCAGATGGAACAGGGCAATCGGCTCAAGGCGCTCGACGATCTGCAGAAGGTGAACCTCCTTTGCGGCTCGACCGACTGTAAGGAATATATCGAGCTCAAAGCCGTGATCGACGGCACCGGCAGCTACTGAGCCGAACCCACCGCAAACCGACGCGCGATCGCCGGGCCTGTCCCGGCGATTTCGCTTTTCAGCCGCCGCTCTCCGCGATGATCCACCGGTGATAGGCCGGGTCGAGGCTTTCGACCGCCAGGACCATGATCGCGGGCGTGGTGTAGGAGTGCAATTCCTTCACCAGCGCGGCGACTTGATCCGCCAACGACGCCCGGGTCTTGACGAGCACAACCACTTCTTCGGCCCGCTCGATTTTGCCGTCCCACCAGTAGTGCGAAATCATCCCCGGCAGAATATTGACGCAGGCCGCCAGGCGCCGCTCGACAATTGCGCGCCCCGCTCGCTCGGCTTCGCCGAGTGAGGGCCAAGTCGTGTAGACGAGCACCGCGCGTTCCATCGTCAAATCCTGCCGCGCGATCCGCCATAAGGCTCGCGGATCGACGAATCGCTGCGTTCATGCTTTGTACGATGCTCGGCGAACTGGGGCAAACACGCGCAATGATTGGCGGATATGACGTCTTGAGCGGCGCCGCGCGCTTGCGTGTTTTTCCGCGCGGCGGGCGCCGATGACGGCCGCCTACCTCGACAAGCTCAACGCCGAACAACGCCGCGCAGTCGAGCACGGCGGGGTGTCGCTCGCCGGTGCCGCGCCGCTGCTGATCATCGCCGGCGCCGGTTCGGGCAAGACCAACACGCTGGCGCACCGGGTGGCCCATCTCATCGTCAACGGCGCGGATCCGCGCCGGCTATTGCTGCTGACTTTCTCGCGCCGCGCCGCCGCCGAGATGCAGCGTCGCGTCGAGCGCATCGCCGCGCAGGCGCTCGGTCCCAACGCGGCCCCGATTGCCGACGCGCTGCGCTGGTCGGGAACCTTCCACGCCATCGGCGCGCGCCTGCTGCGCGAATACGCGCTCGACATCGGCCTCAACAACACCTTCACGATTCACGATCGCGAGGATTCCGGGGATCTGATGAATCTGGTGCGTCACGATCTTGGATTGTCGAAGACGCACAAGCGATTTCCGCTGAAATCGACCTGCCTTGCGATTTATTCGCGCGCCGTCAACGGCGAAGCTGCACTGGGCGACGCGCTCGGCCGCCATTTTCCCTGGTGCGCGGAATGGGAAGCCGAACTGCGCCAATTGTTCGCGGCCTACGTCGAGGCCAAGCAGAAGCAGAATGTGCTCGATTACGACGATCTGCTGCTCTACTGGGCGCAGATGATGGCCGAGGGCGCGATCGCGCAGGACGTCAGCGCGCGCTTCGATCATGTGCTGGTCGACGAATATCAGGACACCAACCGCCTGCAGGCTTCGATTTTGCTAGCGCTCAAGCCGAACGGGCGCGGCTTGACCGTGGTCGGGGATGACGCGCAATCGATCTACTCGTTCCGCGCGGCGACCGTACGCAACATCCTCGACTTCCCGCACCACTTCAGCCCGCCGGCCGAGATCGTCACGCTCGATCACAACTACCGTTCGACGCGATCGATCCTGGCGGCCGCCAATGCGGTGATCAATCTCGCCGGCGAGCGTTTCACGAAAAATCTCTGGTCGGACCGCGCCTCGGCCGGCCTGCCGCAACTCATCGCCGTCGCCGACGATGCCGCGCAGACCGGCTATATCGTCGAAACCATTCTGGCGAACCGCGAGGCCGGGATCGCGCTCAAGGCGCAGGCCGTGCTGTTCCGCGCCTCGCATCACAGCGCCGGCCTCGAAATCGAGCTCACGCGCCGCAATATTCCGTTCGTGAAATTCGGCGGCCTGAAGTTTCTCGAGGCCGCGCACATCAAGGACGTGCTCGCGCTGCTGCGCTGGACGCAGAATGCGCGCGATCGCGTCGCCGGCTTCCGCGCCGCGCAGCTTTTGCCTGGCGTCGGCCCCGGCACGGCCGCGCGGCTGCTCGATCGCGTGGCGGAGGCCGGCGATGCGGCGCGGGCTGTGAGCGAGTTCAAGCCGCCGGCAGCGGCCGCCGAGAGCTGGCCGGACTTTGCAACGACCATCGGCCTGTTGCGGCGCAATGCCGCCGGCTGGCCGGCCGATGTGGATTTGGCCTGCCGCTGGTACGCGCCGCATCTCGAACGCATGTACGACGACGGGTCCATTCGCCAGGCCGACCTGGTGCAGCTCGCACAAATTGCCGGCAACTATCCCAGCCGCGAACGCTTCCTTACCGAACTGACGCTCGATCCGCCGGATGCGACCAGCGACGAAGCCGGCGTTCCGCTGCTCGACGAGGATTATTTGATCCTGTCCACGATTCACTCCGCCAAAGGACAGGAATGGACGTCCGTATTCCTGCTCAACGCGGTCGACGGCTGCCTGCCCTCCGATTTGTCGACCGGCTCAACGCCGGAAATCGAGGAAGAGCGGCGCCTGCTTTATGTCGCGATGACGCGCGCCAAGGATCAACTGCATCTGTTGGTGCCGCAGCGCTTCTACACCTACAATCAGCGCGGCGGCGGCGACCGTCACGTCTATGCGCAGCGCACGCGGTTTATTCCGCCGGCGATATTGACGTGCTTCGATAGCCGCGTGTGGCCGCCCGTTGCCGCGGACGGTCCGCAAGCCAGGGGTGCGCGTGAGGTCGTGGATGTGCGCGCCAAGCTGCGCCGCATGTGGGGCTGAGAGAGGGTGATCGCCGCGGCACCTCGACAATCGAGGGCCAAGTCGTATAGACGAGCACCGCGCGTTCCATCGTTCGGTCGCAAATACCGCCCAAGAGTCGTCAACAAGTGCCGTCAATGAGCCGCCCGACCAAGCGCTTAAAGGCCATCGCCTTTATTGCCGGCGCCTCGCCGGAGGCGCGCGAAGCCTATGAACGGCTGCAATCGCGCTACGGCAACATCGAGCCGAAGGACGCCGACGTGATCGTGGCGCTCGGCGGCGACGGCCACATGCTGCAGACCCTGCACAAGTTCATGAATTCCGGCAAGCCGATCTACGGCATGCACCGCGGCACCATCGGCTTCCTGATGAATGAATTTTCGTTGGAGGCGCTGCCGGAGCGGCTGGCCGCCGCGCAGATCACCGTGATCCACCCGCTGGTGATGCGTGCGCGCGACGCAAGCGGTCGCGTGCACGAGCACCGCGCCATCAACGAGGTGTCGCTGTTCCGCCAGAGCGCGCAGGCCGCGCACTTACGCATTCTGGTCGACGGCGAGGAACGCATCGCGGAACTGATCGCCGACGGCCTCTTGGTGTCGACGCCTGCCGGCTCCACCGCCTACAACCTGTCGGTGCAGGGGCCGATCATCCCGATCACCGCATCGCTGCTTGCGCTCACGCCGATCAGCCCGTTCCGCCCGCGGCGCTGGCGCGGTGCGCTCCTGCCCGACAAGGCGCACGTCACCATCGAGGTGATGGACGGCGACAAGCGGCCGGTTGCCGCGGTCGCCGACTCCGACGAGGTGCGCTCGGTGCGCGAAGTCGACGTCGAGATGGACCACGCGGTCTCGATCGATCTCCTGTTCGATCCGGGCCACAGCCTCGACGAACGCATTTTGCGCGAGCAGTTCGGCTTTTAAAGTCGCCCCTTTCGTCAAGAGCCGCGAATGACTCAGACATTCAATTTCACCGTCAACGGCAAGCCAGTCAGCGTCGCGCTCGCCAACGAGGAGACGCCGCTGCTCAACGTGCTGCGCAACGAGCTCGGCCTGCTGGGCACCCGCTTCGGCTGTGGCCTTGAGCAATGCGGCTGCTGCACCGTGCTGATCGACGGCAAGCCGGAGAAATGCTGCGCCAAGCCGGTGTGGAGCGTCGCCGGCAAGTCGATCATCACCATCGAAGGCCTAGGCACGCCCGACAAGCCGCATCCGCTGCAGCAGGCGTTCATCGACGAGCAGGCCGGCCAATGCGGCTATTGCCTCGCCGGCATCATCGTCAGCGCCAAGGCGCTGCTCGACAACAATCCTTCGCCGACGCGCGCCGAGATCGCGGCTGCGCTTGACGACAATATTTGCCGCTGCGGTTCGCATAACCGCATCATCCGGGCGGTGCAGAAGGCGGCGGCGCAAATGCAGGCGGGAGCCGGCTCATGAACGCGCCCCTGCCCGGCATCCTCGCCGACAACCCGATGCTCGACCGCTGGATTTCATTCCCGGCGCCCGGCAAGGTGACCGTCAACACCGGCCGCGTCGAGATCGGCCAGGGCGTACTCACCGCCATGGCGCAGATCGCCGCCGACGAACTCGACGTGGCGATGGAGCGCATCGCCATCCGCTCCGGCGACACCGAGCTTACGCCCAATGAGGGCTATACCGCCGGCAGCCAGTCGATGCAGTCGGGCGCCGTCGCTCTGCGGCAGGCCTGCGCCGACGTCCGCGCGCTCTTCCTCGCCCAGGCCGCGGCGATTATCGGCTGCCAGGCGAACGAGCTCAGCGTTCGCGATGGCGCCATCCTGCGCGGCGGCAAGACCACCGGACAGGATTACTGGACGCTTGCCGGCGCTGTGAACCTCATGGTGAAGGCGACCGGCAGCGGGCCGCGCAAACCGGTCACCGAGTTCAAGCACATCGGCGCAAGCACCGAACGCCTCGACCTGCCCGACAAGATCTTCGGCAAGGCCACTTTCATTCACGACCTGCAATTGCCCGGCATGGTGCATGCGCGGGTCGTGCGGCAGCCCAACCGCGGCGCCGTCATCGACCAGATCGATGAAAAAGCGATATTGCGCGCCGCCAGGGGCAAGGCCGACTTCGTCCGTAGCGGCAATTTCCTTGCCATCGTCGGCGGCGACGAGACCGCCGTCGATCTTGCGGCCGCCGCCGCGGTCGATCACGTGCGCTGGCAGCACGTCGAGAAACCGACCGCGCTGCAGGCCGAAGCGACGTGGCTGTTGCAGCGGCCTTGGATCGACCGCGTGTTCGGCGCGCCGGCGGGCGAGCCGCAAGGCCGGCGGCGCTTCGAGGCGACTTACAGCCGCGGCTATCTTGCCCACGCTTCGATCTCGCCGTCCTGCGGGCTTGCCGAATACCGCGACGGCCATCTGACGGTGTGGACGCATTGCCAGGGCGTATTCCCGCTGCGCGCTTCGCTCGCCAAGGCGCTCGGCATCGACGCCTCCAAGATCACCGTCCAGCACGTGCAGGGCTCGGGCTGCTACGGCCACAACGGCGCCGACGATGCCGCGGCCGACGCCGCCATCATCGCCATGCAGATGCCCGGTAAGCCGGTCCGCGTGCGTTGGCGGCGCGAGGAGGAATTCGTCTCCGAGCCGAAAGCGCCGGCGATGGTCGTCAAGGTGCAGGCACTGCTTGACGACGCCGGCAAGCCGGCCGACTGGACCCAGGAAATCTGGAGCCCGACGCACAGCAACCGTCCCGGCGCCGGCGGCGTACTGCTCGGCGCGGTAGCCCTGCCCAATGCGATGCCCGACCCGCCGCCCGGCGACGTCCCGGAATCGGGCGGCGGCGGCGCCACCCGCAACGCCGAACCGCTCTACGACATCCCCGCCAAGCGCATCATCCATCATTTGATCACCGAGCCGCCGGTGCGCACCTCAGCGCTGCGGAGCCTCGGCGCCACGGCAAATGTGTTTGCCATGGAGTGCTGCATCGACGAATTGGCCGAGCGCGCCGGCCGGGACCCGGTCGCCTACCGGCTGTCGCTCACCGCCGACCAACGCGCGCGCGCGGTGATCGAAAAAGTCGCCGTCATGTCGCGCTGGAATCCGCAAGAGCCCGGCGGCACCGGCCATGGCCGCGGCATCGCCTTTGCCCGCTACAAGAACCGCGCCGCCTACGCCGCCGTGGTGGTCGAACTCGATGTCGCCGAGGAAATCCTCCTCGCCCACGTGTGGTGCGCGGCCGATGCCGGCCTCGTCATCAATCCGGACGGCGTGATCAATCAACTCGAAGGCGGCGTCATCCAATCGGCGAGCTGGGTGCTCAAGGAACAGGTGCGCTTCGACAATGGCGTCGCCTCGTTCGATTGGGAAACCTATCCGGTGCTCAAATTCAGCGAGGTGCCGGAGATCGACATCGAACTGATCAATACCAAGGACGACGTGCCGCTCGGCGTCGGCGAGGTCACCGCCGGGCCGACCGCTGCGGCCATCGGCAACGCCGTCTCCCACGCGCTCGGCGCCCGCATCCGCGAACTGCCGTTGACGCGCGAGCGCATCATGGCGACGCTGCTCAAGGCCTGACCGGCTAGCCGCGCCTTGGCGGCAATGCTATGCATCGGCCGGCCCTGCTGAGGAGCGTCTGTACATGCCGCGCGCACCGGCGACCGCCGCCCTGCCGATCGTCTGTTTCTTGCTCTGCACCGGACCGGGCTCCGGCCTCACCGGCAACGACACCGGCGGCATCATCACCTGGTCGCCGGAACATCAGGCGGTCGCGCGCGACTGGGCCGCCGCGCATTGCGCGCGCTATAACAAATACGCGCGCATCACCAGCGTCCACGCGCAATACGGCGACTACATCGCCTTCGCCTGCGAGTTCGATCCGCGCCGGCCTCTGCCCTAGCGGCTAGATCCGGCGCAGTGGATTGGTCAGCGCCAGGAAAAAGCCGCCGGTCGAGAACACCGCCATGGTCAAAAACGCGACGCCGAACGCCTCGCGGATATCGCCCTGAATCGCGAGCCGCCGCGCGGCCGGCAGCGCCGGCCCGGTGCCGGCGTGCTTGACCATGCTGGCGAAGACGCGCGCGGCTTCCGGATTGCGCAGCGTGAGAAAGGCGAACAGCACGGTCGCCACCAGCGCGGTGCCGAAGGCGGCGCCGATTGAGCGCGAGAACTGCACCGAAGCGGCCGCCTCGCCGAGCCGCACCGGGCCGGCGGCGCTCTGCACGCTCACCTGCACCACGCCCATGACCGTGCCCATGAACAGCCCGGACGCGAGCAACATACCGGCGAGCGCCGGCGTGCCGAGCGCCGACACCCAGAAGGCGAGCACGATGAAAATGGCGGTCACCACCGCAAGGCCGACGACCGGGTAAATCGTGAGCAAGCCGGTCTTGTTGACCAGCCGGCCGGTCACCAGCGAGCCGGTGCCGATGCCGATAGTGAGCGGCACCAGCAGGAGGCCGGTCTCCGATGGGGAACCGCCGCGCACCACTTGCAGATAGACCGGAAAAAACGTGATCAGCGACACCAGCGCGGCGCCATGACAGGCGGCCAGCGCATCGCTGTGCCAGATCGCCGGCTGGCGCAGCAACCCAAGCGGAATGAGCGGCGACGGCGCCTTGTTCTCGTGCCGCACCAGCAGCACCAGCGCGACGAGGCCGGCGACCAGCAGCCCGCCGCCGAGCGGGATGACCTCGAGGTCGACGTGCTGCACTTGGTCGAGCGAGAGCAGCGTCGTCGCCACGAACACTGCAAAGAACACCAGCCCGCCGGGATCGGCGCGCCAGGCGAGCCGCTCTACCTTGGGGCTCGGCAGTCGCCAGGTCAGCGCCACCGCGCCGAGCCCGATCGGCAGATTGACCAGGAAGATCGCTTGCCAGCCGAATTGCTCGGTGAGATAGCCGCCGGCGACCGGGCCGAACGTATTGGCGCAGACCGCAACCGCGGCGAGATAGCCCTGGTAGCGTGCGCGCTCGCGCGGCGGGATCGCCTCGCCGACCAGCGCCTGCGACAGCGTCATCAGCCCGCCGCCGCCGAGGCCCTGCAGGAGCCGCGCGACCGTCAACAGCTCGATGCTGGGCGATGCCGCGCAGAGAAGTGAGGCGACGATGAACACGGCTAGCGCGACGAACATCAGCCGGCGGCGGCCGAAGGAATCGCCCAGCCGCCCGTAGATCGGCGCCGCAATGGTCGATGCGATCAAGTAGGCGACGACGATCCACGACGCGCGCTCAAACTGGCCGGTATAAGCGGCGATCGCCGGCAAGGCCGTGGCGACGATGGTCTGATCCACCACCGCCAAAAACATCGGCAGCATGATCGAGGGGAAGACGGTCAGGAACGCCGGATATTTGGCGGCCGGCCCGGCGGAGCTTTTGCTTTGGTCGGGCCAATTCGACAAATGGTGTGGTCCTGCTTTCGTCGCGGCCGCGAGACTTATCAGTGCGCCATCAGGACCGGCAAGGCGGCGTTTGCAAGAATGTGGCGGGTAGCCCCGCCGAAGATCATCTGGCGCAAGCGGCTCTGGGTGTAAGCGGTCTTGACCAGGAGATCGCAGCCGAGCGAGGCGGCGTGCTCGAGGATGATCTCTCCGGGCGTGCGCGTTCCCCGCTTGACCGTCAACGCGGTTGCTTTGATCCCGTTCCGGCGCAGATGGCGCGCGGCATCCTCGCCGGACGGCCCGACCTCGCGGCCGCCCTCGACCATCAGCACCGTCACCTTTTCGGCGAGGCGCAAGAGCGGCAGCGCGAAGATATTGGTGCGCGCCTGCTGCGTGCTGCGGTTCCAGGCGACCAGCACGTTGCGGGCGAGCGTCTGCGGCGCGGTTTTCGGCACAACCAGCACCGGCCGGCCGCTCTCGAACAGCGCAATTTCCAAGGGCGGCATGCGGGGATTTTCCGGGTCAGGCCCGGGCCGGCCAAGCACGATGAGGTCGAAACTGCGGCCATAGTCGCCGATAAAGGCATCCTCCGCTGATTCAGTACGCGGCCAGGCGTAGGAATAGACGGCAGGCTCGCGGTCGAGCTGCGGGACATTGTGGCTCTGCATGAACGCTTCGAACTGAGCGCGCGCCTGGACGGCGGTGTCGCCCTCGAAGGCGCCGGAGATCGCCAGGCTGCTGACCGGCTCGACCGTCACATAGGTCCCCGCCGACGGGCGGACTGCGAAGCCTTCCATGTGGCTATCGAATTGCCGCGCCACCAGCCGGGCGGCTTCCAGCACCGCCGGCATGGCGTCGTGATCTTCGGCGGGTATCAAAATCGTCTTCATGCCGGACCGTTTGCGAACGTCGCCTCCCATAATGCCGGTTTTGCCCGGAGGGTCCAGGCGGTGTTTTGGGCCGTAAATCGCTGCGATGACGGCGCGGCGCAGCGCTATCCTAAACCCTTCCTTAACGGCACCCCAGTAGCTTTTCCCCGCTGGTATCGGGCTCTACGCCCGAGGCCCTGGGGCATCATGGTCCGCATCGAATTCAACCGGCTGCGTTTCCTCGTCGTCGACGACAACGCCCACATGCGCCGCATGCTGCGCACCTTGCTGCACAGCTTCGGCGCGCGCGAGGTGCATGAGGCCGAAGACGGCGCAGCAGGGCTCGAAGCCTTCACCCAGCACAGCCCCGATATCCTAATCACCGACTGGGCGATGCCGATCTTCGACGGCCTGGAACTCACGCAGATGATTCGGCAGCCCGGCGCCAATTCCAATCCGTATGTGCCGATCATCATGCTCACCGGCCATTCGGAAAAGAAGCGCGTGGTCTCCGCGCGCGACGCGGGCATCACCGAGTTCCTGGCCAAGCCGATTTCGGCCAAGGGGCTGTATCAGCGCATCGTCAACGTGGTCGCCAATCCGCGCCCCTTCATCAAGACCAAGACCTATTTCGGTCCCGACCGCCGCCGCAATGTCAATCCGAGCTACGTCGGCACGGAGCGCCGCAAGGGCGGCAAAGCCGACGTGATCAAGCAAACCGCGCTTTCCGACAAACTCCGCTCCCCCGGCTGACAAGGCAGTCCACCATGGCGCACCATAAGAAGAATTCGACGGCGGTCGCGACCTACGGCGATCACGAGGTGATCACGCCGGAAAACAAGCTGCGCAAGGCGGTCAGTATCAAGCCGCTGGAGCCTGGCGAAGATCATCCGGTGGCGCGCGCGGAAAAGGCGCTTGCCGATCTGTCGAGCGAATTCTCGACCTGGATGGATACCGAATGCGAGCGGCTCGAGGCCGCCCGCCGCGCTCTCGCCAAAGGCGGCTTTACCACGACCAACAGGGACGCGCTGTTTCACGCCGCCCATGACATCAAGGGCGAAGCCGCGACCTTCGGCTTCCCGCTGGTGGCCTTGGCCGCCGATAGCCTGTGCCGGCTGATCGAGCACACGCCGGACGTCACGCGCATACCGGTCATGCTGGTCGATCAACATGTCGACGCGGTGCGCGCGATCCACCGTGAATATTCCCGTTCCGACGCCAAGGCGCTGGCCGCCACGCTGACCAAGCGCCTGCGGGTGGTCACCGACGAGTTCCTCACCCATGAGAACCGCGACCGGCCCGAGGTGCTCGCGCAGATTCTCGGTCCCTCGATCGCGCCGGAGTGAGTTTAACCAAGCGCCCCGGCAATGACCGGGTGCCGCGCCTTCGCGGATGACGACGGCTGAAGCGCTTACGCGACCAGGCGCGCGTCGGCGGTGATGAGCCGGTGCGGGTCCGCGCGGTCGTCATTGGCGACCAGGTCGTCGCAGAACATGCGCGCTTCCTCGCGCGCCGCCTCGACCGCGAACCGCCGCAGCAGGGCCAAAAGCGAGGTCAGATCGCGGCCGCGCTCGGCCTCGCAGGCCGCGAGCACGCGCTCGACCATGCGCCGCTTGAGCTGGCCCGCTCCGCCGCGTTCGCCGACCAGCACGCCCTCGCACATCGCCGCGATGGCTTCGCGGAACGCCGGGTAGGCCTGATCGGGCAGCCCGGCCTTGCGGTAGAGCGCGGTGAAGCCGGAAATGTTGCGGTCGTGGATATAGCCGGTGACGCGGTCGATCGGCACGCCGGACAAGTCCGCCAGCGCCTCCTCGAACAGCACGACATTGCCGGACAACAGCGCGCGCAGGATCATGCCGGCGGTGAGCTGGCCGCTTTCGCGCAGATGCTGCACCAGATCATTGATCTCTTCATAGGGCGTGTCGGCAGCGAGCGCGACTGTCGCTTTCTCGCAAGCCTCGCGCGCGGCGTCTTCCGCATGTTCGGGGCCGAGCCATTGCCGTCCGGCGACGAAGCCGGCGAGCGTGCGCGACAGCTTGGCGAGCAGCGCCTGACGGGTCGCCATCGGCAGATCGGCGCGCGCCAGCAGGTTTTCGCGGATCGGCGCCAGATGGCCGAAACGTTCGACCACGCGGTCGACGGAGAACGGCGGGATGTCGGCGTCGGCGTTTTCCAGGAGCGCGAGGCAGGCCTGCGCCGAGCCGACTTCGGCAATGGCGGCGGCGAGCGAGCGTGTTAGCATGGCGCGGCTGGCGATCGCGGTTTGCGCGGCCGGCTGCGCGGTCGCCGCCAGATCGATCAGGTCGGATTCCTGCAGCATCGGCGACAGCGCGAGGACCGCCATGGCGATTTCCGGCTGATCGTTCGCGAGCGCGCGGATCACCACCGGCGGCGCCCTCTGCGAGGTGGCGAACACGTCGGCGAGCGCACGCCGCACCAGCGGCGACGGATCGTCGAGCAGCATGATCATCGCGCCTTCGGCGGCGGCGAGATCGTCGTCCGACAGATCGGAATAAAGATAGGCGCGGGCCAGCGCGGAGGTGGCCTCGGCGCGTTCGCCGGGCGGCGCGTGGCGGATCCACTGCAAAAACTGACGGACAATCATCCTACAACCTGACGCGACTGACAGCCGTCACCCCACGTCGACGGCAAGGTTCAGCCTAGCGCCGGACGCTTAACAAAGCGTTCACCATAGAAATTATGCGGCCATTAACCATGCGGTAATCAGCGCACGCAGCTTTGCGCTTAGATTTTTCCGCCTGGCGGCTTGGCCGCGCCGGCGGGCGGATCGGCGAACAGGTTGTGCATGAGCGGCGGCCCGGCTTGCGCCGGCGCATCGGCGCCGGCCGGCATCCATAGATTGCTCACGGTCTGCGTCACCGCCCGGCTGCCGCGATCGGAGAACATCGATTGGAAGAACGGCCGCTGCTCCGGCGGCACCGCCGGCACCGGCACGGGGATCGCCAGCGGCCGCGCGTTCGCATCCGCATAGACTTGCGCCACGCCGGCGGGATCCGGCGTCGCGGCTTGCGTGCCGCGCAGCCCGGGGCCGAAGGCCATGGCGCGCGCCACCTCGAAACGGCCGGTGAGCGCGGCATAGACATCGCTCGCGCTGCGCGGCTGGCCGGCGCGGTTGAGGAAGATACTCGGATTGGCCGCCGCCGCTTGAGGAAACATCTGCGCCGCGTTGGCGTTCGGCTGGCTGGTCACCGCGCCGATGAGTTTCACCGCGCCGTCGGAACCGAGGAAATGCGCGATGTAGAGTTCGGCCTCCGAGGGCTGACGGCCGAGCGCGGAAGCAAGCTGAGCGGCGTTGCTCTGTGTGAAGGCCCCGGCCATGGTCGCGCTCACCGCCGGATCGTTGCGCAGCCGCATGATCGCCGCGCGCATGTTGGGGTCGGGCACTTCATAGCGGCCGTCGGCGCCGACCGTGATGGCGTCGGCATATTGGCCGTAGCCGTGCGCGGGCCCGGCGGTCTTTAGCGTACCGAGCCAAGTCTGGTCGATGAACTGGTAGAGGCCGGTCGCCGACGAGGTCGTTGCCTGCGCCGCTGGATTGAGGTTGGATTCCATGCGCGCGGCGGTGAGCAGATATTCGAAGCTCGCGCCGGTCGCCCGCGCCGCATCGCGGATCGCGCCCGCGATATGGGCCGATGCGGTGGCTAGGATGGAATCGACCGCCATGTCTGGCCTTAAAAAGTGGGGCCTCGAGGTCGCGGGCCGAAATGCTGGCCTAACCGGACACCGACATGCGCGATCTCTGCCGATCCTGGGTAATTATGGTAAATGAATGATTAACGGCGGCGGGGCGGCCCGCCGGCAATGCGGAGGACGGCGATGGCGGAGACGATCCAGCGGCACAAGCGCGGCGGGCTTTACTTCGAGGATTTCGAGGTCGGCAAGACCTACGAGCACCGCTACACGCGCACGGTCACACAGATGGACAACATGTTGTTCTCCAACATGACGCTCAACCCGCAGCCGCTGCACATCGACCGGCACTTCTGCGAGCAGGAGACCGACTGGGGCCAGCCGCTGATGAACTCGCTGTTCACGCTCGGCCTGATGATCGGCATTCAGGTGTCGGACATGACGGTCGGCACCACCATCGCCAATCTCGGCATGACCGACGTGAAGTTTCCCGCACCGTTGTTCGAGGGCGACACCGTGCACTGCGAGACGACGGTGGTCTCCAAGCGCGAATCAAAGTCACGCCCCGGCGCCGGCATCGTCACCTTCCATCATAAGGCATTCAAGCAGGACGGCACGCTGGTCGCCGAATGCCACCGCAATGCCTTCATCGTGATGCGGCCGAACGGATGACGGTTTTGCTGGCCGCGGCGGTGGCTTGACCTGCGTCAATGCCGCCGCCGGCGGCTGGATGATTGTCGGACCTCTGGCAAATGGAGGCGACGATGAAAGCTCGACTGGCATTGCTCGCTTTGGCAGGACTCGCGGCGGCCGGCATGGCCCACGCGCAGCCCGCCGATCAGTGCCTGCGTATGCAGGTGAGCGCGACCGGCGAGACCGCCATGTGGAATCATCAGGCGGAGGCGGAAAAAAGCGCGATCGGCGCCTGGACCGCGCAGGCGGCCAAGCAGGCCGGCACCGCCTATTCGCAGTGGGACAAGGCCAAGGGCAAGAGCGTCAAATGCGATCTCGCCAGCAAGAGCACGGTCCGTTGCACGGCCAGGGGCACCCCCTGCAAGTAAGTTTCTGTCCGCTTATTGTCCGCGCACCTGGACGCGCTGCTCGAACGTCTTGATCGCCCGGCCTTCCCAGGGGCGCAGATAGTCAAACACGATCGTTGCGCTGCCGGCGGCCAGCAAAGTGACGCGGAACTGGTACGGCGCCGGCGCGCCGACGATCAACTTGCCCGGCGTGCTTTGCGCGGCGCGATAACCCAAGTCGTCAATGCGCAGGATGCGGAGGTTTTCGCTTTTCGCTTCGCTGAGTTTCCAGCGGTACCCGGTCGACGGATTGCCGTCGAGCTCAAGCACGTAGCTGTCGCCGGCCGCGCCGGTCCGCACCGTCTCCGCGGCGCGGACGGCCATCGGCGCAAACAGCGTGACGCCCAGCCCCATGGCGAGCGTCAAGGCGAAGCGGCGGCGTGAAACGTGCTGCGTCATGCTTTCAAGCATCGCCGGAGAATGGCAGTCCGAACGGATTATTCATTGACTTGCCTCAAGCGGCGCGCCGTTCACGCTTGTCGGCGCAGTCGCCGCCAGCCTATTGTCCGCGCTGCAAGATCGCCGGCCGCCATGGCCGGCCGACGTTTCGATGAGGGCAGATGCGTTCACTTCTCTTCGTCCCCGCCGACGGCGGCCCGAAGCTCGACAAGGCGATGGCGAGCGGCGCCGATGCGGTGATCCTCGACCTTGAGGATTCGATCATGCCGGAGCGCAAGGAGGCGGCGCGCCAGGCGGCGCTCGCCTTCCTCAAGAGCGCGAGCCCGAAGCAAGACCGCCCTCGCCTCTTGGTGCGCATCAACGGCCTCGATACCGGCATGACCGACGCCGATCTCGACGCCATCGTGCCGGGCAAGCCGGACGCGATCCTGTTCCCCAAGGCGGAAGGCGGCGCCAGCGTCACCCATGTCGACGCCAAGCTGACCGCGCGCGAGGCCATCGCCGGCCTGCCCGAAGGTTCGATCAAGATTTTAGCGCAGACTGTCGAATCGGCCATGGGCCTGTTCACCGCAGGGAGCTACCGAAATTGCAGCACGCGGCTGATCGGCATGACCTGGGGCCCCGAGGACTTGTCGGCCGAGCTCGGCGCCGAGGCGAACCGCGAGGCCGACGGCACGCTCACGGAGCCCTATCGCCTCGCCCGCTCGTTCTGCCTGTTCGGCGCGGCGGCGGCGAAAGTCCCGGCGATCGAGACCATCCACGTCAATTTCCGCGATGCCGACGTCTTGCGCCGCGACACCGAGCTGGCGCGCCGCGACGGCTTTGCCGGACGGCTGGCGATTCATCCTGCGCAGGTCGCGGTGATCAACGAAGTGTTCACGCCGAGCACAGAGCAGATCGAGAAGGCCAAGGCGATCGTCGCCGCCTTCGCCGCCAAGCCCGGCGCCGGCGCGGTCGCCATTGACGGCAAGATGTACGACCGCCCGCATCTGGCGCGGGCGCAGGCATTATTGGCGCGGATGGGCTGAGTCTTATTCGGCGGCTTCCATCGGCGCCGGCTCGTGGGCGTGGCCGGCTTGCGCCTCTTTCACCCGCTCGGTGCGCGCGATGTAGGCGCGCGCCGCGTCGGTGCCGAACAATTCGTGCGTTTCGGCCTCGTCGGCGGCGACCGGCGTCGTGGCAAGATCGGTATATTCGAAGCGTTTCGGGTCGTGCTTGATCCGCAAATAAATGCGGCGAAGCCGCAGATAGAGCGCGCCCCAGCGCACCACCTTGGTCGCCATCTCGGCAAAGTATTTCGGATAAAACGACCAGATCGGCTCGATCGCAAAACCGGGCCGCCGGTCGCGCCGGTATTTCAGGCGCAGGAGGCCGCTCTCGAGCGGATGGATGTGCTCGAAATTGATGCTGCCCATGAACCAGGTGATCAGGAACAGCGCATTGCTGGCGTTCGCCCTGCTCGCGGCCACCCGCCGCATGATCGTCTCAACGTGGTCGATGGTGTAGTAGCGCTGCCATGCCGCCTTGTAGGCGCGATCCCAGTCCGCGCGCGACATTTTCGGATGCGTCGTGCAGATGTGATTGAGATCGTACTTGTTCATGTCGGGATCGAGCGGCGCCCCGGCGCGTTTGAGCTTGAGGTGATCCTCCGAACCCGGCAGCGGCGTCAGATAGAAGAATTCCAGAAGATCGACCGGCAGCTCGCGCTTGATCACGTCGATGTCGTGCATGATCGAATCGACCGTGTCGTTTGGAAATCCGAGGATATAGCCGGCATAGGTGAGGACCGCCACGCTCTTCCAGGCGAGCAGCATCTGCCGGTATTCGGTGATCTTGTTCTGCCGTTTTTTGGCGCCCAGCAGATTGTCCGGATTGATGTTCTCCAACCCGATGAACACGCGCTTGACGCCGGCGCGCGCGCATTTCTGCACGAAATTCGGCAGCTTATAGCAGAGCGTGTCGACCTGGATGATGAAGCTCGTGTTGAACTTCTCCACCTCGCGCAGATAAATGAGCCGATCGAGGATGATTTCCCAATCCTTGTTGCGGGCGAAATTGTCGTCGGTGATGAAGAAGGCGCGCAGGCCCTGCGCGTAATTCAGCCGCACGATGCGCTCGATGTCGTCGGGCGAGCGCCGGCGCGATTTGCGCCCTTGCACGTTGATGATGGTGCAGAACGAACACTGATAGGGACAGCCGCGGCCGGCGTCGAACGAGGTGGTGCCGGCGATGGTGCGCTGCGCCCGCTCGACGCGCAGCAGCGGCACCGGCGTGCCCTCGATGCCGGGCAGATCGTCCATGTAATTGTAGAGCGGCTTGAGCGCGGCGTCGGCGGCGTCGCGCAGCACGATCTCGAGCCGGCCTTCCGCCTCGCCGGCGAACAGCGACAGGCCCATGGCGCGCGCCCGGTCGAGATCGGCGTCTTCGCCGTTGAGCATCGCCAGCACGCCGGAGACGTGGAAGCCGCCGATGCCCACCTGGATGCCGCGCTCGCGCAGCGGCTTGGCGATGTCGAGCGCGCGCGGGAACTGGTTCGACTGCACGCCGGCCAGCATCACCATGCCGGCGCCGGCTTCCTCGATCATCGCCGCCAGGCGATCGGGGCGGATGCGCGTGTTGATCTCGTCGAAGGCGTGGATCTCGATGTCGACGTCGTCGCCGAGGACACGGCGTTCGGCGCAATCTTTGGCGAGCCCGTAAAGCGCAGCCAGCGAGTTCGACGGCACCGGCGAGCGCATCCACTGGATGACGTAGCCGTCCTCGTCGTAATGCGACGGCTTCACCAGCAGGAGACAAAAACGCCGTTTCGCCTCGCGCCGAATCGCAGCTACCGCCCCATCACCCATAACGCCGCCCAGAACTGATTAACCCGTGAAAAGTCTACACGTGATCGGGTCATGGCGAAACTAGCGGCACCGGCCTATTCACGTTCGCTTTTGCCGGCCCGGCCATAGACCGACTGTGGGTCGAACGTCTTGTCGGCGTTACGGAATTCCAGTTTGACAGCCCCGCTCTGCCCGAGCGGCACCGCGCGGTAGAAGCATGAGCGCCGCCCGGTGTGGCAAGCGCCCGGGCCCCCCTGCTCGACCGTGAGCCAGAGCGCGTCCTGATCGCAATCGACGCGCAGCTCGACCACGCGCTGGACGTGGCCGGAACTTTCGCCCTTCTTCCACAGCTTGTGGCGCGAGCGGCTGTAATACCAAGCCTCGCCGCTGGCGATGGTCTTGGCCAGCGCGTGCTGGTCCATGTGCGCGACCATCAGCACGTCACCCGATGTGGCATCGGTGACGACGGCCGTGATCAGCCCGTCGGCGCCGAACTGCGGCGCGAAGGCTGTTCCTTCCTCGATTGCGGTCTTGTCAGCCAAATTCGCCTCGCGTGGTTGACGCGGGGCCTAGCGTTGCGCCCCGCGCAGCATGGTCATGAAACGCACTTGCTCGCTGGCGTCGTCGCGGAAGGCGCCGGTGAAATGCGTGGTCACCGTCAGTGCGCCGGGTTTTTCCACGCCGCGCAGCGACATGCACATATGCTCGGCCTCGATCATCACCGCGACGCCGCGGGGTTTCAGGATCTCGTCGATCGCGGTCGCCACCTGCGAGGTGAGGTGCTCCTGCGTCTGCAGACGCAGCGCATAGACGTCGAGCAGGCGCGCCAGCTTCGACAGCCCCACCACCCGCTCGGTCGGCATATAGGCGATGTGCGCCTTGCCGAAGAACGGCATCATGTGGTGCTCGCAATGCGAATTGAAGCCGATGTCCTTGACGAGCACGAAGTCGTCATAGCCGCCGGTCTCGCTGAACGTGCGGTCCAGCACTTCGGCGGGGCATTCGCGATAGCCCTGATAGATTTCCTCGTAAGCGTCGATGACACGCTTCGGCGTCTCCAGCACGCCTTCGCGGTTGGGGTCGTCGCCGGTGTAGGCGATCAGGGTGCGCACCGCGGCTTCCGCCTCTGCGCGCGACGGGCGCGGGCCGGGAGGCGTCGGCGCCGCCCGCACGTGCTCGGACAGGCCCTGCTTGGGCCACGGCTTGATGATCGTATTCTTGGCGTCCATCGACGGTCTCTCCGTTCGACCGGCGCTCGCTTGCGTGAGCAGCACCGGGAGTGTCACCGGGGTGGCCGCGTCAGTAACCCGTCGGACCGTCTCAAGTCCAATGCGGGGCGTCGGACGCCGCATGCCCGTACGGCATGGCTTGAACCATGGCGGGCGCGGGAACCCCTTCTCGCACCGGCGGGCTGCCCCCTATATATTCGTTTGGGCGGCGGTGGCAATCCGGGCTTCACCGAGGATCGGGAAAACATTAATGATCAACGAGGTTTATAACGAGCGAATCCTCGATCTGGCGGGCAATATCCCGCGTTTGGGACACCTCGATAAGCCCGACGCCAGCGCCACCGCGCATTCCAAGCTGTGCGGATCGACGGTCACCGTGGAACTCAAGATGAATGGTCCGGTGGTCGGCGATTTCGCCCATGACGTGAAGGCCTGCGCGCTCGGCCAGGCCTCCTCCTCGATCATGGCGCGCCACGTGATCGGCTCAAAGCCCGCCGAACTGCGCGAGCTACGGGAGACGGTGCGCAAGATGCTCAAGGAAAACGGCCCGCCGCCCTCCGGCAAATGGGCCGACATCGCCGTGCTCGAGCCGGTGCGCGACTACAAGGCGCGCCACGCCTCGACCATGCTCACCTTCGATGCGGTGGTCTCGGCGCTCGATCAGATCGAAGCCAAGAAAGCCCAGGAGCAGGCGGCGGAATAATTTTACTTCGCCGCGGCGATGTTGCCGGTCTTGGGCGCGATCAGATCGGCGCGGTTGCCGATCGCCTTGGCGCAGCCGGCTTCGAGTTGCGGCAGGTTCTGCTGCGCGCCGGTATTGCCGAGACGGATGCCGGTGACCGTGTCGGCGCTCGTGGTCTCGATCATCATCGAGTGACTGCCGGGCGCAATGAACGCGTCGATGAGATTGGCCGGAACCGGACCCGCGGCATAGGTGACGAGCTCGGCCGGCTCGCTGCGCCGTTCCGAGGAAACGACCTTGAGCGGGGCCGCGATGCGGCCGACCGTCACCGATACCGTGCCGAGCGCCGGCGGCACCCGAATGCGGCCGCTGTCGTGCCGCCGCTCGATATAGTTCACGTCGTAGCGGCCCGGGCCGGCGCCACAGCCGAGCATGAGATCGAAGCTGCCGATGTCCTCGCCTTCGACAGTGAGCGGCTGGCGCCGCGCCAGCGCCGCAACGCCGGCATGATCAATCACCGTCCAACGTCGCTCGCTGATGGCGGTCGCGCGCGCGCCGTCGGTCACCCGCGGAATCGGCTGCTTGAGAACCGGCGCCGGCGCCGAAGCGACCGCAGGCGCCGCGGCCACCGGCGGCGGCTCGTCGGTCGCAAGCCGGGTCAGCCGCAACTCGTCCGCCGTCAAAGCGTGCATCGGCTCCCACGGCGGGATGCGCAGCGCCAGATTGAGCAGGTCGATCGAGCCGCCCATCTCGATGGTGTATTTGGCGAGCCGCCCGATGTCGCGCTGCACCAGCACGAGGTCTTCGGCCGTGTAAATCGCCGCGGTCGGGTCGTCGCGGCGGTCGCCGAGCCAGATCTGGTGCACCATCACGCGCGCTTCGGGCGGCACCACGCGGTGCACGCCGGCAAGCAGCACGAAGCCGCACATCGATTCGCAATCGGCGCGCGGCGTGTATTTGCCGCGCGGCGTGTCCCCGGCGCCGTCAAGATCGACGATGCGGCCGATGGTGGTGTTGAGACCGAGGCGGCGGATGTCGCGGCCGAGCGCGATGGCGCCATGCACCGAGCCGCCGTCGGAGTCGAGCACGACAGTGGCGCCGTCGAGCTCGAGGTGCTGGGCGAACGCTTCGAAGTCGCGTGGCGTGTCCGCCGTGATGGCGCCGCTCGCCGCAACCCAAAGCTTGCATTTTGCGCCGCACGCATCCGCCGGACCTTGCAAGCGCAACTCGAAGCGCATCGGCAACGTCCGGTCGACCACGTCGGCCGTCGCCGGCAACAGCGTCACCTGCGCCGCGGCCGCGAGCGCCATGGCCACCACGAGAGATCGAGTCATTCTTCCCCTTTCGCCGCCGAGCCCTTTCTTGGCGTTGTTATGCGCGTACCGCGCCGGGCTTGAGCGGGTTTAGGACACCCCGACTGTGTCAGTTTTAATCAGCCCCTGGAGTCGGGTCTAGTGTAAAAAGGCCGCTATCGACATTGGTTTAGATCAAAACTCGCGGTTCCATTTCGATGGAACTTTCCACGCGACCATTTTGGAACTTTGCTCGCCGACATGAGTGACGCGCGCAGGTCATCGTTACGTCCGGGGAATTGGCCGCGGCTTGTGGGGCGCGGTCTGGTGACGCTTTATCGCTACACGCTGGGCCCGCTGATCGGCCCGCGCTGCCGCCATCTGCCGTCTTGTTCCGAATATGCCGACGAGGCGCTTCGCCGCCACGGGCTCTGGGCCGGAAGCTGGATGACGCTCGCGCGCATTCTGCGCTGCCAGCCGTGGGGAACCCACGGCCTCGATTTCGTGCCGGCGCAAGTGCCGGCCTCAGCGCGCTGGTACCTGCCCTGGCGCTACGGACGCTGGCGCGGGACCAACGAAATCCCGCCGCGATGAACAGACGCGCGCGCCATATTCTCACCGCCATCATCGCACTTAGCGCGTTGGCCTCGGTCTTTTTCGGATTGCGCAGCTACAGTTCGTTCCTGCTCTTGCGCTCGGCCTATGAAGCCGGCCGGCCGCAGTTGAGCAGCCTGCGCGCCTGGATGACGCTCGATCATGTGGCGGCAACGTATCGCGTGCCGCTGAACGAGTTGATCCCGCGGCTCGGCCTGCCGCCGCAGACGCGCGGCAGCGAAAGCCTCAAGGACATCGCCGACAAGCGTGGCCTGTCGCGGTTCGATTACGTGCGACGGGTGCAGCGCGCGCTCGGCCAATCGGCGCCGGCGCCCGAGAGCGGCCAAAGCTCCGGTGATCTGACCGACCGCATTTTGTCGGCGTTGCTGGTCTACGGTTATCCAGCATTGGCGTTGACGCTGTTGCTCGGGGCAATCGGCTTGCCGCTGCCGATCGGCGTCGCCGCCGTGCTCGCCGGCTCGCTCGCCGCGCTGGGCAACCTGCGTTGGGAATGGGCCGGGCTGATCGCCGTCGCCGCTTCGTTCGCCGGCGACATGATCGCTTACGCCATCGGTCGCGCGGTCAGCGACAATTTCCTTGCCCGGCATGGGCGCTGGATCGGTTACAGCCCGCAGCGCCGGGACGGCATTCGGACGCTGCTGCAACAGTGGGGCGGTGTCACGGTGATTGTCTCGCGCACGCTGACCTCATCATTGAGCTCGGTGGTCAGCATCTTCGCCGGCGTGAGCCGATACTCATTTGCGCATTTTCTCGTGTTCGCCCTGTTGGGGCGACTGATCTGGACCGCGGCCTATTTGGGGCTGGGCTACGGCATCGGCGGCAATATCGACGCCGCCAGCCAGTTCCTCGCCAATCTGAGCGGGCTCATTATCACGCTTGGCGTGCTGGTGGTATCGAGCGCCTATCGGGTGGGGGTTAAGCCAGCGGAGGCACGCTGAAAGCAGTTGCAAGGCCACGATCGGCTGTTATATCCCCTGCCAAATCACGCTTACCTGCGTTCGTAGGCAGCGAGTGAGCAAAGGAGCCGCGTCATGGTCGCATTGACCTTCCCCGACGGCGCGCGTCGGGACTACCCCTCAGGCACAACTGGTTCGGACGTCGCCAAGGGCATTTCGCCCTCGCTGGCCAAGCGCACCGTCGCCATGGCGCTCGACGGCGGGCTTGCCGATCTGAGCGACCCGATCGAGCGCGACGCCAAGATCGAGTTCATCAACCGCGACGACCCGCGCGCGCTGGAGCTGATCCGCCACGACGCCGCGCATGTGCTGGCCGAAGCCGTGCAGTCGCTGTGGCCGGGCACGCAGGTCACCATCGGCCCGGTGATCGAGAACGGCTTCTATTACGACTTCTTCCGCAACCAGCCGTTCACGCTGGAGGACCTCCCCGTCATCGAAAAGAAGATGAAGGAGATCATCGCCCGCGATAAACCCTTCACCAAGGAAATCTGGTCGCGCGAGCAGGCGAAAAAAACCTTCGCCGACATGGGCGAGAGCTTCAAGGTCGAGCTGGTCGACGCCATTCCCGAGGACCAGCAGATCAAGATCTACAAGCAGGGCGACTGGTTCGATCTGTGCCGCGGCCCGCACATGACCTCGACCGGAAAGATCGGCAACGCCTTCAAGCTGATGAAGGTGGCCGGCGCCTATTGGCGCGGCGACGCGCGCAATCCGATGCTCACCCGCATCTACGGCACCGCCTTCGCCAAGCAGGAGGAGCTCGACGCCTACCTCAAGCAGATCGAGGAAGCCGAGAGGCGCGACCATCGCCGCCTGGGGCGCGAGATGGATCTGTTCCACTTCCAGGAGGAGGCGCCGGGCTCGGTGTTCTGGCACGCCAATGGCTGGACGCTGTTCCAGCAGCTCGAAGGCTACATCCGCCGCCGCCAGCAGGACTTCGGCTTCATCGAGGTGAACTCGCCGCAACTGATGGACCGTGAACTGTGGGTCACCACCGGCCACATCCCGACCTACAACGACATGATGTTCCTGACCGCCAAGCGCGAGGAGGACGAGCGCGTCTACGCCATCAAACCGATGAACTGCCCCGGCCACGTACAGATTTTCAAGAACGGCCTGAAGTCGTACCGCGACCTGCCGTTGCGCATCGCCGAGTTCGGCAAGGTGCACCGCTTCGAGCCGTCGGGCGCGCTGCACGGGCTGATGCGGGTGCGGGCCTTCACCCAGGACGACGCGCACATCTTCATCATGGAAAGCCAGATCGCCGAAGAGACGCTCAAGGTCAACGACCAGATCCTTTCGATCTATCGCGATTTCGGCTTCGACGACGTGCGCATCAAGTTCTCCGACCGGCCCGACAAGCGCATCGGCGACGATGCGGTATGGGACAAGGCGGAAGCTGCGCTGATGGCCGCGTTGCAGGCTTCCGGGCGGCCGTGGACGCTGAACAAAGGCGAAGGCGCCTTTTACGGGCCGAAGCTCGAATACGTGCTACGCGACGCCATCGGCCGCGAATGGCAATGCGGCACCGTGCAGGTCGACCTCAATCTGCCGGGGCGGCTCGGCGCCTTCTATATCGACGAGCATTCGAACAAGATCACGCCGGTGATGCTGCATCGTGCCATGTTCGGCTCGCTGGAGCGCTTCACCGGCATTCTCATCGAGCACTATGCCGGGCATCTGCCGTTATGGCTCTCGCCAATGCAGGCGGTCGTCGCCACCATTACCTCCGACGCCGACGACTACGCGCGTGAGGCGATTGCCGCGGCACACCGGCTCGGGCTCCGCGTCGACGGCGATCTGCGCAACGAGAAGATCAATTACAAGGTGCGCGAGCACTCGCTCGCCAAGGTCCCTGCTCTGCTGGTGGTCGGCAAGAAGGAGGCGGCCGAGCGCACCGTCTCCATCCGCCGCCTGGGCAAGGAAGGCCAGCAGGTGATGCCGCTCGAGGCGGCGCTTCGTGCGCTCGCCGACGAGGCGGTCGCGCCGGACGTGCGGCGGGCGAAGGCCGCGGCCTGAGCCGTTGGCTTACTTGCCGCCGGTTGCCTGCTTGAGCGCGCGCATGACGTCGCCGCGCGAGATCATGCCCACCAGCTTGCCTTTGGCATTCACCACCGGGAAGCTGCGAATGCGGTGGTTGACCATCATCTGCAGCACGCGGGTCAAGGGCGACGCCGGCTCGACGTGGATGACGCCATCGGTCATGACATCGCCGACCGTGCGTTTCATCAGTTCGTCATAGCTCGGCACCAGCTGGCCCGTCGTGAAGGCAAACGAGCGCAGGAAATCGAACTTGGTGACGATGCCGAGCAGCTTGCCGTCGTCCATCACCGGCAGCGCGTCGAAATCGTATTTGGCGAACAATGATTCCAGCTCGGCCAGGGTGCACGCGCGCGTGACGGTTTTGACGGCGGACGTCATGTATTGCGCGGCCGTCGATTCCAGAAAGTGGAACATTGTCGTCGGTCCCCGTGTCATTCCAATGATATTCACCGGCCAGGCCTTTCATTCATAGAGCATGATCCGACCGGATGGAATCGGGTCATGCCTGGATTGTGACGGTGGTTTGATGATCTGCGTGGGCGGTTCCCACCGCCACCCGGTAGAACTCGTTCTGCAGGCCCGCGGTCTCACGGGCGAGCCCCTCCTTCTTGCCGTTGCCGTCGAAATCGCCGTTAACGGCCCTGGCTCACGATATAGGCCGCGAGGTCGGCGGCCTCGTTGCGTGAAAGATTCATGTCCGGCATTCTCGGATGCGGCGTCAGCAGATAAAGCGCGAGCCTTGCGTCATCGAAGCCGGGCAACTTGGCGATGGCCGAGAACGGCGATACCTGCGTGTTGCCGCTTTTCTGATCGGCGGCGACCACATGGCAAGCCGCGCACCAGCGCTTGGCGAGCTTTTCGCCGTTCGCGATGTCGGCCGCGGCGGCCACTTGCGTGGCGGCGGCGAGCAGCACCGCAGCCAAGATCGTTCGATGAATCATCGGCAGCCCCATTGACAGAATTACAGCCTAGCCACGCAGCGGCTTGCTGCAAATGACCTAGATCAAGCGCGCTCAGCCGCCGGCCGCGGCGCGCACCCGCTCCATGCCGGAATGCGGCGGCCGTTCCAGCATGCCCAAGAAGCGCTCGGCCCAACGCGACAGGTCGTTCTTCACCAGCACCCTGAAGTTCGCCGCCTGGCGCTGGCGGCGCTCCTCCAGCGGCATCGACAGCGCGCGGTTGACGGCGATGGCGACGCCTTCCGGGTCGTAAGGATTGACCAGGAGCGCGGCGGTGCATTCATGCGCGGCGCCGGCAAAGCGCGACAAGATCAGCACGCCGGGATCGTCCGGGTTCTGCGCCGCGACGAATTCCTTGGCCACCAGGTTCATGCCGTCGCGCAGCGGCGTAACGAGGCCGGCGCGCGCGGCGCGGTAAAGGCCGGCGAGCGCGGTGCGGCTGTGCGCCTTGTTGATGTAGCGCAGCGGCGTCCACGACGCCTCGCCGTAGGTGCCGTTGATGCGGCCGACCGCCTCACCGACATGGCGGCCGATGTCGTGATATTCCGGGATGTCGGTGCGGCTGCGCGGGGTGATCTGCAGATAGGTGACGCGGCCGCGCCAGTCGGGGAAGTTGGCAAGGAAGCGCTCGAACGCGCTCATCCGCTCGGGAATGCCCTTGGTGTAATCGAGGCGGTCGACGCCGATGAACATGGCCCGGCCGGACAGGCTGTCGAGCACCTCGCGCACGAAGGCGGTCTCGATGGCGCGCCGCGCCAGCCGCGCGAAGGCCTCGGTTTCGACGCCGACCGGGAAGGTGCCGATCTGCACGATGCGGTTGCCGTAATAGAAGCTGTTGCCGCCCGCCCAAGGCAGCCCGCATTCCGTGGCGATATAGCGTGAGAAGTTCGCGGCATCGACCTCGGTCTGTAAGCCGACGAGATCGTAGTGACAGAGCGCCGGAATGAGCTGGTCGTGATTGGGCAGCGCGGTGACGATCTCCGGCGGCGGAAACGGAATATGGAGGAAAAATCCGATTCTATTATTGTGCCCGCGCTCGCGCAGCGACTTGGCGAACGGGATCAGATGATAGTCGTGCACCCAGATGACGTCGTCGGGCTTCAGCAGTTTTTCCAGATTGCGCGCGAAGAATTCGTTGACGCGGAAATAGCCGCCGAGATCGCGCCGCGTGAATTCGGCAAGGTCGAGCCGGTAATGCAGGATCGGCCAAAGCACGCGGTTGGCGAAGCCGTTGTAGAATTCCTGGTAATCGTCCTCGCGCAGATCGACCGTGCCGTAGGTGACGTTGCCGTGCTCGACGACCTTCCCGGGACCGGGGTCCTGCCCCGACGCCCGCCCGCTCCAGCCGAACCAAAGCCCGCCGCGCTGCCGCAACGTGGGGCGGATCGCGACTTCGAGCCCGCCGGCGCGCGCGTTGCGGTCGGGAACGCCGACGCGATTGGAGACTACGACGAGCCGCGCCAATACCGGTCTCCCCAGCTGCGCGAAAGCTTGATCGCGGTGAGTATCAAACCCGACATCGAATAAGTCTGCGGAAAATTTCCCCACAGCTTGCCGGTCAGTGGGTGCACATCCTCCGAGAGCAGCCCGTAGCTATTGCGCAATTTCAGAGCGTCGACGAACATCTCGCGCGCCTCGTCGCGCCGCCCGATTTCCCACATTGCATCGATCAGCCAGAATCGGCAAATCAAAAAGGCGGTCTCCGGCAAGCCGAAATCGTCTGCGGCGACATATCGCATAACGTGGAAGTCGCGCCGAAGTTCACGGCTGATCGCCTCCACCGTGGAGACGAAGCGCGGGTCGTCGGGCGCGATCAGCCCGATTTCGGCGAGCAACAGGCAACTGGCGTCGAGATCGTCGCTGCCAAAAGCCGCGGAAAACGCCTTGCGCTCGGGATTCCAGGCGCGCGCCAGCACCTCGTCGCCCACGCGCTTGGCGATGGCGCCCCAATAGGCGGCGCGCTCCGGCAGGCCAAGGTGGGCGGCGATCGCCTCGAGCCGTTGGCAGCCGGCCCAGCACATCGCCGCCGAATAGGTGTGCACGCGTCGCCGGCCGCGATATTCCCAAATTCCGGCGTCCGGCTCGAGCGCGAGCTGCGCCGCCTGTTCGCCGAGCGGCTCGATGACCCTGAACAACGCGGCATCGCCCGGATTGGGCAGCCGGCGGTCGAAGAACATTGGCGTCGCCGCCATGATGATGCTGCCATAAACATCGTGCTGGGCCTGGTCAGCGGCGGCATTGCCGATGCGCACCGGACCGTCGCCGTTGAAGCCGGCAAGCGCCGCGGCGATGCGCTCCTCGAGCGGCTCGGTGTGCACCACGCCGTACAGCGGCTTGAGCCGGTCGGCGCGGCCCGCGGCGATGCTCAGGATGTAGGTGATAAACTCCTCCATCGTCCGCGTCGCGCCAATGCGGTTGAGCGCGCGCACCACGAAGAAGGCGTCGCGCATCCAACAGAAGCGATAGTCCCAGTTGCGGCCCGACCGCGGCCCCTCCGGGATCGAGGTGGTGAGCGCCGCCACGATCGCGCCGGTTTCTTCGAAAGCCGACAGTTTGAGCGTGATACCGGCGCGGATGATCTCGTCCTGCCAGTCGTTGGAGAACGCCAGACGCCGTACCCATTCCATCCAATAATGACCGGTGCGCTCGCAGAATTCCCGGCAGGTGCTCTCGAGCGCGCCTTCGAACGGCTCGTCCACGCCCATCACCATGTGCACCGGGCGGGTGAGCACGAAGGAGGCTTCGTTCTCGACGTAAGCGAGCGGCGCGTCGGTGGTTAGCCGCACCGGCACGTCGTCGCGCCAGTAGCGGATGTGGTTGCTACCCGACGAATGAGTCGTCACCGCTACGCCGTACCGGTGCGCGGTGCGGAAGCGGATGGTGATGCGCGGCATGCCGGCGAGGGGCTCGATGATGCGCACGAGCTGCGGGGGGCGGAAAATGCGGCCGAAATTGTGGAAGCGCGGCGCGAAGTCGGTGATGCGCAGCACGCTGCCGCCGCCGTCTGCGAGCTCGGTGACCACGATTGCGGTGTTGCGCATATAGGCCGAGCGATTCGTCACCTGGCCGTCGAGCACCACGTCGGTGAAGCCTTTTTCCTCCTCGCCCGCGAGTAGCCGGCAAAACACCGGGTCGCCGTCGTAGCGCGGCAGACACCACCACACGATGCGCCCAGTGGGCTCGACCAGGGCCGCGGTGCGACCGTTGGCGATGACCGCGAGGTCGAGCGTGGATTCGCTCATGACTCCGTCCGTGTCTTGGCCGCCAGCCGCTGCAAGGCGCGGCGCACCGCGAACGGCGAATCGAAAATGCCGGCGAGCCCGGCGAAATGCCGGCCGACCGAGAAGCCCTTGCCGCCGATCTCGGCCAGCACCGCGAACACGGATTCATCGGTGACGTCGTCGCCGACGAACACCGGCATGCGGCCGGCAAAGGGCGCGTAGCGCATCAAATCGCGCACGCCATCGCCCTTGTTGACGTCCGGCCGTTTGACTTCGAGCATCGCCTTGCCCGGCAGCACTTCGGTCGCCTCGCCGGGATAGGCGGCGCGGCCGGCTGCGATATGCGAGCGCAGGCGGTCTTCGTGCTGCGGCGCTTGCCGATAATGCAACGCCAGCGAATAGCCCTTGTCTTCGACGATGATGCCGGAGCCCGGCGTCGCCGCCTCGGCAAGACGCCGGCGCAAATCCGCCGACAATGGCGCGACCGACGTGACCGCGGCGCCCGCACGCGGGCGCATCTCGGCGCCGTGGCCGCCGATCGCCGGCAATCGCAGCGGCGCGAACAACGCGTCGAGATCGGCGATCGGCCGCCCGCTCACCAGCGCGAGCGCGCCGCCGGTCAGCGCCGACAGTCGCGCGAGTGAACCGCGCAAGTCGCCGGCGACGTGGACTTCATTGGGCGACGGCCCGATATCGATCAGCGTGCCGTCGACGTCGAGCAGCAAGGCGATCGACGCGACGTCAAGAGCGACGAAAATGTCTGAAGCCGTGTCGGTCGCAATGGATTGCGTCGCCATAGCCTCTTCCAACGATCAGATCGATGGCTTGGTTCCCGAGCCAAGCTTGCTTAACGCTTACGCTACTGCGCCAGCACTTCGACGTCGCCGTCCACGCCGGTAACCACCTTGAATTCGCGCTCGTAGACCTTGCCCTCATTGCGGGCAATGGCGCGGTATTCTCCTTCGGCCAGGATCACGCGCGGAAAGGCGCCGATCGATTCCTTGATCACGTCGCCGCCGGGCGTGAGCACCGACCAGGCAGTATTGGCGAGCGCCTCGCCGCCTTTCTCGCTCACCAGCTTGAGCGTGATGGCGGCGGCGCGGTGGGTGACGGTGATGTCGGTGAGCTTGCCGGCGGCCACGCGAATGTCGGAGCGCACCACCGAATTGGCGTCGCCGTAATTCGAGACGATGTAATAAGTGCCTTCCGGCACCACCACCACGTTACCGGTCATCAGGTGTTCTGCGATCGGCCGGCGGTCGCCCGGCTCGAACTGGCTGCCCTTGTAGACGTCGAACGACACTTGGCCCGCGGGAATGCGCACGTCGCCGACGCGAGCCTCGAGGCGCAGCCCGCCCGCCGGGAGATCGAAGTCTTCACGCACCGTCTGCGCGTTCAGCGTCACCGGCTTGACCGCGGTGGCGAGCCCGAAGCCGACATGCACGATGTAGCTGCCGGCCGGCAGCACCAGGGTCGGCGCCGGCGATTTGTCTTCCTTGACGAGCTGATAATTGCCGGCCGCGTCGCGCTTGGTGGAATAGATGCGCCAAGTGAGCCCGCCGTCGATCTGCGGCGCGCTCTTGCCGAAACGCGCAGAGAGCGCAAGCGCCGCCTGCCCGGCCGGCACCATCGGCGGCACGATCGGCGCGGCATCGCGCGGGGCGGCCGGCGGCCATTGCGCTTGCGGCGCCAAGACGCCGCCCGGGCCGAATACGTCGCCGCGCGTGACCGGCGCCGGCGTCAACAGGACATCGCCGGTCCCCGGCGACAGCAGCGAGTTCTGTCCCGCCGCCTGCGCCATCGCCGGCTGCGGTAACAGCAACGGAAGAATGAGGGCGAGCGCCAGCCACATGAGGCCGCGGGCGGCAACTACCGGTACTTTGCTCATAACGCTGAAAGTTTTCGGTCCAAATCGCGGCGATTTCAAGCCACGGGGGCGGCTTGTTACCGTCCAACGCCATCAGGCGCGGACCACATGCAATCGGCCAAGGCCAGGTTTGGCCACCACAGCACTATCCGTTTCGCCGGGCCAAGCATGATCAGACGGACGGCGCGGTCCGCGGGCCACGACGAGAATTGGTTGCCAAACGCCGCACTGCCATATGCCCAAGACCTTGCTAAGCCCAAGTAAAGCCATCACAGGCCGCACGAAATCGTCGTTTTGCTCAACCCCTCATTGCGGCTTAACTTCATATATACCTACGTGCCAACAAGCTGAATAAATCTTTCCACAATCACATTTCGCTAATTCCTTCCGCCCATCATCGGGACGTTATGTGGGCGTCATTTGTTTCTCAATTCGAAGCGCTACGGACGACGTGGTCGAGACATCGCGCACGCGGCGCCCAGTCGCCTGCGATGGATTCGTTGGCACCGAGTTCGGTATGGGCTTCGTATCCCGTCCGCCTCATCGTTCTCAGCAGCCTCGCTGTGATCGCCGCGATCCTGACTGCAACATGGATCTTGCTGGCAAACCTTCGAAGCGAACAAATAACCGAAAACGAACGCGACCTGGAAAGTCTGTCGCTGGTCCTCGCCGAGCAGTTGGACCGCAGTTTCCAATCGATCGAGGTCATTCAGGCCGACATCGCCGACCGAATGAAAAACCTTGGCATCGCATCGACCGCCGAACTTGAACGGCAAATGTCGGGCTATGACACGCACGAACGCTTCAAAGATCAAATCGCCGCATTGCCCCATATCGACGCGATCGTGCTCACCGATCCAGAGGGCAAACTGATCAATTTTTCTCGAAGCTGGCCGATCCCCCACGTCCAGAACACCACCAACAACCGGGATCATGTTTTCAAAACCTCGAATTTGCAGACCTATGTGGAAGCGGCGTTGAAAAATCCCGCCACCGGAGCCTGGGTTCTCCCCATTGCGCGCAAGATCAGCGGTCCGAAGGGCGAGTTTCTGGGTGCGGTTCTCGGCGTGATCCGGCTGGACTATTTCGAACGGCTTTTTGAGAAGATCGCCCGCAGCAGCGACCGCTCAATATCGCTGTTTACCCGCGATGGCACTTTGATCGCGCGTTATCCACGCAGCGAAAGCTTGCGCGGAAGATCATACGCGGGCCGCGACATGATGAAATTGCTGCAAAAAATCAGCTACGGCACCATTCAACGACCCGCCATGCTGACCGGCAAGAAAATCTTGATTTCCGGGCGTAATCTGCCGCATTACCCGATGTCGATTGTCATCACCAAACGGCTGGATGACGTTCTTGCCGGCTGGCACTACGCCGCCCTGGATGTCGCCTCCGCGGCATTGATGATCGTCTTGCTGGTCGCCAGTACGGCCTTTCTTATCACCCGCCGCGTTGCGAAAAACCTTAAGGCGCAGAACCAGCAGCTGGATGCCGCCCTCAACAACATGTCGCAAGGGCTGACGATGTTCGATGCTTCGGCGCGGCTCATCGTCTGCAACAAGCGATATGTCGAAATGTACAACCTGCCGGAAGCAGCGGCGCAGCGCGGCGCCTCGCTGCGCGACCTGGTCCGCCTGCGAATCGTGACCGGGTTATTTTCCACCGACCTGTACGATCCGGACGGTTACGTCGATGCTATCTTGGCCGACATCAATCAGGGGAAACCGAAGGCCCTGCTCTGCGAGCTCAGCGACGGTCGCGCCATCGCGGTCATGAATCAGCCAATGCCGGGCGGCGGCTGGGTCGCCACCCACGAAGACATCACCGAATCCAGGCGGCGCGAAGCCTCATTTCAGCTTTTGTTCGAGAACAATCCGGTGCCGATGTGGGTCTACGATCTCGACAATCTGCGTTTCCTTGCCGTCAACGCCGCGGCCGTCGCGAATTACGGCTACAGTTATGAGCAATTCCTGCAGATGACCACGCTCGACATTCGTCCAGCCGATGAACGCGAGCGCTTCGTCAAATTCATTCGCGATGCCGGGGGCGATCACAACAGTGAACAGATTTGGCGGCACCAGAAGGCCAACGGAACCATAATCGACGTCGGGATTTACGCGCGCTCCCTAAACTACATCGGCCGCAAAGCGTGCCTTGTGGCCGCGCATGATATCACCAACCGTAAACGGGCCGAAGAGCAGCTTCGCCGCACCCAAAAATTCCTTGATGCGGTCATCGAAAATGTCCCTGTTCCGATTCTGGTCAAGGACATCCCGATGTCCGTCAACGAGGCGAGCGGCTGCCGCTATAGTCTCGTCAACAAGGCGCTCGAGAAATTGTTTGGCATTTCCCGCGACCAGATCGTCGGCAAGACGATCTCCGACCTCTATCCAAAAGAACGGGCCGATTTCATCATCGCGGAAAACAATGAAGCATTGCGCTCCAGTCAGCCGGTCATTGTCTCGGATCATACGGTCCATACGCCTCGCAACGGCGTGCGCATCGCGATTGGCAGAACCGTCGTCGTTCGGAACGACGATGAGAACACGCAATCGCTGATCACCGTCCTGCAAGACGTCACCGAGCGCCGGCAATGGGAGCGGCGGCTCGCGCGTATGGCGCATTATGACAATCTGACGGACCTGCCGAACCGCATCACTTTCAACGACGCGATGGAAGCGGCGCTTGAACGATCGGCGACTAGCGGCGAGCAATTCGCGGTCTTGTCACTCGACCTTGACGGCTTCAAGGAAGCCAACGACCGGTACGGCCACACAGCCGGCGATACGTTGCTGTGCGCAGTCGCCCGGCGTTTGCAGGAGGCCGCAGCGGAATCGTTTGTGGCCCGGATCGGCGGCGACGAGTTTGTGTTGATTGTGCCAGGCGCCAAACAGCCGGAAGCGGCGACGGCGGTCGCACGCCGCGCGCTCGATGCCTTGAGCGGAGAGATCACGGTCGACGGCTGCAATTTAATGATCGGCGCAACAATCGGCGGCGCGATCTATCCGCGACATGGCACCGATGCGAAATCGTTGATGGCCAATGCCGATATTGCGCTTTACCGGGCGAAGGCCGTGGCTCGCGGCACCCTGATGTTCTTCGACGCCGATATGGGTGATCGTCTGCGCGAGCGGCGCGCGATGCAGGACGATCTTCGCTTGGCGCTCGGCAACAAGGAGTTTCTGTTACACTATCAGCCGCAAAAGAAGATGACCGGCCAACTTGTCGGCTTCGAGGCTTTGCTGCGCTGGCAATCCCCCGGCCGGGGCCTCGTGCCGCCCAACATCTTTATCCCGATCGCCGAGGACGCCGAGCTGATCGCTCCGATCGGCGAGTGGGTCTTGCGCGAGGCCTGTCGTGAAGCCGCGTCGTGGCCGCGTCCGCTCACGATTGCGGTCAACGTCTCGCCGGTCCAATTCCGCAACAGCGATTTACCCGAACTGGTCCATTCGATCCTACTGGAAACCGGGCTGGCCCCGTCGCGGCTCGAGCTGGAGATCACGGAAGGCGCGTTGATCGATAATTTCTCGCGGGCCAAATCAATTCTGGCGCGGCTTAAATCGCTTGGCGTTCGGATTTCGCTGGATGATTTTGGGACCGGCTACTCATCTTTGTCTTATCTGCATGCTTTCTCGTTCGATAAGATCAAGATCGATCGCTCTTTCGTCGCTGATCTGGACTGCAATCACAATTCCATTGCGATTGTGCGCGCCATCATCGATCTGGGGCATAGCCTCGATGTCCCGATATTGGCGGAAGGTGTCGAAACCGCGGAACAACATGCCAATCTCTTCCGCAAGGGTTGCGACGAGGTGCAGGGATATTTTACCGGCCGGCCGTCCCCCATCGACGACTATGCCAAACTCCTCGGCCGGGAAGCCCCGGCTCAACCGACGATGAAGATAGCCGGTTAGCCGTCATCCTCCGTCGTTTCCGTCGGCCGCAGCAAACTTGCGGCTGACGGGCTTGCCGGCATCGGGTTAAAATCCCAATTGCAAAGCCCGCGCGTCCCCTGTTTCACCCTCCGATCCGGCACGAGTAACGACATGCCCGACGCCTTAGAGCTCCTGAGAACCCGCCGTTCGGTCAAGCCGATGGAAATGACCGGTCCCGGCCCGAGCGAGCTGGAGATCGACACGCTGCTCGCCATCGCCTCGCGCGTGCCGGATCACGGCAAGCTCGCGCCCTGGCGCTTCATCGTGTTCCAGGGCGACGCGCGGCTCGCCGCCGGCGCGGCGATCGCAGGGGTTTTTGCCGCCGACCACGCCGACGCCACGCCCGATCAGCTCGAGTTCGAACGCAAGCGGCTGGCGCGCGCGCCGCTGGTGATCGCGGTGGTCAGCCGCGCCGGCCCGCATGTGAAAATCCCCGAATGGGAGCAACAATTGTCGGCCGGCGCCTCCGCCATGAACTTGGTGATCGCCGCGCACGCCATGGGCTACGCCGCGAGCTGGATTACCGAATGGTACGCCTATGACCGGCGCGTACTGGACAAGCTCGGCGTTACGGCGAACGAGCGCGTCGCCGGCTTCGTGCACATCGGCCGCGCGGCCAAGACGCCCGAGGATCGCGAGCGCCCGAAGCTCGAGAGCATCGTCACGCACTTTTCGCCAGCGGGCCGCTGATGTTCTACGCGCCTGACAAGCGCGACAAGCGCGTGCTGCCGAACGACCCGTTCAAGGCCATCGTGGCGCCGCGGCCGATCGGCTGGATCACCTCCGTGAGCTCGAAAGGCGAGGTGAATCTGGCGCCCTATTCGTACTTCAACGGCATCAATAGCCGGCCCAATCTGGTGATGTTCGCCAGCGAAGGCAAAAAGGATTCGGTGAGCTTCATCGAGGAAACCGGCGAATTCGTCTGCAATCTCGCCACCTGGGATCTGCGCGAGGCGATGAATCTGACGTCTGCCCCGCTGCCGCGCGGCGTCAACGAGATGCAACGCGCGGGGCTCGAGCCCGCGCCGTCGCGCTTGGTCAAGCCGCCGCGGGTGAAGGCGGCGGCCTGCGCGCTCGAATGCAAGCTTATCAAGATCGTCGCGATCGGCGAGATCGACGGCAAGCCGGTGGACTGCCACGTCGTACTCGGCCACGTCGTCGGCGTGCATATCGACGACCGTTTCATCGTCGACGGCAAGCTCGACACCGCGGCCATGAAGCCGATCGCCCGCTGCGGCTGCAACGAATATGCCGTGGTCGAACGCGTGTTTGCGATGCAGCGGCCGCTGAACTAATCCCATCTTCAGACGTTTAACCATTAGGTAATTCCGCGGGCGCACGCTGACGTCACGTTTTCGTCACAAGACTCCGCCAGCAGTTTTCATCATGTCGGGACGAACCATTAGCCGGGTGGCTGGCCCCATCGGATGATCGGGGACCGGGGAGACTAGTGTGGTGTTCGAAGGTCTATTCACGCGCGCGCGCAACGGCGACCGTTCGGCCGAGGCCACGTCCGCGCCGATACGGCCGGCCGCCGCGCGGCCGACCATCGGGCTCGCGCTCGGCGGCGGCGCCGCGCGCGGCTTTGCCCATATCGGCGTGATGCGCCGGCTGGAAGCGGCCGGAATCGTGCCCGACGTGGTCGTCGGCACCTCGATCGGCGCCGTGGTCGGCGGTTGCTATGCCGCCCGGCAGATGGACGGCCTCGAGGAATGGGCGCGCGGGCTGACGGTGCGCGGCGTGCTCAGCTATCTGGACCTCAATCTGTCCGGCTCCGGCCTGATCCGCGGCAGCCGTCTCGGCACGCAACTGGAGACCGCGCTTGCCGATCACCGCATCGACGATCTGCCGCTGCGCTTTGCCGCCATCGCCACCGAATTCAACACCGGCCATGAAATCTGGCTCACCCGCGGCCGGCTGGCCGAAGCGCTGCGCGCCTCCTATGCGCTGCCGGGAATTTTCCCGCCGGTGCGCATCGGCGGGCGCTGGCTGGTCGACGGCGCGCTGGTCAACCCGGTACCGGTGTCTGCGGCGCGCGCGCTCGGCGCCCGGCTGGTCATCGCGGTCAACCTCAATTCCGATCTGTTCGGCCGCGGCACCATCATTGCCGACCACGGCTCCGACGACAGCGACGAACCCGAACCGGCAAGGCCGAACGGCTTCGGTGGTTTTTTCGCCGGCCAGCATTCGCTGCTGCGCCAGGTCTTCGGCACGCGCGGCCGCCCGGGCATCTCGACCGTGATGGTGGAAGCCTTCAACGTCATGCAGGACCGCATCACGCGCGCGCGCCTCGCCGGCGATCCGCCCGACGTATTGATCAGCCCGCGGCTCGGCGGCGTCGGCTGGTTCGATTTCCACCGCGCCGCCGAGGCGATCGCCATCGGCACCGAGGCCACCGACAAGGCCATCGACGCGGTGACCGAGGCGATCACCGCGCTGTCGCAGCCCTACGCCGGCAACGGAGCAGCCAAGTAACCCGGGCTAGGCGGTGCGGATATAATCGCGCATCGCTTCGGATTCCTGCTCGATCTCCCCGACGCGCTGCTTGACCACGTCGCCGATCGACACGAGGCCAATCAGCTCGCCGCGCGACAGCACCGGCATGTGGCGGAATTTTCCTTCCGTCATCCGCTCCATGATGGTGGCGACGGTGTCGTCCTCGCCGCAGGTCGCGACGTTGCGCGTCATCACCTGCCCGACCGGAAGCGTCAACGCATCAGCGCCGTGCTCGGAAATCGCGCGCACGATGTCGCGCTCGGACAATATGCCGGCGAGGCGTCCTCCCGCGCCGCGGATGACTACCGCGCCAATCCGGTGCGCGCCCAGCAGCCGCGCCGCGGTGGTCAGGTCCGCCGTCGGTTCGATGCTGATAATGTCGCCGCCCTTGGCGGCCAGAATTGTCTTGACGTTCATGGCAGCCTCCTTGGCTCCCGGTCTGCGGATTTGACGCCTGCTTTTTCGACTCCCGGGTCCTGCCCAACGATCCTGCCGCAAGGTCGGTTCCGTCAACGGTATTCGGGACGCGCCGGGTATGCCGCGATCACATTGCTTAACGCCGCGTTGCAGCCGGCTTTATTGCGGCATCGCAATATCGTCGGTGTGCGGTTCCTGCGGCGCGGGGTCGAACCAAGAAAATAATACCAGGCCGGCGAGGAAACCGCCGATATGCGCCTGCCAGGCAACGACCTGGTTTTCGCCGACGCCGGGCAGCGGCACCGAGCCGAGCCCGAACAGAATATTGATGCCGAACCATACCGCGACGAAGGCGATCACGCGCGGATCGCGCAGCACACCGGTCAACGGGATTGCCGACACGCGATAGTCGGTGGCGTCGCCCCTGCGGTGGAAACTGAGCGGGCCGCCGCGCTGGAAGGCAAAGCGCATCGCCGCCGCCATGGTCCCGGAGATCGCCGCCGACGCGCCGATCACCGGAACGTCCTCGCCGGCATGCGTCGCCAGATGCAATGCCGCGCCGGCCGCCGCCGTCACCGCGAGGAACACCAGGAAACGCAGCGGGCCGAACCGCCGCGCCACCGCGCTGCCGAACGGCAACAACCAGACCGCATTGACGCCGTAATGCGTCCAGTCGGCGTGGATGAAGGCGTAGGTGACGAAGGTCCACAATTGCGCGCCGAAGCCGCCCGGCAGCACGCCGCCGAGCACGATCGACGTGTCGTAGCGCGCGGGAATGAAGGCGAAGGTGAGCAGGAATTCTATGTCCTGCTGTTCGGTGAGCACATAAGTGCGCACCGCGTGCACCAGCGCCAACACGGCCAAAAGTCCGAGGACGACGGGCGGGATATTGAAGACAGGTTCGCGCTTCACAAGGATCCAAGGGCTGGTCGAAAGGTTTGAGTTACGCTGCCTGACCGCCCCACCGCAAGCATACAACATAAGAAAAAAGGAGGGCTTGCGCCCTCCTCTCAGCCGTGTGGATTTGCCGCGATCCTAGCGGCAATTCGCACGGCGGCAATGCCATTGCCGTTTTAACGCTAACGCGCGCCGCCCCCGCCGGCCGGCGCGCGGGCGGCACGGCGCCTGCTTCACCGATCACGTCGCGGCGAAACGCCGGCGCCGATGTCCCAGCCGGGGACACCGCAACGCCGACGCCGTCTCGCGACGGAACAGGTGGCGTCCATGAAACACCAATCTACGCGGACCGTGTTCGACTATTGGAACAAGAAACGCGGCACCCGGGCTGCGCCGGCGCGCGCCGATATCGACCCGACCGAGATCCGCCACGCGCTCGGTGACACCTTTATGCTGGCGGCGGACTTCGCCGATCAGCTTCGTTTCCGCCTCGCCGGCACGCGCGTCTGCGCGCTGTTCGACCGCGAGATCAAAGGCGAGAGCATTATCGATTTGTGGAGCGAGGAAAGCCGCCAATCGATCGAGGAACTGCTCGCCGTCGTCACCGATGAGGCGACCGGCGTGGTCGCCGGACTTACGGCGCGGACCGAGGACGGCGCCAAGGCCGATCTGGAACTGCTGCTGTTGCCGCTCGCCCATGTCGGGCACGCGCGCATCCGCGCCATCGGCGTGCTGGCGCCGACCGTGCCGCCGTGGTGGCTCGGCGCCAAGCCGGTCGCCGCGCTCACCTTAGGCACATTGCGCCACACCGGCATCGACGCCGACATCAGCATTGCGCCGCGTATGACTGCCGCGGCGCCTGGCAGCCGGGTAAGCCATGGCTTCGTCGTCCATAGCGGCGGCCGCGAAAACCCGTCGGGCGGGCGGATCGGCTAACGCCGCGTTAACGATAGGCTCATAGGGTCATAGACCGGGGCAATAGGCCCCAAAAGGCCCTTGCGACATGGCCCTGCCGCTGCCCAAACCGCGAATTCTGCCGCTGGCGCAAGAGCGCCGGCGCCATCAGCGGGTCAAGGTCAACCTGCTCGGCCGCTATATGCTCGCCGACCGGCGCGAGTTTCCGTGCCAGGTCGTCAACATGTCGCCCGGCGGCATCGCGCTGGTCGCCCCGGTTCCTGGCAATCCGGGCGAGCGGGTGATCGCCTATGTCGATCATCTCGGCCGCATCGAGGGCAAGATCGCGCGCATGCTCGACAACGGCTTCGCCATGACGATTGAGGCGACCTTGCGCAAGCGCGACAAGCTCGCCGCCCAGCTCACCTGGCTGGCCAACCGGCACATCCTCAACCTGCCGGAAGACCGCCGCCATGGTCGCTTCATCCCGCGCAGGGCGATGGCACGCCTGATCCTGCCGAACGGCCACAACGTCACCTGCCGGGTCATCGACTTGTCGGAATCGGGCGCCGCCATTGCCCTTTCGCCGGAACTGCGGCCGGCCATCGGCTGCATGGTGACCGTTGGCAAGACCCCGGGCCGGGTCGTCCGTCACGTCGAGGACGGTTTTGCCATCGAATTTACCCGCCTGCAGCACGCCGACTTCGTCGAAGAAAACGTCACCGGCGAATAGCGTCAGCCGTCGGTAAAGCTTTTCCGTAAAATTGCCCGCGCCGCTGCCGGCGAAATCGCGCCTGCCGCGCGCGCGCGCCGGTATCGCGCAGGCGAAATCCGCCGCTTGCCAAGGTTAACCGCGGACGCGGTGGAACCCGCACGGCCGCGTCCCGGCGGCCTTTTGCTCATTAATGTATAAAATTTTAGGCAATTTGTATTTGCTAAGATTTTAATCGAGTTATCTTCTAAGTTTTACTGTATTCATCTCTTTCTTTATTTTGGTTGTCTTCAAAATGACTTCCATGACTTAGCGGCGGTGCAAAAACTTTATGCGAAATGTGGTCCCAGCAGGACGGGGAAGGGGCCACAACAATGGGCTGGCGTCTCAAACAAATTGCGACCGGCACCATGCTGGTCATGGCGGCGGCGATCTTCGCCACGTCGGCGGGCGGCGCTGCCGCGGGCGAACGGCTCGCCTATGGCGGGCCGGCGAACCAGGCGGTGCACGACCCCTATATCGCGGTCGGCGAGCCGACCCGCGCGCCGATCGGCTGGGTCGAATTCTGCATCCGCTACAAGCCGGAATGCGACACCAAGCCGTCGCTGGCGCGCGACGTGGTGCTCACGCCCAAGGCCTGGTCGGACATGATCAAGGTCAATACCTGGGCCAACACCAACATCAAGCCGATCACCGACCTCGAGCACTGGGGCGTGGTCGAGCAATGGGACTACCCCGACGACGGCTACGGCGACTGTGAGGACTATGTGCTGCTCAAGCGGCGCATGTTGATGCAGGCCGGCTGGCCGCGCGAGGCGCTGTTGATCACCGTGGTGCGCGACAAGAAAGGCGAAGGCCACGCCGTGCTCACGGTCAAGACCGACCACGGCGAGTTCATCATGGATAACCAGGAGGCGGAAATCCTGCCCTGGTCCAAGACCGGCTACCGCTTCGTGAAGCGGCAGTCGCAAACCAACCCAAATGTCTGGGTCGCGCTGGGCGAACCGCGGGCGCCGGCAACGGTATCCGCACGCTAGCACGCTCACGACACGCGGGCTGACTGAGCAAGACGACACGCAAAGAGGAATTCGCGCTCCCGGTCACGTCCCCACCCCTCCCCGTCCCCAGACCGGGTTCGCGAGCGGCCGGCCTCCCCCAGGGCCGGCCGCACTGTTTTTAGCGGACGGAACTCGCGCGCCGTAGACCTCACGCGATTGTCAACGTAGCGCCGGACTCTCGACTCTTTTCCGGCGCAGTCCTTGCCGCGGGAGCGGCGGGACCGAGCAAAGGAGACTGCTCATGCAACAGCGCATCGACGTGACCAAGGTCAACCCGGCGGCCTACAAGGCAGTGGCCGCGCTGCAATCCTATGTCGACCAATCGGGGCTCGACGCCAAATTGCGCGAGCTGATCAAGATTCGCGCCTCGCAGATCAACGGCTGTGCGTTCTGCCTGATCATGCACACCCGTGACGCGCGCAAGATCGGCGAGAGCGACGACCGTATGCATCTGCTGAATGCCTGGCGCGAGGCGCCGGTGTTCACGCCCCGCGAACGCGCCGCGCTCGCCTGGACCGAAGCGCTGACGCTGGTCGCGGACACGCACGTGCCCGACGAGGTCTATGACGAGGTGCGCAAGCAATTTTCCGAAAAGGAGATGGTCGATCTGACCGCCGCGATTGCGGCGATCAACACCTGGAACCGCTTCGCCATCGCCTTCCGCGCGCCGCCGCAAGTCGAGCCCGCGCGAGCCGCCGCCTAGCCGATCCGCTTGAGGCCCTTGGCGTATGCTTGCGAGCGCCGCACGTAGATGTCGGCGCCGCCGCGGATCATCTTGGCGGCCTTTTCGTCGAGCGTGCGGATCGCGCGCGCCGGGGCGCCGACGATCAGCGAATGGTCGGGAAAGGTTTTGCCCTCGGTGACGACGGCGCCGGCGCCGACCAGCGAATGCTTGCCGATCTTGACGCCGTTGAGCAGGATCGCGCCCATGCCGATCAGGCTGTCGTCGCCGATGATGCAGCCGTGCAGAATGACGTTGTGGCCGATCACGCAGTTCGAGCCGATCACCAGCGGAAAACCGGGATCGGTATGCAGCGTGGCGTTGTCCTGGATCTGCGAGCGCTCACCCAATTCGATCCATTCGTTGTCGCCGCGCAGCACGGCGCCGAACCAGACGCTTGCCTCGCGCTTCAAGCGCACGCGGCCGATCAGCGTCGCCGTTTCCGCCACCCAGTATTGCCCGTCGCCGGGAAATTCCGGCGTCTGTCCATCGAGTTCATAGATCGGCATTCCCGCCTCCTGACGGGTTCGACCATCGCAACGAATCTGGAAAATTGGAAGGGACTTAGGCCGCCAGCAGACCGCAGGCGTGCAAGGCCGACACCAGTGTCAGGCCCGACATTAGGCTCCAGAAGCCGGCGATCAGCGTCGCCACGAAGACAAATTCGAAGCGGCGTCCTTCCTGTCGGCGGCCGAGAATGGTGTTGCGCATGATCAGGAACGGCGCTGCCGCCAGGAGGAACGGGACCGCGGCGAAAGTCGTCGGGCTCGGGCCGGCGTTGAGCAGGCCGAAGGTCGGCAGGCGGCTGGTGAAAAGCTGGTAGGCCGAACTGCACAGCCCGGCAAAGGCAAAACCAAGCGCGAGCGCCAACACATTCTGTACGGAATCGACGGACATTTCAGCCTCAACGCATTACACGAGGCCATGTTTCGCAAAGCCGCCGGGGCGGCGCCAGTCAATCCTTAACAAATGGTAAACGCGGGGCGTGCACCCGGGTCCGGCGCGGCCGGCGTGGCATAATCGCCATGATTCGGTCGGGGATTCGCTATGGCCACCCTCGCGCACCAGCACGCCCAAAGACGCCGCCGCCATGCCGGCCGTAGCCCGCTGACGGCGCCGCTTCTGCTTTTTGCCGCCGCGACGCTGACCGCCGTCGCTTACGTCGCCTATGTGCTGTGGCCGCGCTGGCCGGATGCGCCGGTCGCGCTCAACGCCCCGGCCCTGCCGATCACGGTCGCGGGCGTCACCTTCAACATCGAGCCGGCGGCGATCCGCATGGCCGTGCAACGCCGTCCCGGCACGCAGGAGCGCGTCGACCTCGCCTATCTCTGGCCGTCGCTGACGCCGCCCGTTCCCGCGCTCAAGCCGACCGCCGGCGCGCCGGTCGATCCCAACGAGCGGCTGTTCGTGACCCTCGCCTCGGGCGAGGACACCCTGCCGCTGATCGAGCGCGTGCAGACGATTTATCCGCGCTATCTGGTGGCGCAGCCGACCGCAGGTCCTGACGGACTGACGCTGCGCGGCTTCCGCGACGGAACGCCCTACCAGGGCGAGGAACTGGTGTTCGAGCAGGCTTTGCCCGAGCATTTCCTCGCGCGCTGCTCGAAGAAAGGCGTGGTCAATTCCGGCGAGTGCCTGTTGGAGCGACGCGTCGGCAACGCCGACGTCACCTTTCGCTTTCCGCGTGACTGGCTGGGCGATTGGAAAAGCGTCGCTGCCGGGATCGACAGGCTGATGGCGCGGCTACATCCGAACTAGTCGACGAGATCGACGTCCAAAATCGGCAATTCGAAAATATACGACTTGCGGCCCTTCTCGGCCTCGAGGAACAGCACGCCGAGAAACTCGTCGCCGATATAGGCCTCCACGGAGTCCATCTTCTTCGGGCGGGTTACGACGCGGATCTTGTCGTTGTCGAACCGCCGCCGCAGGTAATTGGTGAGCGTCGGCACCGGCTGCATGCTCGGGTCCGCGCTCACCTGGATGACCATGCGGAAGTTATACGAGCGCTCGCCTTCATCCTCCTCGGCGGTG
>DATJVE010000076.1:0-12554 GCA_035501975.1 Pseudolabrys sp.
CCGGCGAATTGGGCGAACGGCTGTCGGTGGTGCTGCGCACCTTCGAGCGCGCGGTCGATCTCGGCACGCCGACCGACGCGGTGCGCCGTGCGCTCACCGAAGGCGGCAAGGTCGCCTCGCTTGTGACCGCCGCGCCCTACGGGGCGCCGCTGCGCGTTGCCGCCGACGAGGAGGCGCTGCCCTTCGCCGAGGGCGCGCTCGATCTGATCGTGTCGGCGCTGGCGCTGCAATTTGTCAATGACCTGCCCGGCACGCTGATCCAGGTGCGCCGCGCGCTCAAGCCGGATGGCCTGTTCCTGGCGGCGCTGATTGCCGGCGACAGCTTGACCGAACTGCGCGAGGCCTTTGCGCAGGCCGAAAGCGAGGTGGAAGGCGGCGTCTCGCCGCGCGTCGCGCCTTTCGCCGACCTGCGCGAACTGGGCGCGCTGCTGCAGCGCGCGGGCTTCGCTTTGCCG
Organism: Pseudolabrys sp.; assembly: GCA_035501975.1. Lineage (GTDB taxonomy): Bacteria > Pseudomonadota > Alphaproteobacteria > Rhizobiales > Xanthobacteraceae > Pseudolabrys. The sequence goes on from DATJVE010000076.1 coordinate 456, forward strand.
GTGGTCGATTCCGACCGGCTGACCGTGCGCTACGAGTCGGCGTTCGCCTTGATGCGCGACCTGCGCCGCATGGGCGCGACCAATACGCTGATCGAGCGCCGCCGCACGCCGCTCAAGCGCGCCACCTTGCAACGGCTGGCGGAGATTTACGCGCAGCGCTTCGCCGATCCGGATGGGCGCGTGCGCGCGACCTTCGAGATCGCCTGGCTGTCGGGCTGGGTGCCGCACGAGAGCCAGCAGAAGCCGCTCAGGCCCGGCTCGGCGCAGCGGCGGCTCGCCGACGCGCTCGGCACCAAGGAAATCCCGACCGGCGAGAAGCCGGGCTCGTAAGGCATTCACTCGTCAACGGCAAATCCCTGTTACGCCTGTCCTGCGCGCTGTTTCAGTCCCTCCGTTCCATATTGGAGCACCTGAACCTTCTCCCATGTGATCAGACCGCTCGCCATCATCCTGTCGAGCACTGGCAAGAAATCCATGACCTTCTTTTCGCTGTCGACAATCTCGACCACGATTGGCATGTCGAATGGGAGTCTCAAGATTTTTGCGCTGTGGAGACTGCGGGAATGTCCGAATCCCAACGGTCCCCTCAACACCGTGGCCCCGGCGAGATGCAACTCGCGAGCCTTCAGGACAATCGCCTCATACAAAGGCTGATGGTCCACGCACTCGTTTTCGCCGAAGAAAATCCGCAACAGGACGGCGTCTTTCGGAACCTGCATGGCGTCCCCCCAATTTATGGTCGGGCCGCGACAGCCCAACATTCACTAGGCATCTTCCTCCAATGGCTCGAAACGCGGCCGAAACCACACCTGCGCGATCAGCGTGGGCACTACGGCGCTGCCGATGACCCCCGTCAGCAGAACGGTGTACTGAGCTTGATCGATGATGTGATTGGTCAGGCCGAACAAGGCGGAGATCGATCCGAAGGTCAAACCCGTCGACATCATCAACGTGGTGTACATCCCCTCACGCGGTTTGAATTTGAAATAGCGCGTCAATGGAAGGATGCCAAAGAACTTGGTCGCCATCTTTACGCCGAGAAACAGCCCGATGAGCCCGGCACCGGTGACAAGCGCGCTTGCTTCGATCAACGAGCCGGCTTTGAGAAAATAGAATGGCGTGAGGAAAGCAAAACAGATTGCGCGCATACGGCGCTGAAGTTCTCGTTGTCCCAGGAAGAAAGGCGCCAACGCCATGCCGACAAGATAGGCCGGCAGCACGGCCTCGCTTTTTCCTAGATTGGCGAGGCCGCCAAGGAAAAACAAAATCAAAAAAAGAAACTTGATTTCCGGTTCGCTGGCCCGTTTACCGATCATCGCGAACAGCCGCGGAACGATCCAAGGGAGCAGCGCGACCACAAGGATCGTGACGACGGCAAACAGCAAAAGGTAGAGATTGTAATTGGCAAAGATGAGACCGAGCGCCAATACGGTGCCGATGTCATTGATGAAACAGGCGGCCAAGATGATCTTGCCGAGTTCGGTGCGGTTATATCCCGTCTCGACCATGACGGCGTAAACGACGGCCACAGACGTCGTTGAGAGTGCGATCCCGCCGATCTGCGCTTGGGGCCACGGCCAGCCAAGCCCATAGCGGGCCAAAAGCAGACAGCCGAAATAAGGGGCAAAAAAACCCATCAGCCCGATTGTGACGCTTGACGCGAAATGCTTCTTGACGACGTGAGGATCGATGTCCGTGCCAGCAAGAAAAGTGAGGACGACGGCACCGAAGCCGGCGATGTAATTGATCCAAGGCGTTAGCGGCAGACCGACTGTATTGCCCGCGACGGCGCCGATAACAATCTCAAAAAGTGCCGCTGAAATCGTAATCCAAAGTGAACCGAGCGCAGCGACGAAGGCCAACGCCATCCATAACGCCGACTGTAGCCAAATGTTATCCACGACCACCGTCCTCTTTGTTGTGCCCAAGATGCGGCACAAAAAAACCCGCACTGCAGCGGGTCGCGAATAAGCCCCACCGCATCGAATACGGTAGGGGTCATCAGCTCGAAGGCGAGCGGTTTTGGGGAACCCCATCCCCATGCATCTATATTCACGATAGCTTGATATTAATTCGGTTGCAACGACAGCGCCGGCTCACCGGGGCGCTGTGATAAATGGCTCTGTCACGATGGCTGTTATCGGCTGGGTTCAACCGGCCGACGCAGCGCCTTCAAATCCTGTTTCAAGCCGAGCGCGATGAGCACCTCGGCCATCAGGACCAGACGATCCCATGAACTCACTGATCGTGAAGCGATCGATCGTCCTTAACGGACACAAAACCAGCATCAGCCTTGAAGAGGCGTTCTGGCAACAACTGAAAACCTACGCGCGGGGCCACCATGTGACCATCGCCGAAGTCGTCTGCGATATCGATGCGTCGCGGCAAGGCAATCTGTCCTCCGCCATCCGCCTGTTCGTGCTCGATAGCCTGTGCTCGAGGCTCTCGCGATTTCCTGCGCAGTCCGCCGAGCCAAGCACGATGTTCGAAGAGGAAAGCGCTCTGAGATCGCGCGCTTGAACGAGCCGACGGTCCAGGCGGGTTGGCCCTAGCGCGCGTTGTCGATTGCCGCTTTCAGATCCTGCTTGAGGCCGAGCGCGATCAGCACCTCGGCCATCAGGAACATCGGGCCGATGAAAGCCTGGAACAAATTGTCGGCCAGCGCCGGGCGGCGGCCTTCCCAGGCGTGGCCGACGAGCTGAAACACCCAGCCGCCGACAAAAAACACGGCAAAGAGGATCCATACCGTGGCGCCGCCGGACGTGCGCGCGATCCATTCCGCCACGACGAGCATCGGCAGCAGCACCACCGCCATCGCCACACCGATGACGCGGTCGAGCGCGATCCAGCCGATCAGCGCCAGCGCCGCGACGATCATCGCCGCCGATAAGGCCTCGGTGCGCAGCAGCGCCAGCGGCAGCAGGATCGCGAACACGATGGCCGGGATGCCGATGAAATGCGTGGCGCGGTTGCGCACGTCCTTGTGATAGCTGGCGTAGGTCGCGAGCTGACGCGCGAAGACGCTGGCCATGGCGCTCTCCCTGAGCGGCCTCTTGATGGGCCGCCGCGCGCCAGTCTATCGCAAAACGGCGCCGCGCGGCACCGTTCGCGCGCGTCAGTTCAAGGCGTTGGATACGGTGGTGTACATGCCGTTCAGCGTAGTGCCCAGCGACGTGACCACGGCGATGATGGCGCCGGCGACGCCGGCCGCGATCAGCGCGTATTCGATGGCGGTGGCGCCGCGATCGTCGCGCAGGAATTCGCGCAAACCGCGGATCGTCAGGGACCTACTCATGGACGCTTCCTGTTCCTTCGTTGATCGGCAGATCACAACAGAGCCATCAAGTGCGAAATCAGCGGAACGTCCGCCGGCGGCATTTCGTAGTCTCGCAGCCGGTTCGGCTTCACCCAGGCGAGCGTCTGCCCTTCGGTTGCGGTGACTTGCCTCTCCCAGCGCCGGCAGACGTAAAGCGGCATCAGGAGGTGGAAGTCGGGATAGGCATGGCTCGCAAAGGTGAGTGGCGCGAGACAGGCCTCCTTGACGACGATGCCCAGTTCCTCCTTCAACTCCCGGATCAAACTTTGCTCCGGCGCTTCGCCATCCTCGACCTTGCCGCCGGGAAACTCCCACAAGCCCGCCATCGGCTTGCCTTCGGGGCGCTGCGCGATGAGCACGCGGCCGTCGGCATCGACCAGGGCGCAGGCGGCGACAAGAACGATTTTGGCGCTCACAGGCCTTCACCTCGACGATAGAGAGGCTTGGTTAAGGGGTTATTCCGCAATTCCGCACCTGCGGGGGCTCCTCCCCGGGGGGTAAACGAAAGCTTAAGAGCGGTAATCGCCGTTGATGGCGACGTAGTCCTTGGTCAGGTCGCAGGTGAGCACGCGGTCGCGGCCTTTGCCCAGCCCGATCGCGACTTTCAGGCTGATTTCCGGCTGCTTCATCGCCGCGCTGACCTCGGCCTCATTATAGGCCGGGTCGCGCGCGCCCTGGTGGGCGACGCGGATGCCGTTGAACCAGATCGACAGCCTGTCGCGGTCGGCCGGCTCGCCGGCCTTGCCGACCGCCATCACCACGCGGCCCCAGTTGGCGTCCTCGCCGGCGATCGCGGTTTTCACCAGCGGCGAATTGGCGATCGACATGGCGATGCGCCGCGCGGAAGGCTTCGACACCGCGCCCTCGACCACGATCTCCACCAGCTTGCGCGCGCCTTCGCCGTCGCGCGCGACCTGCTCGGACAGATTGGCCAGCACCGCTTGCAGCGCGCGCTTGAAGTCCTTGAGCTTGGGATCGGTCGCGCGCACAACGCGCGCATTACCGGCTTTGCCGGTGGCGAAGATCATCAGCGTGTCGGAGGTCGAGGTGTCGCCGTCGATGGTCACCGCGTTGAAGGTGTCGGCGACGCCGTCCTTGAGCAGCGCCTGCAGCGCCGCCGGCGCAATCGCGGCGTCGGTGAAGACGAAAGAGAGCATGGTCGCCATATCCGGCGCGATCATGCCGGCGCCCTTGGCAATGCCGTTGACGGTCACCGTCGTCGTGCCGATTCGTGCCGTGGCTGTCGCCACCTTGGGGAAGGTGTCGGTGGTCATGATCGCCTTGGCCGCGGCGAGGAAATCGCCGGGCCGGGCGCGGGCGGCGAGGCCCTGCATCACCGGTGCGAATTTCGAGGCGTCAAGCGGCTCGCCGATCACACCGGTCGAGGCCAGGAACGTCTCCTGAGGCTTGCAGCCCAGGGCTTTGGCGGCGATGTCGGCGGTGAGCTTGGTCGCCGCCCGCCCGCTCTTGCCGGTGAAGGCGTTGGCATTGCCGGAATTGACCACCAGGGCGCGCGCCACGTTCTTTGCAGATTTGCCCGCCTGCAAATGCGCGCGGCACCATTCGACCGGCGCCGACGGACATTTCGACTTGGTGAACACGCCGGCGGTGGTCGTGCCGTCGTCGAACAGTACCAGCAGCACGTCGGTGCGCCCGGCGTAGCGGATGCCGGCTTCGGCGGTGGCGAGCCTGACGCCGTCGATCGCCGGCATGTCCGGCACGTGCCTGGGGGCGAGGGGGGAGATTGAGGTGCTCATCGTCGGGTCACCCGATGTGATCGCGCACCACGTGCCTATAGAAGCGAAATGGCCGGGACAAGCCCGGCCATGACGAATTCATTTGATAGCTGCGATCGGTCTTATTTCTTCTCCGGCGCGGGTGGCGCCGTCGGCGCCACCGGCTCCTCGGTCTTGTACATCTTCTCGATCTTGGCGCTGGCGCGCAGCGAGGTGACGAGCTCGGCCTGCGCCTTGCGCGTCACGTATTGCTCGATCTGCGGCTTGACCTCGTCGAAGGTCGGCGCCGGCTTCACGCGCTTGTCCTCGACCTTGATGACGTGCCAGCCGAACTGCGTCTTCACCGGCTCGGAGATCTGGCCCTTGTCGAGCTTGAAGGCGACCTCGGAGAATTCCGGCACCATCTGCTCCTTGGTGAAGTAGCCGAGATCGCCGCCATTGGCCTTGCCCGAGGGATCCTCGGTGAGTTCCTTGGCGACCTTCTCGAAATCCTCGCCCTTCTTCAGGCGCACGATGATCGCCTCGATCTTCGCCTTGGCGGCGGCGCTCGCCTTCTCGTCGCCGGCCGCGGCGCGGATCAGGATATGGCGGGCATGCACTTCCTGCTGCGCGCCCATCTGCTTGACCGCCTCGTCATAGACCTTGTGCATGGCCTCGTCGGTGAGCGCGGCCTTGCCGGTCGCCTGCAGCAGGTCCTCCATCAACAGCTTGTTGCGGGCGAAGGCGAGGCGGCGCTTGAACAGGTCGCTGTCGGCCATCTTTTTGGCCTCGGCCGCCTTCGACACCAGGATCATGTCGGCGATGAACTGCACCAGGTAGTCTTTCTTGGCGTCCGGCGACATTGGCGGCAGTTGGCCCGCTTCCTCCTCGGCGACGCCGAGGTCGCTCTGGTGGATCTCGACGCCGTTGACCTTGGCGATGAGCGGGTCCTTGTCCTGCGCCGCGGCGGGGCCGGCGGCCACAAGCGCGAGCGCCAGGATGGCGGCGAGGTAACCGGCCGGGCGGCCGAACGGCAAAATCGTCATGGCGTGATCCTTGGCGCTGTCCTTGGAATGGTCCGCAAGCCTGCGGCGGTGGACTTGTCACCCAACAACCGTGGCTTTGCAATGGCCGCAGCCGATAAAGACCTTAACGAGCGCGTGAGGGACCCCGTTAAGGCCCCGTAGCGGCCGCCAATTGACAACAATCCGACCCCCTCCTATGTCTCGCCTAACCTCGGCTGGTTGAAGCTTTACAGGCGCGTTCGCGTCGTTTTTGCCCGAAAAGTGCCGCATTTTCGGAGCGCCGGAAGCAAAATCCGGCCGTGGCAGCGTGCTAGAGCGTGATCCCGAAAAGCGGGTACCGGTTTTCGGATAAAGATCACGCTCCCGCAAAGAGACACGCCCGGCAGTTAGGAGTTCAATCGATGATCGGCGCCGTTGCCCGCAAGCTGTTCGGCTCCGCCAATGAGCGGCGGATTCGCAGCTATCAGCCGCGGGTGGCCGCGATCAACGCGCTGGAGCCGGAACTCGCCGCGCTCAGCGACGAGGCGCTGCGCGCGCGCACAGCCGAGTTCAAGAAGCAGGTCGCCGACGGTACCTCGCTCGACGACATCCTGGTACCGGCCTTCGCCACCGTGCGCGAGGCGGCCAAGCGCACCATCGGCCAGCGCCATTTCGACGTGCAGTTGATCGGCGGCATGATCCTGCACGAGGGCAAGATCGCCGAGATGAAGACCGGCGAAGGCAAGACCCTGGTCGCGACGCTCGCGGTCTATCTCAACGCCATCTCCGGGCGCGGCGTGCACGTGGTCACCGTCAACGACTACCTCGCCAAGCGCGACGCCGAATGGATGGGGCAGATCTACAATTTCCTTGGCCTGACCGTCGGCGTGATCGTGCACGGGCTCGACGACGAGCAGCGCAAGAAGAACTACGACTGCGACGTCACCTACGGCACCAACAACGAGCTCGGCTTCGACTATCTGCGCGACAACATGAAGTACCGGCTGGAGGACATGGTCCAGCGCGGGCACATCTTCGCCATCGTCGACGAAGTGGACTCGATCCTGATCGACGAGGCGCGCACGCCGCTGATCATCTCCGGCCCGCTCGACGACCGCAGTGAATTCTACAACACCATCGACAGCTACATCCCGGCGCTCGACAAGGCCGACTACGAGGTCGACGAGAAGCAGCGCACGGTGACGCTCACCGAAGCCGGCATGGAAAAGCTCGAGCGGCGCCTGGAAGCCGCCGGCCAGCTCAAGGGCGAGTCGCTTTACGACGTCGAGAACGTCTCCGTCGTGCACCACGTCAACCAGGCGCTGCGCGCGCACAAACTGTTCCAGCGCGACAAGGACTACATCGTGCGCAACGGCGAGGTCGTCATCATTGACGAGTTCACCGGCCGCATGATGCCGGGCCGGCGCTATTCGGAAGGGCTGCATCAGGCGCTCGAGGCCAAGGAGCATCAGCCGATCCAGCCGGAAAACCAGACGCTCGCCTCGATCACCTTCCAGAACTATTTCCGCATGTACGAGAAGCTTGCCGGCATGACCGGCACGGCGCTCACCGAGGCCGACGAGTTCCTCGACATCTACAATCTCGACGTGCTCGAAGTGCCCACGAACATGCCGCTGGTGCGCATCGACGACGACGACGAGGTCTATCGCACGGCGACAGAGAAATACCGCTCCATCATTTCGCTGATCGAGGATTGCAAGAAGCGCGGCCAGCCGGTGCTGGTCGGCACGACGTCGATCGAGAAATCCGAACAGCTCGCCGACATGCTGCGCGAGGCCGGCTGGGAGGCGCACGACTTCACCGATCCGAACGCCTTCGCCAAACTCTATTCCGGCGATGAGGGCGCCACCAAAACCAAAGTCTTCGCCATCCTCAACGCCCGCTATCACGAGCAGGAAGCCTTCATCGTCGCGCAGGCGGGCGTGCCGGGCGCCATCACCATCGCCACCAACATGGCCGGCCGCGGCACCGACATTCAGCTCGGCGGCAACGCCGACATGCGCATCCGCCAGGAGATCACCGACGTCGCCGATTGGGCCGCGCGCGACAAGGACCCGCGCGCTGCCGCGATCCGCGAGCAGGTGGCGCGCCTCAAGCAAAAGGCGCTCGCCGCCGGCGGCCTGTTCGTGCTCGGCACCGAGCGGCACGAGAGCCGGCGCATCGACAATCAGTTGCGCGGCCGTTCCGGACGCCAGGGCGACCCCGGCCATTCCAAGTTCTTCCTGTCGCTGGAAGACGACCTGATGCGCATCTTCGGCTCCGACAAGCTCGACGGCATGCTGCAGAAATTGGGCCTCAAGGAAAACGAGGCGATCGTTCATCCCTGGATCAACAAGGCGCTGGAGAAGGCGCAGCAGAAAGTCGAAGCGCGCAACTTCGACATCCGCAAGAACCTGCTCAAGTTCGACAACGTGATGAACGACCAGCGCACGGTGATCTTCGAGGAACGCCTCGACCTGATGCGCGACGAGGCGGTGGACGACACCGTCGCCGGCATGCGCCACTCGGTGATCGAGGAATTGGTCGCCAAGCACATCCCACCCAACGCCTATGCCGAGCAATGGGACGTCGAGGGCCTCGACAAGACCTTGCGCGAGGTGCTCACGCTCGACCTGCCGGTGAAGGACTGGGCCAAGGAAGAGGGCATCGCCGACGAGGAAATGAAGGAGCGCATCGAGCGCCGTGCCGACGAGCACATGGCGGGCAAGGTGGCCAAATGGGGCCCCGACGTCATGCGCTATGTCGAGAAGTCGATCCTGTTGCAGACGCTCGACCATCTCTGGCGCGAACACCTGGTCATGCTCGAGCACCTGCGCCAGGTGATCGGCCTGCGCGGCTACGGCCAGCGCGACCCGCTCAACGAATACAAGGCGGAAGCCTTCAGCCTATTCGAGGCGATGATGGCGCGCCTGCGCGAGGCTGTGACCGGGCAGTTGATGCGCGTGGAGATCGTGCAGCAGCAGCCGGAGGAACAGCAGCCGCAGCAGCTTCCCTACATGGAGGCGCACAAGGTCGACCCGACCACCGGCGAGGACGAATTGGCGCCCGCCTTGGCTCCGGCATTAGTGGGCGCCGGCAACGGCCATGGCGCACAAGCCGCGCGCAATCCGAAAGATCCGGCCAGCTGGGGCAAGGTCGGCCGCAACGAGCAATGCCCCTGCGGCTCGGGCAAGAAATTCAAGCACTGCCACGGCAAGTTCGCCTGAGGCGTCTCCCGTCCATTTTGCAGCGCGCATAGTGCCGGCGGCGTCCTTGCCATAGGATGCGCCGATGGCCCTGCTCGACGACCGCACCCATCTTTCGCCGCTGGCCGAGGCCGAAGACTGGCTCACCGCCTTCGCGACGGCGTTGCAGGCGGGCGAGCCCGCCGCTGCGGCCGGCCTGTTCCTCGCCGACGGGCTGTGGCGCGACGTGCTCGCCTTCACCTGGAGCATCGGCACAACGGCCGGCCGTCCGGCGATCGAGGGCATGCTGCGCGAGACGCTGGCGCGCACCAAGCCGGCGAACTTCCACATCCCGCCGCAGCGCACGCCGGCGCGCTGGGTCAGCCGCGCCGGCGCCGACTGCATCGAAGCGCTGTTCGAATTCGAGACCGCGGTCGGCCCCGGCGACGGCGTGCTGCGTCTTGCGCCCGACCGGGCGGGCCGGCTCTACGCCTGGACGCTCAACACCAACTTGCACGAAATCCGCGGCCATGAAGAGGCGTTCAAGCGCCGCGGCGAGCCGGATTCGACGCGCGACTTCGGCGCCGAGAACTGGTCCGACCGGCTCGCCCGCCAGCGCGCCTTTGCCGACCGCGACCCCGCCGTCCTGGTCGTCGGCGGCGGCCAGGCCGGGCTCACCATCGCCGCGCGCCTGCATCAGCTCGGCGTCGACACGCTGATCGTCGACCGCCACGCGCGCGTCGGCGACAACTGGCGCACGCGCTATCACTCGCTGACGCTGCACAACGAGGTCTACGTCAATCATCTGCCGTACATGCCGTTCCCGCCGACCTGGCCGGTCTACATCCCCAAGGACATGCTGGCGAACTGGTTCGAATCCTACGTCGAGGCGATGGAATTGAATTTCTGGACCGGCACCGAGCTGGTCGGCGGGAGCTACGACGACGCGCGCAAGCAATGGAGCGTCACGCTGCGCCGCGCCGACGGCAGCGAACGCGTCATGCATGCGCGCCATCTGATCTTCGCCACCGGCGTCAGCAGCATTCCCTATACGCCGGATCTGCCCGGGCTTGCCGACTTCGCCGGCGTCAAGGTCCATTCCGGCGACTTCAGGGACGCCGAGCAATGGCGCGGGCGCAAGGCGCTGGTGCTCGGCACCGGCACCAGCGGTCACGACGTCGCCCAGGAGCTGCAGGCGCACGGCGCCGACGTCACCATCATCCAGCGCAGCAAGACGCATGTCGTCAGCCTGAAGGAGGCGCAGCGCGTCTACGCTATTTATTCGGAAGGCATCCCCTTCGACGACTGCGACCTGCTCGCCACCTCGGTCCCCTATCCGGTGCTGCGCCGTTCCTATCAGCTCTCCACCGCGCGCGGGCTCGAGGTCGACAAGAAACTTCTCGGCAAGCTCGAGGCTCGCGGCTTCCGTCTGTGGTCCGGCGAGGACGAGACCGGTTTCCAGATGATGTATCTGCGCCGCGGCGGCGGCTACTACTTCAACGTCGGTTGCTCCGAGCTGATCGTCTCCGGCGCGGTCAAGCTGCTGCAATTTTCCGACATTGAAAAATTCGTCGGCGAAGGGGTACGGCTCAGAGACGGCTCCATCATGCGGGCCGATCTGCTGGTGCTGGCGACCGGCTACAAGAACCAGCAGGAGGCGGTGCGGCTTTATCTCGGCGACGCCATCGCCGACAAGATCGGCCCGGTCTGGGGCTTCGATGACGGCGGCGAGTTGCACAACATGTGGAAGCGCACGGCGCAGGCGGGTCTCTGGTTCACCGCCGGTTCACTCGCGCAATGCCGCATCTTCTCGCGTTATCTCGCGCTGCAGATCAAAGCTTTGGAAGAGGGAATGCTGAACTAGATTGTTTCACGAGAGGGCCGCATGGCGCTTCCCCGTCGACACGTTCTGCGTCTTGCAGCGGGCGCTGATAGCCGCCGAAACCGACAAGGGGGCGAAGGTGACCAAGTTCGCCGGCATCAAACAGCAGTGACGCGTAGCTTGTGGCGGTTGCAATTCTTGCTACCATTCAAGCAAGGGCGACATAGGCGCTGCAGAACAACAAAAATTGCGCCACAGGGGAGGACGTAATGACTATTGCCCGCGCGTTCGCGGCGACGCTTCTTGCTACCTGCATTCTGACGGCCGGCCCGGCCTTGGCCGACGACTATCCAAATCGTCCCATCAACATGATCGTGGCGTTTCCGCCCGGCGGCGTCGACGATGCGACGGCACGGATCCTTCAGGAGCCTTTGCAGAAGGCCCTCGGCCAGACGATCGTGATCCAGAATATCGGCGGCGCCGGCGGCATGATCGCCGCCGACAGGGCTGCCCATGCCGATCCCGACGGTTACACCATCCTGCTGCATCAGGATGCGCTGGCGGCCGGCATGACGCTTTATCCCAATCATACGTTCGACGCCGAGAAGGACTTCGCCCCTGTCGGGCTCGTCAATACCGCGATCAACACGATCGCCGGGCGTCCAACCCTGTCGGCCAACAATTTCAAGGAACTCTTGGCTTGGATGAAAGAGCCCGGCCGCAGCGCCAAGATCGGGCATCCCGGCGTCGGCTCGTTCGGTCATCTCGGCGAGGTGCTGGTGTTCCAGGAGATGGGGGTGAAGGTTACCCAGGTGCCTTATCGCGGCGCAGGGCCGGCGCTCGTCGATCTGTTGGCCGGGAACGTGGATTTGGGTCCGATCTCGGCCGTAATCGCACAGCCGCTGGTCAAATCCGGCAAGCTCAAAGCCTATGCCGTCGTCGGCACCAAACGGTTCGCCGGCCTGCCCCAGCTCAAGACGATGGCCGAGCTCGGCTATAAGAACCTCGATATCGACTTCTGGCATATGCTGCTCGTGCCGGCGCGCACGCCGCGGCC
>DATJVE010000077.1:0-5670 GCA_035501975.1 Pseudolabrys sp.
TCTTCGCCCTCCGAATCGGCGTCCAGGGAGGCGCAAAAGGCCCCTTCCGGCGTGGTCATCTCGCGCTCGAGCCAACCGACCGTCTCCTGGGCGCGCTGGCTGAACAGCGGCTCGCCGCTGCGCTGCCAGGCCAAGGCCAGCAACTCCAGGAGCTGGGCATTGTCGTAGAGCATCTTCTCGAAGTGCGGCACCAGCCAGCGCTCGTCGACCGAATAGCGCGAGAAGCCGCCGCCGAGATGGTCGTAGATGCCGCCTTCGCTCATGCGTTCCAGCGTGTGTTCGACCAGCTCGAAAAAGCCTGCATCGCCGCTACGCGCGCCGGCGCGCCACAGCATTTCCAGGATCGCCGGCTGCGGAAACTTGGGTGCGCCGCGCAGGCCGCCGTTGACGGCATCGAACATGTTGCCGACCTGGCGCGCCGCGGCGTCGAGCTCCTTGAGGCCGATGACGATCTTGCCCGCCGGGCGCGCCTTGTCGGCAAGCCGCACCAGCAGCGCCGCCCGGTTCTGCTCGATCTTGTCCGGCTCCTCGCGGAACAGCCGCGCCACCTCGCGCAACACATCGACGAAAGCCGGCCGGCCGAAACGCGAATCTTTCGGGAAATACGTCCCGCCCCACACCGGCTCGCCCTTGGGCGTGAGAAACATGGTGAGCGGCCAGCCGCCCTGCTCGCCGAGCAAATGCAGCGCGTTCATGTAGATCTGGTCGATGTCCGGCCGCTCCTCGCGGTCGACTTTGATGTTGACGAACAGCTCGTTCATCACTTTTGCGGTTTGGTCGTCCTCGAAGGACTCGTGCGCCATCACGTGGCACCAGTGGCAGGCGGCATAGCCGACCGAGAGCAGGATCGGCCGGTTCGCGCGCTGCGCCTCGGCCAGCGCCTCTGGCCCCCATTGCCACCAGTCGACCGGATTGTGCTTGTGCTGCAGCAGATAGGGCGAGGTTGCTTGCGCCAAGCGGTTTTCGTGCGCGGGGTCGGGCGACGCGGACATAGCGCAAATCTAGCGTGATTTGCGCGCCGCACCTATGCGAATTGAACAGAGGGGAAATTTCGTCTTAACAACAGGCGCGGCGGAGAAGGTTATGCCGCGCGCACGTGGCGCAGGAAATTATCGACTTGCCGCTGTAGAACCGCCGCGTGGTCGAGCAGGCGCTTGGCGCCTGCCAGCGCCTGGCTCGAGGCGTCGTCGTTTTCGTGCGTCTTCTGGTCGAGTTCGACGATGTTATGCGCGACGAGGCGCGAGCTGTCGGCGGCCTGCTGCGCATTCTTGGAGATTTCCTGCGTGGCGGCGGCCTGCTGGCCGACCGCGCTCGCCATTTCCACGGTGCCTTCGCCGAGCCGGCCGATAGCGCTGATCACCTGCTCCATGATGGCGACCACCGCGCCGGATGAGGCGTTCACCGCGGTGATCTTTTGGTTGATCTCCTCGGTCGCTTTCGCGGTCTGCTGCGCCAGCGATTTCACTTCCGCCGCGACCACGGCGAAGCCCTTGCCGGCGGCGCCGGCGCGCGCCGCCTCGATGGTGGCGTTGAGCGCCAACAGGTTGGTCTGTTGCGCGATCGCCTGGATCAGGCCGGTGATCGGCACGATCTGGCGGACCGCGTCGAGCAATTGCTGCACGTTGGCGCTGGCGCTCGCCGATTCTGTTACCGTCTTGTTGGTCAATTCGCGCGCGTGCTGCGTTTGCGCGGCGAGCTGCTCGATCGATTCGGCCAGCTCCTCGGCGGCGCTGGCGACCGAATTGGCGTTAGCCTGGGTATCGATGACGATGCCGGCGGTCGATTGCGATTTGTCGCGCGTCTGCGCGGCGATCATCGACATCGCCTCGGCATTGCCGTGCATGGCGGCGACCGCGTCGGAGAGCTCCTGGGCGATGTGCTGCACGGATTTCTCGAACTCGGCGGCGAGCGCGTGCATGGCGGCGGTGCGCTCGGCCGCCCGGTTCTGCTCGGCCTGATGCGTGGCCTGCTCCATCGCGCGGATCTCGATCATGGTCCTGCGGAACACGTCGATGGCCTGCACCATCTTGCCGATCTCGTCGTTGCGGTCGCGATGGCCGATCTCGACGTCGGTCTTGCCGGCGGAGAGTTGCTGCATGCCGGTGGTGATCGACTTGATCGGCCCCACGATCGAGGCGCCGACCACGAAGCTGACGAAGGCGCTGACCACCAGTCCGAGCACCGTGCCCAATATGATGATACGCTTGTTCTGCTCGGCGTCGGCATAAAGGCTGGTGCGCACGCCGTTCGCCGTCTCCGTCGTTTCGATCGCCAGATTTTCGATCTCGGCGTCGACCGCCTTGAAGCTGTCGTCGGTCTGGCCGAGCATCATGGTGGCCATGGCCGCGTCGGTTTGCCCGACGTCGATGGTGTCCTTGGCCTGGCTCATGCATTTCTGCCAGCGCGCCAAGAGCCCCTGCATCATGGTGCGCTCGTCGGCGGACAGATCGGGGCGGCGGCCGAGCGCATCGATGCGGCGCGTGAGGCCGGTGAGGTCGGACTCGATCTGCTGGTAGAGCTCTTTCAGCAGGCGGTCGCTGACGCTGTTGCTCGCCCACGACACGTAGCGGAAGATCTTCAGCTGCGTGCCCACCACCGCCTCGCTCAGGCCGGAGATGTCCTGCAGCTTCGGCTCGAGGTCGTGCGAGAGAAGGCGCAGGCCCTCCGCCGATTTGGTCGAGGTGATGTAGGCGTTGGCGCCAAGCGCCAGCAGGCAGACAAACAGCACCAGCGACGCCGCGGCGGCCTTCAGCTTGATCGGCAGGTTATGGAAGACGCCGAAAATGCGACGCAGGCCACCCGAGGGGGCGGCCCGCGATGCAGGCGAAGCGGCGCCAACGGCCATGGTGATTTACTGCTTGTAGACGCCCACGCCGACGAAATAGTCGCCCATCTTCTCGACGTAGCTGAGCTTGTCTTCGATCTTGTTGGTGATCGGGTTCGGCCATTTGTATTCGATCCAGCCGCTGCCCGGGCCCTTGGCCATGTCGACCATCTCGCGGATCAGGAATTTGCCGTCCTGGTCCTTGAGGTCGATGAGGTTCTTGCCGATCAGCGCCGGCCGCGCGCCGTGCGCGACGCACTTGCCGGTCATGTCGTAGATGAAGGGATAAAGGTCGCGGTCGTGATATTCCTTGACCGACTTGTCGGAGACCGCCTTGAAGGTGGTGTCGGCGCCGTTCTTCTTGAACTCGTCCTGCACGCGCTTGACCATGGCCACCGCTTCGTCCTTGGAGCCGTATTCGTTGGCGGCGAGTGCAGGCGACGCGGCGGCAATCAGCGCGGCAAAAACGAGGAACGCGAATGTTCGCATGGTTTCCTCCATGGGTAATGGAATGGTGCCGATAATGTGAGAGGGATATTAAGGATTCATTAACGCTCGCGCCGATTGGCCGGCGCGTCATGCCCGGGCAAGAGGCGCGAAGCGCCGTCTCATGGATTGCCGGGCCGAGCCCGGCAATGACGGCGCCTTGGCGAGTCGCTACTTCACCTTGGTCCAGGTCTCGCTCTGACAGAGGAAGCCGCCGATGCAGCCCTGCAGGCTGAGCGCGTCGGCGCTCTGCAGCGTCACGGTGCCGGAATAGACCTTGCCGGTGCCGGCGTCGGTGAGGTCGCCCTTCCAGGTGTTCTCGCCCGACTTAACCGCGCCGTGCATGATCGACTTGCCGATCTCGCCCTTGCGCGCCGGGTCGGTCACCGCGATGACCCTGGCGCAGAGCTTGCCGCCGCAGTCGTAGAAGCGCACGTGCGAGCCGGTCGACGGCCGCAGCCACACGCCGTAAGGCTCGGCCGCGCTCGCCGCGCCGGCGAAGCCGATCAGCAACGCGCAGGCTGCAAAGAATTTAATTCGGTTCATGGTGCCCTCCCCGGTCGACTTGGCTAAGGCGATCTTACGCGTTCCGACTTCGCCTTGTCATGCCCGCGAAGGCGGGTGTCTCGAAGAGCCTGCCCCCGGACTTGATCCGGGGGATGGGGCGGCTTCAAAGGTTCGAGACGGCGCCGTAGCGCGTCGAAGACGCGCGTAAACACGCTTAAGGCGCCTCCTCACCATGAAGCCGAGAGAGACGTGGATGGCCGGGGCAATCCCGGCCATGACGAGTGCTGCCGTCGATCACGCAATCGCCTGCTTGTCTTTCGGCAGCCTGTCCAACAGCTCGCGGTCGATGTTGAGATGCGCTTCGACCAGTTCATGCGGCGTGTTCGCCATCCACTGCTTGAGCGAGACGTCCATGTGGCGGCCGGACTTGAACAGTTCGAGAAAGCGCAGCGGTCTTGTGCTCTGGGTGTGGGGAGAGGGTCCCGAAGAACCTCTCCGTGCGCACTCACAGTTGTCCGCATTGCAATCTGCGGATCCACCGCGACGCCAACGCGGCGCGGGTGATCCTCGGGCGGGCCGTAGCGGGTCCGTGGAGCGGCTATGCGGACTTTTCAACGGACCACACTTCAATGGGCCGTCGCTCCGGAAACCTCAGGGCGGCCTCATGGGCGCAAGACGGTCAGGATTCAAACTGATGGGGTGGATGGCCCCCTGACGGCATCTCAGTGCCAAAATGGTGGTCGTCGAAGATCACCAGCAACGGGAGCCATCCATGAGCGAGATTACAACAATTGGGCTGGACCTGGCCAAGAACATTTTGCAGGTCCATGGCGTCGATGAGACGGGCACAGCGGTCATAGTCAAACGCCTGCGACGTAGCCAAGTCATTGCGTTCTTTGCCGGCTTGCCGCCGTGTCTCATCGGCATGGAGGCTTGTGCGACGGCACATCACTGGGCCCGCGAGTTGACCGGGCTGGGACACTACCCAACAATCGCAGCGGGGGAAATCCGGCGACTGTTTCGATCCAGCTCCGGATCAGCGGCACCATCAGAAGCAGCAGCAGCGACAGATTCAAGACAATCAACTCGACGCCGAGCAAGTCGGGCGGCTGTGGCGCAAGGACCAGAATGGATTCGATCAAGGCGCCGATCAACGCAAAGATATTGGTGAAGGCGCGGCGGCCCCAATGCGGCGTCTTGGCGATCTTTTCGATGTGCAAGGATGTGGCAACGAAAAGCAGGCCGGTCAGTGCCGCGATTGCTCCGCCGAGTGTGACATAAGGTTCGTGCCACGCCTCGGGATGATACGCGTTCGGCATCGGCATCAATTCGGTTTGCGCGCTTTGAAAGCAAGCGCGCGCGAGGAATAGCTGACGGTGCCGTCGGCGGCCGCGGGCAGCATCGCTTGCATCGTCGCACGCAACCGCGCCCGGCCGTCGTCGCTCAGCGCGGCGATTGACTGTCCCGGTGGCGCAATCGGCAGGCAATGCGTTTCCCAATAGTCCGCGAAACTCGGGAACGTGCGGGTTGCTTCGAGTATGGTGATGGCGATGTCGGAAAAGCCGATAGTTTCCAATGCCGTTCGCGCCCCCTCTGGGGCGGATTCGGGTCGCATTGGCGGCCGTAGGACATTGGCGCCAATTATTTCAAGGCCGCGTTCGATGGGAGCGAATGGCGCGTCATTGGCCGTCGCGGAGCGGTGCCAGAGATAAGCCGTGACCATGCCGCCGGGCCGCAGCACGCGCCGCATCTCGGCGAGGGCCTTGGCGCGGTCGGGGATGAAATTGATCACCAGCGCCGACGCCACGATATCGAATTCGCCATCGGCAAACGGTAGCGCCGTTGCATCGGCG
>DATJVE010000078.1:0-5028 GCA_035501975.1 Pseudolabrys sp.
CGTCACGAACCGCTCCCATTGGAACAGGTCGTCGAGGCCGAACATGTGTCTTCCTCCTCCTCAACAGAAAATAAGGCTCGCGTGATTCCGATTTCGGCCGCAGACTGCACCGCGCCATGGCGGCGGTCAATCGAGCACAGCCCGCGCAATTGACGGCGTCAGGCGCGCCGTCTAGGCACCTTGCCGTGTTCAGATCCGGGCCATGCGCAGACTTTTCTGGAACGATATTGCGGCGGTGACGCGGGACTTGTCGGGCGCGCAACGGCGCGCCGCCGCGATCGCCGCGCTCGCGCATGCGCTGCACGACGGCTACACCGACCTCATCTACATCATGTTGCCGCTGTGGCAGGCGGAGTTCGGCCTCGACTATGCGGCACTCGGCGTGCTGCGCGGTGTCTTTGTCGGCGCGATGGCGAGCCTGCAGGTACCGGCGGGCCTTGTGTCCGAGCGTCTCGGCGCCGCCGTGGTGCTGGCGATCGGCACCGCCTTGGCCGGTCTCGGCTATTGCCTGGCCGGCGCCTCGAGCGGCTTTGCCATGTTGCTCGTGGCGCTATTCGTCGGCGGCGTCGGCGCCAGCGCCCAACATCCGGTCGCTGCGGCGCTGGTGGCCCGCGCCTTCGCCGGGGCGCGCTCGCTCAAGGCGCTCGGTACCTACAATTTCGCCGGCGATGTCGGCAAGATGACGGTGCCTGCGGCGCTGTCGCTGATGCTGCTGGCAATGACCTGGCGGCCGGCGCTCGCCGTTCTCGGTAGCCTCGGTATCGCGCTCGCGGTGGTGATCTTCCTCGGCGCGCCGCGCTTCGAGCGCGAGGATGCGGTGCCCGACAAAGCCGGTTTCGGCGCGGAGCGCGCGCGACCGCGCGCGCATTTCGCTTTCCCGCTGCTGCTTTCGATTGGCATCGTCGATAGCGCGACGCGCATGGGCTTTCTGCTGTTCCTCCCCTTCTTGCTCACACAAAAGGGCGCCAGCGTTCAGACCATCGGTCTGGCGCTCACGCTGGTTTTTGCCGGCGGTGCCGCGGGCAAGCTCGCGTGCGCCTTCATCGGTGCGCGCATTGGCGCAATCGGCACGGTGTGGCTGACCGAAGGCCTGACGGCGGTCGGCATCCTGGCGCTGCTACCGCTGCCACTCGAGGCCGCAATGGTGCTGTTGCCAGCGATCGGCGTCGCGCTGAACGGCACCTCGTCGGTGCTCTACGGCTCGGTGCCGGAACTCGTCGCGCCGCAATGGCGGACGCGGGCGCTGAGCGTCTTCTACACCGGCACGATCGGCGCCGGCGCATTGGCGCCGGCGCTCTACGGATTGGCCGGCGACGCGCTCGGCATTCGGAGCGCGCTTGGTCTGGTGGCGATGATGGTGCTGCTGACGCTGCCGCTCGCGGCGCTGCTGGGTGCAGTCATGCCGCGCCGAGATGGTGCCGGCGCGGCATGAGCGCGTCGATATTGCGGCAGCGGAACAAAGACGCGGCAGAGTTCCACGACGCACGCGCGACGATCGCAACGATCGGCGTAATGACGCCGTCGCGCCGGAACGCGGTTGGGCAGCGCGCGTTGGCTCGGTAATCCGGATCGCCCGGATCCCGTGTCCTGCAGGAGGAGTTCGCATGACGAGCCAAAGTCTTTGCACTGCGTTTGGAGTGGTTCTTGCAGTCGCGGTGGCCGCGCCCGGCGCGCAAGCGCAGACGGTGATCACCCGCCAGATTTCCGATGAACCGCTGACGACCGTCATCGCGCCGCGGCCAAGCGGTACGCTGATCGCCGCCGAGCCGCTGGTCACGGTCCCTTCCGGCACGCTGCTGGCGACGCCGGCGCCGGCCAATATACAGACCGTCGAGACGGTGCAGACGGTCCGCACCACCCCTGCGGCGCACACCGCACATCGCAGCATGCGAACGCGCCAAATCGTCACCACGCGGCAGACCATCGTGCGCCAGCCGGTAGTTCAGGGGCCGACCGTCATCACGCCGACTGTCACCGCGACCTATCCGCAGCCGCCACTCTACAATTCATATCCGGCACCGCTTTACGACGAAGTCGTGCCGGCGCCGGCAGTGCCGAGCGATGTCGTTCCGGCAACCGAGGAGACGATCTTGCGCGCTCCGGCCTACGGCACGACGCTCGCTGGCGTAGCCTATCGCTACATCTACGAACCCGATCGCATCCTGGTCGTCGACCCGCGCACCAACCTGGTCATTCAGACACTCTGGCGCTGAGGCGCCCGCCGCTCCGACGCCCGGTGAGCCGCCCGCAGCGCGCGCGGTCGCCGGGCGCGTCGCCGTCCTGCGCTAGCCAAGCTGCTGTTGGCCTGTAGCTATTCTGCTATAATGAATGCGGCGGATTGACGGAGCACGACGATGTTTTTACCCATCGCCTTGGCGCTGAGCGCGCAGCTGATGATGCCGGCCCGCGCCGACAACGTTCCCGTTCTCAATGTCGAGCAGGTCTGCGAGGGCATCGCCCAGCAGGGCGGGGTCACCTTCCGTGACCCGCAGATCGCCCAGGAGAAGAAGGACTGCTTGGACAGCGAGCAGTCGATCCGCAACGAGCTGGTCAAATCGTGGTCGAGCTTCTCGCCCTCCGACAAGGTGCATTGCACCAACGAATCATTGATGGGCGGCGAATCGAGCTACACCGAGTTGCTCACCTGCCTTGAAATGGCGCGCGACGTGCGGGCAATGCACAGCGGCGAGGACAGCGGCACATCGACCTCACCGCAGAAGCTGCCGCCGCAGAAGCATTAGAGCGTGATCCGGAAAAGTGGATACCGGTTTTCCGAAAAGATCATGCTCCACTCAAATGAATTAGACGATGATCCGATTCCATCCGAACGGATCATGGTCTAGATCGGCTTGATTGATTTAGCTGAGTGCCGAGCGGTTAATAGCCGATCAGAATTTCGCTCACCTTCGGCTTGACCGCGCGCAAAGCAGGATCGGACGAGCTGTATTCGTGGTCGGCCGACAGCGCACTGACCTCATCGGCAGAAGCCTTGGCGTCAGGCTGCATGCTCACGCCGGACTTGCAGCCGCCGGTAATGGTCGCCAGCGCACCGCCATCCCAGTCGCTGACAGTCGCGCTATGGTCCTTGTCAAAGCCTTTGATCTTGAATGGCTTATGATTGAGCTTTTCCAGCTCCTGCAGGGTGAGGCCGAGCTTCATGCCGCCGGGCGCCGTCCAGGTCGATTGTCCGTTGATGAGGATCAAGTAGGTGCCGCTGCGGTTCGCCGGATTCTGCCACCAGATTTCCAGCCGACGCTTCGGGTCTTTGCCGAACAGGATCGAGGCGCCGACCTTGCTGCCGTTGAAATCGACGTCCGTGTAGGTGACGTTCTTCGGATCGAAGGCCATGGCGAGTTTGAGATTGCTCGAATCCTTGGCGAACGGCCCGCTGCAGGCCACAATCTGCTTGCCGATCGTCGCGGGCGGCCTCATCGCCGCCGCGTGGGCCGGCTTCGAGGCGGCGGCGCTCCCAGGATTTGCCACGGCGGCCGGCATCGGCTGCTTGATCTGTGATGGTGCGAGCTGATCCTCGGCGTCGAGATCCGGATTGGTCTGCTGCGCGGCGGGCGCCGCCTGCGCGCGCGTCCGTTTGGCGGGTTTGGGCGATGGCGTAGCCGGCGTTGAAGTGGCCGGCACGTTGGCGTCAGGCTCCTCCTCCATGATCGAGGGTTGTCCCGGACGCTGCTGCGCCGAAAGCGGCCCGACGAGAGCAACTGCGAGGCCGACACCCAGCGCCGTTTCGATCCACGATGCGCGCATTTCCCGCTCCTTACTCGCCCCATGCACAGCATAGCATGGACGGGCAGCGGGCTTCTGCGCGAATTCGTTGATTGCACGGCGCGGCGCGCGGCCGGGGCCCAGCCAAATGCGCGGGCGGCCGGCTCTAGGCGAAGAAGACGAAGTAGAGCACCGCGAAAGCCGCGATGACGCCGAGCAAGCCGGCACCCAACACGTAGCGTACATTATGCCCGGTTACGCCCTGCCGCGCCTGCGTCGTCGAGAGCACCGGCCGATCGGCCGGCACATTGTCGTCAGAAAAGTTCATGCGATGTCGTCCTGGGGCTCGCCATGCAGGCTCGCAACTTAGCGTCATAGCCCGGATCGAGATGCGACACGTATGATCCAGTTGACTCTCCGCGGACGTTTTAATTGAATAGTTATGTCGCGTAAAATATTGGACTAGGGTGAGAACTCATTAATTCTTGCGTCCTGACAATACGATCCTGATTCGAGTTTGGAAGGGGATCGGGATCATGCGCAGGAAACTTTTTTGGCTGAGCGATGAGCAGTGGAATCGGATTGAACCCCACCTGCCGACGGATGTCCGGGGTGTTGAACGTGCGGATGACCGCCGGGTGATCAGCGGCATCGTCCATGTGCTGAAAAGCGGCTGTCGCTGGTGCGATTGCCCGCCCGAGTACGGTCCTCCGACAACGATCTATAACCGCTTTGTGCGTTGGGCGCGGCGCGGCATCTGGGAAAACCTGTTCCGAAAACTTGCCGGGAACGGACGATCCACCGACACGCAGATGATCGACTCCACGCATGTCAAAGCGCACCGCTCGGCGGCAGGCGGAAAAGGGGGGAGCAGAAGCAGGCTGTTGGCCGTTCGCGCGGAGGGCGCAACACGAAGATACACGCACTCGCAGATGCTAAAGGACGCCTTCTCGCTATCCTCCTGACTGGCGGTGAGGCACACGATTGTCCGGTCGCGGAGCGGCTGATCCGCAGAGTGAAGCCGCCGAAACGGATGCTCGGCGACAAGGCCTACGACAGTGCCGAATTGCGCGAGGACCTGGACGAGCGTGGAACCACACCGGTCATTCCCAATCGCTGCAACAGGAAGCAACCGTTCAGATTCAGCAAGCGTCTCTACAAGCTGCGCTGGCGCATCGAGAGCGCCTTCAACAGGCTGAAGGACTTCAGGCGCATCGCCACTCGCTATGACAGGCTGGCGCGAAACTACCTAGCCTCTGTCTGCCTCGCCGCTGCTCTTGTATGGTGGATTTAATGAGTCCCGACCCTAGT
>DATJVE010000079.1:0-17742 GCA_035501975.1 Pseudolabrys sp.
GGCGTGCCGGAGGCCGGCGTTTCGGTGTACATGTTGTCGCCGATCGACAGCAGGCCGGCTTGGTTGATGAAGCGGGTGATGGTGAGCTGGCCGAGCGTCGTCGGCGTGGTGGAGCCCTGCGGGATCACCGAGACCTGGCCCTGCGCATTGATGGTCAGCGCGCTCGAATTCTGCGGAATGGTGATCGTCGGCTGCACGACATTGCCCTGCGCGGTGACGATGCGGCCGGTGGCGTCCATCTGAAACGAGCCATCGCGCGTATAGGCGTAGGTGCCGTCGGGCAGCTGGATCTTGAAGAAGCCGTCGCCGCGGATGGCGACGTCGAGCGTGCCACCGGTTTGCGCCAGCGTGCCTTGCGTCATCAGCCGCGGCGTGCCGACCGGCTTGACGCCGGAGCCGAGGTCGATGCCGACCGGCAGGATGTTGCCTTGCGCCGAGGTCTGCGTGCCGATGCGGCTGACGTGGTCGTACAACAGATCCTGGAATTCGGCGCGTTGGCGCTTGTATCCGGTCGTCGTCATGTTGGCGAGGTTGTTGGCGATGACCTGGACGTTGAGCTCCATGGCCATCATGCCGGTCGATGCAGTACTGAGCGCGCGCATGGGTCTAACTCTCCGTCAGGGTCAATTGGGGACTTCGGCGAGCTTGTCGATCGCCGATTGGCTCAAGTCGTTCTGCTGTTGCAGCAGGTTGTCGATCTGCGTGTAGCTGCGGGTGATTTCGATCATGCGCGACATCTCGACCACGCCGCGCACGTTGGATTTCTCGACCGCGCCTTGCACGAGGCCCGCTTTGGTCGCCGGCTGCGCTGTCGCGCCGCCGATCGCGGCAAACGTGCCGCTGCCGTCTTTCTGCAGCTGCTGCATGTTGGCGAAGGTCACCAGCCGCAGCTTGCCACGCACGGAATCGACCTTGGAGGTGCCTTCGCGCACGCTGATGGTGCCGTCTTTGCTGATCGAGACCTGATTGTCGTTCGGCTGGAACGTGATCGGGCCGCCGTCGCCGATCACCGGATTGCCGTCGCTGGTGACGAGCTGGCCGGTCGCATTGATCTGCAAGGCGCCGTTGCGGGTGTAGCGCTCGCCGGCCGGCGTCTGCACGACCAGGAAGCCTTCGCCGTCGATCGCCACGTCGAGCGGGTTGCCGGTGCGCTCGACCGGGCCCTGGCTCATGTCGTGCCAGACGCCGCGGTCGCGCACGAAGCTCACTTGGCTGCCGGTCTGACCGGCGCGCGCGGCGGAAGACAGGAATTCCTCGAAGATCGAACCGTCGGCTTTGTAGCCGGTGGTATTTAGGTTCGCGATATTGTTCGCAACCACGTCCATCTCGCGCGCGAGACCGACTTGGCGCGATAGTCCGACAAGAACCGCGTTTTGCATCGGTAGTCTCCCCATCTCATCCGGCGAAACCTGAGCCCTCCCGAGGCCGGCTTTGCCGAACGTTTGCCGCAAGCTCTCCCAAGCCCTTGGCTCACTGCGACACTGCAGGCGCCGTGCCAACATATAAACTTTAACGAAATCAGCATCTTAAGCGAATGATGCGGGCGCCCAAGCGGGGCAAAAACCGCCGTTTGACGGGAATAACCCGGCAAAACATGCCGGCCGGGCGGCCTTAAGAAAGCATCTGTTAACCATACCGACCTAGGTTTGACCGCACGGGGGAGCGCGAGCGCCGCGCATCCGCACTGTCTCGCCCGGGACAGGTGCGTGCGGCCTTTTCCGGTGCGATCGGGGTCATCATGGCAGCCAAGCCGAAAGACGAAGAAGCCGAGCTCGAGGACGAGCCGGAAGAAGGCGAAGAGGGCGCAGAAAAGCCAAAAGGCAAATTCGCTTGGCTCAAGCTGCCGTCGCTCAAGTTCAAGATGCCGTCGCTGAAGATGATGATCATCATCGCGGCGGGCCTGCTTGTGGTCGGCGGCGGCGGCGGGGCCTATTTCTATTTCTTCAAAGGCGGCCAGCACAAAGACGAGGCCAAACCGGTCGCCAAGCCGGCGATCTTCGTCGATCTGCCCGACGTTCTGGTCAACCTGTCGAATGCCGCGAACGAGCACACGCAATATCTCAAGGTGAAGATCGTGCTCGAACTGCCCACGGCCGAAGTGGTCACCGAAATCCAGCCGCTGATGCCGCGCGTCATGGACGCGTTCCAGACTTACTTGCGCGAATTGCGCCCGACCGATCTCGACGGCTCCGCCGGTCTCTACCGGATGAAAGAGGAATTGACCCGCCGGGTGAACGCCGCCGTCGCGCCCAACCGCGTCACCGCGGTGCTGTTCAAGGAAATCATCGTCCAGTGACGATCTGACCCATGGCGCCCGAACAAGACATCAATCAAGACGCACTCGCCGCCGAATGGAGCGTGGCGATGGAAAAAGAGACGCCGGCGCCCGCGGCAGGCGACGCGTCGGCCGCGCCCAGTCCCGATGAAGCCGCCGCGCAATGGGCGGCGATGGCCGCCGAAGGCGGCGGCAACAACAAGGGCGGCGCCGAGCGCATCCTGAACCAGGATGAAATCGACAGCATGCTCGGTTTCAGCCTGACCGACGTCACGCTGAACGACAATTCCGGCATTCGCGCCATCATCGACTCGGCGATGGTGTCCTACGAGCGCCTGCCGATGCTGGAAATCGTCTTCGACCGCCTGGTGCGGTTGCTGACGACGTCCTTGCGCAATTTCACCTCCGACAACGTCGAAGTCTCGCTCGACCGCATCACCTCGGTGCGCTTCGGCGACTACCTCAATTCGATCCCGCTGCCGGCGATCCTCGCGGTGTTTCGCGCCGAGGAGTGGGACAATTTCGGCCTCGCCACCGTCAATTCCAGCCTGATCTACTCGATTATCGACGTGCTGCTTGGCGGCCGGCGCGGGCAGAACACGGTGCGCGTGGAAGGCCGCCCCTACACGACGATCGAGACCAACTTGGTCAAGCGCATGATCGAGCTGGTGCTCGCCGACGCCGAACAGGCCTTCAAGCCGCTGTCGCCGGTCAAATTCAATATCGACCGGTTGGAGACCAATCCGCGTTTTGCCGCCATCTCGCGGCCGGCCAACGCGGCGATCCTGGTGCGCCTGCGCATCGACATGGAAGACCGCGGCGGCAACGTCGAACTGCTGCTGCCCTACGCGACGATCGAGCCGATCCGCGCCGTGCTTCTCCAGATGTTCATGGGCGAGAAGTTCGGCCGCGACCCGATCTGGGAAGACCATCTGGCGACTGAAATCGGCCAGGCGCAGATTGCGGTCGATGCCGTGTTGTACGAGGCGCGGCTGCCGCTGTGCAAAATCATGAGCCTCAGCGTCGGCGACA
This sequence comes from Pseudolabrys sp., assembly GCA_035501975.1. Classification (GTDB taxonomy): domain Bacteria; phylum Pseudomonadota; class Alphaproteobacteria; order Rhizobiales; family Xanthobacteraceae; genus Pseudolabrys. The sequence continues at coordinate 3,308 of DATJVE010000079.1, forward strand.
CGCTGCCGCTCGAGCTCAAGCCGGACGCGCTGGTCACGGTGCGTTGCGGCGACGTCACCGTGACCGAAGGCCGCATGGGCAAGGTCGGCGACCGCGTCGCCGTGCGGGTGGCTAAACCCTTACGCAAACCGAAGACCACGTTCGCCATGTTCGAGAAGGCGGATGAGCCGACAAACAGGATGGAGGTATCGTGAACTACGGATTTCTCATCGAGACCATGGTCTCGGTCCTCTTGCTGCTCACCATCTTGTATTGCGTCAGATTGAACAAGCAGCTTCGCCTGCTCAAGGCCGACGAGCAGACGTTGCGCGCCACCATTTCCGAATTGATCACCGCCACCGAGATCGCCGAGCGCGCGATCGGCGGGCTCAAGGCGACCATGCGCGAAGGCGAGCAGAGCCTCGCCACACGGCTGCAGCGCGCGGAGACGCTGACCGCCGATATCGAGCGCCAGCTGTCCGCCGGCGAGGAACTGCTGGCGCGGCTCACGCGCATCGCCGGCGCCGGTCGTCCGTCGGGCGAGTACGCCAGCGCCCCCGACGCCAAGGCGGTCGCCGCCGCGGCGCAGGCCTTCACCGAACGCGCCAGCGCGCGCTTGCGCGGCCTCGCCGCATGATCCGCTTTGCGCGCGATTTCCGGCTGATCCCGGTCGTCCTGTTGGCGACCCTCTGCCTGTTCGCGCTCAAAGTGTCCGGACTGGTGTTCGACGGCGGCTATACGCTCGCCGAGCGGCTGCAGGGGCTCGACAAGACCCGCATGCAGATCACCACGCGCGAGAGCGTGCCCGACTATCCGAAGATCGTCGTCGCCGACGCAAACGCCCCGCCGCCCGCCGCGGCGGCGGCGCCCAAGCAGCCCTGGGCGCGCGAGATGCTCAATTTCGGCGCCGATGCCAACGACATCACCGGCTCGGTCGAAGGCGGCGAGAAGCCGGCCGGCGCGCCGCTCAAACGATCGACCGCCAAGCCGCCGGAGCAGCCGGTGGTGCAGATGGACAACGTCGCGGTGCCGATCGAAGCCGGCAAGATCGCCTCGGCCGGCGAACGCGCCATCCTCGGCCGCCTGCAGGACCGCCGCAAAGAACTCGACACGCGCAGCCGCGACCTGGACATGCGCGAAAGCCTGCTCAAGGCGACCGAGAAGCGGCTGGACACCAAGCTCAACGAGCTCAAGGATCTCGAAGCGCGCGTCAAAGAGCTCATGGGCACGCGGGAAAAGAACGAGGAACAGCGCTTCAAGAGCATCGTTGCCATGTACGAGAACATGAAGTCGAAGGACGCCGCGCGCATCCTCGAACGGCTCGACATGCGCATTCAGGTCGCGGTCGCCGGCGAGATCAAGCCGGCGAAGATGGCGGAAGTCCTCGCGGCGATGTCGCCGGAAGGGGCGGAGCGGCTTACCTCCGAGCTCGCCCGCCGCGCCGACGGCAAGCCACAAAGCACCGATCAACTGCCGAAAATCGAAGGCAAGCCGAACGGCAGCTGAGCCGCGCATTCACCGGCGCAAACGTCACGGTTAACGCGGCTTTAAAGGCCAATCCCTAGGCTGTCGCGGCCGGCAGTGTCGCCGGCTGGAACGGTTCATGACGGCATCGCCCTTGCCCACGATGACGGCCCGCGCGCGCGAGCGCAGGCGGGCGCGGCCGCGTTTGGGCCGCGGCGTCTGGGCGATGCTCGCCATCGTGCAAGCGCTGCTGCTGGCGACGCCGCTGCTCGGCGGCCGCGCGCTCGCCGACGAGCGGCTCAAGGGCGAGGTGAAGGTTGCCACCGACGGCGGCTTTGTGCGGCTCGCCTTCCGTTTCGAGAAGGAAGTGCCGGCCACCGTCGAAATCACCTATCCGATCATGGTGATCGCGTTCAAGAAACCGGTCACCGTCGCGGTCGACCGGCTCAACGTCACCTCCGGCGGCTTTATCAGCGCGGCAAGGCTCGATCCCGACGGGATGTCGATCCGTATCGCGCTGGCGCGCAAGGTGAAGCTCAACACCATTCCCGCCGCCGAACGGCTTTACGTCGATCTGCTGCCGGAATCGTGGAACGAAGGGCTGCCGGGACTGCCGCGCGACGTGGTCGAGGAATTGGCCAAGCGCGCGCTCGACGCCGAGCGCCAATTGCGCCTGCAGCGGTTCAGTGCCAAGAGCGAAAAGCCGGCGGCGATCCGCGTCAAGGTGGCGACCCAGCCGACCTTCACGCGCTATGTCTTTGCCATGCCCGACTTGACGAACGTCGTTCCCGAGAACGCGGACGGCAAGCTCACGCTCGAATTCGATCAGCCGATCAAATGGGATCTGGCGGACGCCAGGGTGGCGATGCCGCCGACCTTGCGCTCGATCGATACAGAGGTCGATGCCGACTCGGGCACCGTGACCTTCGCGTTCAACGGAAACCCGAACGTGCGCACCTTCCGCGAGGACCGCAGCATCGTGGTCGACGTCGACCACCTCGGCGCCAAGCCCAAAGCGGTGGAGCAGGACGCCAAGCCTAAGGCGGCCGAAGGCGACAAGTCCAGGCAGGCCGTGACCGCGCCCGCCGCCGTCCCAGGCCTGGCGCCGCCGGACACCGTGCCGGCCAAGGAAGCCGCGGTGCCACCGCCGCCGAAGGCCGAACCCGCGCCGGCGAGCCCGCCTGCCGCTCCGGCCGTGGCCGCGCCCGTCGCGCCCGCGTCGGTTAAAGCGGCGGACAGTGCACCGCCGCCGGCGGCGAAGATCGAAGCCCCGCCCGCCGCGGCGGCCAAGCCGGCATCGCCGCCGGCACCGTCAGCCGCGAAAGCCGCCGCCGCACCGCCGCCGCCGGCAGCGCCCGCGCTCACCGACATCAAGCGGCCGGGCGCCGGTGCCAATTCGCCGGTGGTCGTCGAGCTGCGTCAGTCCGGCGACAGGCTGCAAGCCGACTTCCCCTTCGCAGTCGCGACGCCCGCTGCCGTGTTCCAGCGCGCCGACACGCTCTGGCTGGTCTTCGACACCGCCGCCAAGATCGATTTGTCCGCGTTCCGCAACGACAACAGCCACTCGGTGCGCGGCGCCACGCTGCAGCGTGGCGCCGACGGCGAAGCCATCGTGCGCGTCAAGCTGGAGCGCCCGCGCCTTATCAGCCTGGAGCCGGACAGCCCCGGCTGGGTGCTCACCATCGGCGATACGGTCACGGTGCCCGGCCGCGCGCTTTCCATCGCCCGCAGCGTCGCCGGCAAGAACCGCGCGAGCATCGTCATCCCGTTCGAGCATCCGGGCAATCTGCACCGCATCACCGACAGCGACATCGGCGACCGGCTCTTGGTGATCACCGCGCTGCCCCCGGTGCGCAGTTTCCTGAAAGGGCAGAATTTCGTCGAGCTGCGCGCGCTGCCCTCGACCCAGGGCGTCGTGCTGCAGCCGATCGCCGACGACGTCGCCGCCGAGCTTGCAGTCGACAAGATCACCGTCACCCGTCCGAGCGGGCTCTCGCTGTCGCCGATGGCGCTCGGCCTGGAAATCGCCAACAGCTACCGCGCGGTGAGCTTCGACGCCGAGATCTGGGAATACGACCGCAAGGTCAAATACAGCAAGCGCGAGGGCGAACTGATTCAAGTCGCCGCCATGTCGCCGCCCAGCCAACGCAAGCAGGCGCGGCTCAACCTCGCGCGCTTCTATCTGGCGAACGGGATGTCGGCGGATGCCAAGGGCGTGCTCGACGTGATGCGCGCCGACACCAAGGGCGACGACGACGTCACCGGCGCCGTGCTCGACTCGGTCGCCGACCTCTTGCTGCATCGGCCGGGCGAAGCGCTCAAGGAATTGTCCAATCCGCGCGTCGGCAACCAGCTCGATGCGCCGATCTGGCGCGGGATCGCCTATAGCGACCTCAGCAGGTGGCCGGAGGCGCAATCGGCCTTCAAGAACGTCGACGGCGCAATCTCCGCGCTGCCGGCCGACCTGCAGCGTCTGGCGTTGCGCAAGGCGTTGCGTACCGCGATCGAAGTGCGCGATTTCAATGGCGCCGACCGCATCCTCAACGATCTCACCACGCTCGGCATTCCACTGGAGATGCAGCCGTCGGTGAACGTGTTGATCGGCCGCCTGAAGGAGGCGCTTGGACGCAGCGCGGATGCGCTCGCGAGCTACCACGCCGCCGCGCAGTCGTTCGACCGCCAGGCCGCGGCGCAAGGACGATTGCGCGAGATTCTGCTGCGCTATTCGATCGGTGACATGACGCCCAAGGCGGCGATCGACGCGCTCGAATTGCTCACGACGATCTGGCGCGGCGACGATGTCGAGGCCGAAGGGCTCAAGCAGCTCGCGCATCTGTATACCGACGAAAACGATTACCGCTCCGCTTTCCACGCGATGCGCACGGCGCTCTTGGCCTTTCCGGAGTCGGAGTTCACGCGGCAGATCCAGGACGAGGCGCGCATCACCTTCGACAATTTGTTCCTCGGCGGCAAGGCTGACTCGCTGCCGCCGATCGAAGCGCTCGGGCTGTTCTACGATTATCGCGGCCTCACCCCGATCGGCTTCCGCGGCGACGAGATGATCCGGCGGCTCGCCGACCGGCTGGTGGCGGTCGATCTGCTCGATCAGGCCGCCGAACTGTTGCAGCACCAGGTCGACAACCGCCTGCAGGGCGTCGCGCGCGCGCAAGTCGCCACCCGGCTCGCCGTGATCTATCTGATGAACCGCAAGCCGGAACGCGCGATCGCCACCTTGCAGAAGACGCGCACGGCGGAATTGTCCAACGAGCTGCGCGATCAGCGCCTGCTGTTGGAGGCGCGCGCGCTGTCGGAAACCGGCCGTCACGATCTGGCGCTGGAGTTGATTGCGAATATCGACAGCCACGAAGCGATCCGGCTGCGCTCGGACATCCTGTGGTCGGCGCGGCGCTGGCACGCCGCCGCCGAGCAGATCGAGACGCTCTATGGCGAGCGCTGGAAGAATTTCCGCCCGCCGACCGAGGCCGAGCGTTTCGACATCCTGCGCGCGGCAATCGGCTACTCGCTGGGCGACGAACCGCTCGGACTGGCGCGTTTCCGCGAACGCTATGCGCCGATCATGATGAACACGCCGGACGGCCGCGCCTTTGACGTGGTCAGCGCACCGGTCGGCACCGCCAACACTGAATTCCAGGATATCGCCAAGAAGGTCACCGGCGTCGACTCGCTGGAAGCGTTTCTGCGCGACATGCGCACGCGCTATCCGGATTCCTCGGCGATGTCGCAGCCGCCTGCGCCCGCCGCCGCCGGCGCGCCGCCACCGGCGGCTGCGCCACAACCTGCCGCCGATGCCGCGCCGCCGAAGCCGCCGGCACCCGACCCGGCGAAGGCCGACCGCACGCCGACCGGGTCGATTACGCGGCGACCGAAGATACCAACGACAGTGCAATAAGCGCCGACTACGTCGCGATCCGTCGTTGTTGTCAGGGGCTGCTGGTACTTACCAACAGACTGCTGGCGGGCAAGGACTTCGCCGAGGTGTTTAAGGTCAGCATCTGCCGCACGATTGTCAGCACCGTGTAGGATGCCCCGGCAGGCGTATCATAGGTAGCGCCCGCATTCGCGCTGGCGGGAATGGAATAGCGTTGTCCCTCATAGTCGACGGACACGCCGCCGCCGAGACCGATCGGCGGGCCGCGCTCGACGGCAAACAGATTTTGACATTGCCAAAGTTTGCCGAAGTTTCGCTTTACCGTGCAAGGCTCTATCGGGAACTCGGTCAGCGGCGGCCCGAGTTTGGTCATCACCATTGCGGGCTCGTCGAGGTCCGGATAGAGCTGGCGCCGAACGACCTCTCCCACATAATAGATCAGCGTCTCGGTTGAGCGCGTGAAGAGCGCGACCGATACATGCTTGCCGGCGAATTGGCGGATATCGCTGAATGCTTTGGCCCGTGCTTGAAAAAATTCCGATCGACCTTGCTGCTGTTCGACGATCCGCTCCATGACGGCGACGACCTCGGACGACATCGTGATGCCCCTGAGCGTCGTCGTAGAATCGATACGGGTTGAGCGCTTGAATGTCGCGCTGATCGATGGATAACCACAAGTCAGCGGCCGATCGACCAAACCCGCGTATCGCGGCAGATGGGTCGAGAAGCAGTAGCCAATCCAAGGCTGCGGTGGATTATCGTCTTTGCTCTTGGTATCGCCCTTGGCTGCGGCTTTTGCTTGTGCCTGCACGGGAGGGTCCATGGTCTGCGTGTTCAGGCCGAGGTTGATCAAATAGCCGACCATGGTCTGGAATAGCCCGAGCTCAAGATCAGTCCCGGCATAATTTTGGAATGTCATTTCACAGCGCAACTCGTGGCTGAAGGCGCAGGCTTTGTCGGTGCGCCTTATGACGATTTTGCCCAAGAACAGATTCCAGAGCAGGTCGTGGGGAAATTCAGCCTGGATATAGAGATGGATGAACTGGCCGCTGAGCGGCCGTAATATGCCCTCGTACCAATCGTTGGTTTCGAGAGACGCGACTTCAAACGTCTCCGTACCGCTCAATTGGGTGCTAAATTGCCCAGTCTTGTATTGCAGATTTGAGTGCGGCCCCATCGGTACGGTCACGTTGGCGGTACCCTGCGCCTGAGCCTGGCCGGTAATTTTCTGGACAATCGTGAACTGGCGCGGCCGCCGCTGCGAGGCGCGAACGATATTGAGCAGGAGAGCCTGGTCGTGCGCCTGTTCGGCTTCGACGTTGTAGCTGACGGCGCGGCCGGAATATTGATCGATGACCGCGCATCCCAGAAGTGCCGCGGCCGAAATAACAATCACGCAGCCGGCAATGACGCGCCGCCAACGCAACATAACCCACCCCCGATTGGAGAAAGGCTAGCATCGCGACGTTACTGATGCAACTATAGGTGGCGACCGATGAACTTGGAAATGTGGAACGGCTACGTCCCGTAGCTCTGGATGAGCGAGCCGGCCACCAGACTCCAGCCGTCCACCAGCACGAAGAAAATCAGCTTGAACGGCAGCGAGACGACGACCGGCGGCAGCATCATCATGCCCATCGACATCAAGACCGAGGCGACCACCAGGTCGATGATCAGAAACGGCAGGAACAAGAGGAAGCCGATCTCGAAGGCGCGCTTGAGCTCGGAGATCATGAAGGCCGGCACCAGCACGCGCAGCGAAATATCCTCGGGCTTGGCGGGTTCTGCTTCTTTCGCCATGTCGACGAAAAGCTTGAGGTCCTTTTCGTTGACGTTCTTTTCCATGAAGGCGCGCAGCGGCACCGCGCTGCGCTGGAACGCCTGTTCCGGGGTGATCTCGTTGGCGACCAGCGGCCGCACGCCGGTGTCGTAGGCCTTTTGCAGCGCCGGCGCCATCACGAAGGCGGTAAGAAAGAGTGCGAGCGAGACGATCACCGCATTGGGCGGAGCGGTGGCGGTGCCGAGCGCGGTGCGCAAGAGCGAAAGAACCACCACGATGCGGGTGAACGACGTCATCATCACCAGGATGGACGGCGCCAGCGACAGCACCGTGAGCAGCGCGACCATCTGGATCACGCGCTCGGTCAGCCCGCTGCCTTGAGCGAAGTTGACGCTGATGTCCTGCGCGGCAGCAGGCGTCGCCGCCGCTGCCATCAGCCCTGCTACTCCAACCACCACCGTCAAAAGACGAACGCGGCGGTCGGACAGAGCCCTCACGTCTTTCCTGTCGGACGGCCCAGCAAGTTGGCCATCTCCTCTTCGAGATTATCGAGCGGCGCCTTGGCCGGCGCGAGCTTAGGCTCGGCCTTGAGCTCGAGCGGCGGGTCGATCGTCGGCTCGGTTTTGAAGTCGGTCTTGGTTTCGGTCTTGGCGGCGCGCGCGGGCTCGAATTTCGGTTCGAGGCGCGGCTTGAAATCGCGCGGCGGCGGGGGCGGCGGCGGAGCGGCGAGCGGATCGGTCACCGGCGGGCGGCTTTCCGGCGCGGGTGCACGGCGCAGCGCGGCTTCGAGCTGCTGCGCCATCTCGGCGAGGTTGTGATCGGTCTGCGCCGGCGCGGGCGGCGGCGCCGGCGGCTCCGGGATCGCCGGCGCGACGCTCGGCCGCGGCTCGCTGCGCGCGGGCGCCTCCGGCGGCGTCAGCCGGGTCGATAATTCGGCGGCGAGACCGGACAGGCTGTCGGCGGGACGCGGCCGCGCGCCCGGCTCGGGCGGCAGCCACGGCTCTTCGGTCGCGGTTGCGCGCGAGGGACGCGGCGGTGCAATCGGCGCCGGCTCGCTCGTCGGCTGCAGCGGCCATTGGCTTTCGACCACCGGGGCAGGGCGGGGTTCGGCCAGCGCCGGGGCTTTCGCCGGCTCGCGCACGGGCTCGCGAGCGCCGGTTGCGCGCACGATATTGGCTTCGACCACGACGTCGGTCGGACCGCCGATCATCAAGAGGTGCTCGATATTGTCGCGGCGGATCAGCACCAGCCGGCGGCGGCCGTCGACGGCGGCCGCATCGATCACCGCAAGCCGCGGCTGGCGGCCGCGCGCGGCGCCGCCGAGGCGGTTGCTGCCGAACCGGCGCACCAGCCAGGCGGTCAGGCCAATCAGCGCGAGAACCACCAAAAACGCGATGAAAAACCGCGCCGCCAGCGGCACTTCCGAGCCAAACAGGGTCTCGAACATCAAAACGCTCCGTACCTGGTGGGGCGGGCCATCGGGACCAAATGGTTAATTCCGTATGGCACTATTTGCCGCCCGGATTACTAACAGAGCCTTAACAAATATTCGATGTTTTGCCATCCCGCCGCCAATTCCCCAAAGTTCCCTATAGTAAACGGTGGCCGCGTCGGGGCGTTCCCGGCCGGCCTTTACCCGCCATTAACCATACGCCCGGCAAAGTCTGCCTAGCGCGGCGCAGCCGCATCGGGGGTTTTGGGGGACTAGCGATGGCGATCACCGACATTCCGATCCTCTCCATGCTGCGCACCCGCATGCAGTGGGCGCAGGAGCGCCAACGCGTCTTGGCGGAAAACGTCGCCAACGCCGATACCCAGAACTATCGCCCGCGCGATTTGGTGCCGCCGAAGTTCGACACCCAGCCGCAGACGCCGGGCGCGCCGCTCACCGCGGTTGCGCTGCTGCGGACCGATAGCGGTCATCTCGGCGGCATCGGGCAGGGCGACACGCCGTTCCGCGCCAAGGCCGATGGCAATTACGAGGTGCGCCCGAGCGGCAACTCGGTGAACCTCGAACAAGAGATGATGAAGGTCGCGGCCAACCAAATGGACTACCAGGCGGTGACCGCGCTCTACACACGCAGCCTCAGCCTGATCAAGACCGCACTCGGCAAGGGCTGACCGCGGCTGAGCGCCGATTAATCGAAGGAGACCGACGTGGATTTCCTTAAGACCATGGCCATCGCGGCGAGCGGCTTGCGCGCCCAGGCCGGCCGCATGCGCATCATTTCGGAAAATATCGCCAACGCCGACTCGACGCCCGCCACGCCAGGGGCGCAGCCATACCGGCGCAAGATCCCGAGCTTTCAGACCGAGGTCGACCGCAGCCTCGACGTCAAACTGGTCGGGCTCGGCAGGACGCGCACCGACAATTCCGAATTCCGCCTGAAATACGAGCCGGGCAATCCGGCGGCCGACAAGAACGGCAATGTCCGCTACCCGAACGTCAATCCGCTGTTGGAAATGTCCGACATGCGCGAGGCCCAGCGCTCCTACGAGGCCAACATCAACGTGATCAGCGCCACGCGGCGCATGCTCCAGCGCACCATCGACATCCTCAAAGCCTAGCGCAGAAAGATAACCGCCCATGGCCTCTCCGATTTCCGCCGCCAGCGCCTATGCCAACATCGCGCGGCTCGCCAACGATCTGACGCGCACGCCCGGCGCCGGGCAAGGCGCCGACAATGCCGACGGAAACTTTTCCGCGATGCTCAAGAACGCCATTGGCTCGGTGGTCGAAGCCGGCCGCAAATCCGACGCGCAGACGCAAGCTCTGGCCAACGGCAAGTCCAACATGGTCGACGTCGTCACCGCGGTCGCGCAGACCGAGGTCGCCGTCGACGCCATGGTGGCGGTGCGGGACAAGGTGATCGCCGCCTACGAAGACATCATGAAGATGCCGATCTGAGCGGCAGCAGACACCCATGACCGGCCCCGAAGTTCTCGACGTCGCCCGTGAAGCGATCACCACGCTGATCCTCGTCGCCAGTCCGGTGATGCTGGTCGGATTGGCGGTCGGCGTGGTCATTTCGCTGTTGCAGGCGGTGACGCAGATCCAGGAAATGACCATCGCCTTCGTGCCGAAGATCCTGGCGATCTTCGTCGCGCTGTTGGTGGCGCTGCCGTTCATGGCCGAGAAGCTGCACGCCGAGATGCTGCGCATCGCCGCCCGCATCGTCAGCGGCGGTTAGCGCATGATCCCGAAAAGTGGGAACCGGTTTTCGGACAAGATCATGCGCAGGAAAAAATAATTGCGATGCGCGTCGATGTTTCCTTCCTGCCGGTCTTGGCCGCGGCGTTTCTTCTGACCTTCGCCCGCGTCGGCACCATGGTCATGCTCATGCCCGGCGTCGGCGAGTTGAATTTGCCGGCGCGCGTGCGGCTGACCATCGCGCTGGTGCTTACCGCCATCCTGCTGCCGTCGCACCAGAAGGCCTATGCCATCGATCTCAACGCGTGGGGGCCGGTCCTGACCATGCTGATGCAGGAGATCGTCATCGGCGCGGTGATCGGGCTGACCGCGCGCTTGGCGGTCTCGGCGCTGCAGGTCGCCGGCTCCGTGGTGGCGCAGCAACTCGGCCTCGGCTTCGTCACCGCCATCGACCCGACGCAGAACCAGCAGGGCATGCTGGTCGGCAATTTCCTCACGCTGCTCGGCATCACGCTCGTCTTCGCCACCAACATGCATCATCTGGTGATCGCGGCGATGAACGACAGCTATACGATCTTCCAGCCGGGCGAGATGCCGCTGATCGGCGACGCCGCCCAGCACGTCACCCGCATCGCGGCGACCGCGTTCCGTATCGGCATCCAGCTGTCGGCGCCGTTCCTGGTGTTCGGCCTTCTGTTCAATCTGGGCTTGGGCATCCTGTCGCGGCTGATGCCGCAAATGCAGGTGTTCTTCATCGGCCTGCCGCTGTCGATCATGCTCGGGCTGCTGCTTCTGCTGCTGGTGATCGGTGCCATGATGGGCACCTTCGTCGGCTATCTGCAGGACGTGCTCGGCGACTTGGCGCCGTATCATTGAGGGGTGAACGCGCATGGCCGACGACACCCCGGATACCACCGAGAAGACAGAAGACCCAACGCAAAAGCGATTGGAAGAGGCGCTCAAGCGCGGCGACGTGGTCAAGAGCCAGGAGGTCAATACCTGGTTCGTCATCGCCGGCGCCGCGCTGGTGCTCAGCGCTTTCTCCGGAGGCATGAGCGCCTCGCTGACGACGACGATGCGCGGGTTGGTCGCCAACGCCGCCAACATCAATGTCGACGGGCCGGCACTGCCGCTGCTGTTCCAGCGCGTCGGCGTCGAAATCATCGCCGCGGTCGCCATCCCCTTTCTGCTGCTGATGCTGGCGGCGCTCGGCGGCAACCTGATCCAGCACAAGCTGGTCTGGTCGGTCGAATTGCTTGCGCCCAAGCTGTCGAAAATCTCGCCGGCCGCCGGCTTCAAGCGGCTGTTCGGCAAGCAGGCGCTCGCCAATTTCGCCAAGGGCCTCGTCAAGCTGGTGCTGGTCGGCGCCGTCTTGACCGCGCTGATGTGGCCGGAGCGCGGCCGCATCATGGCGCTCGAGCGCATGGACCCTTTCACGATCATGCCGCTTGCCCAGACGCTGGCGCTCAAGCTGCTCGGCGCCGTGGTCGCCATGATGGCGGTGGTGGCGATCGCCGATTACCTGTTCCAATACCAGCAATGGTACGAGCGGCAGAAAATGTCGCTGCGCGAACTGAAGGAGGAGTTCAAGCAGAGCGAAGGCGATCCCACGATTAAGGGCAAGATGAAGCAGACGCGCAACACGCGCATGCGCAAGCGCATGATGGCCAACGTGCCCAAGGCGGCGGTGATCATCACCAACCCGACCCACTATTCGGTGGCCCTGCAATACGAGCGCGGCATGGTGGCGCCGGTCTGCGTCGCCAAGGGCGTCGACGCCGTCGCTATGAAGATCCGCGAGATCGCCACCGAGCACTCAATCCCGATCGTGGAAAATCCGCCGCTCGCCCGCGCCCTGCACGCCACCGTCGAGGCCGATCAGGCGATTCCGGTCGAACACTACAAGGCGGTCGCCGAGGTGATCGGCTATGTCATGCGGCTGCGGCGCGCCTTCGTCAGGGAGCCGGCGGCCGGGCGGCGATAAGGTGGGATGACGGCGGGCTGGCTCTTGCGCCGGTAGGGCTGGTTAAGGCACTCAGGACTCATGGCAGGCGAAGCACCCCTGGCACCGACACCGGGCACCGACCGCGGCACGGCCCCGCGGCGGCCGGCGTTCGACAAAAGCCAGAGCGCGCCGCGCTCGGGCTCGGTCGGGCTGGTGCTGCTGGTCGCGCTGGCGCTGATCGCCGCCGCCGTCGCCTTGATCTATATCGAGCCGCGCTACGGCGGCACCTACATTCTGGCGCTGCTGGCGCTACTCGGCACCATCGGCGTCGCGGCGCTGTTCGGGCTGGCCTCGGGTATTCTGCAACTGTCGAGCCGCAACCAGGGCAACCCGCTGCTCAAGGCCGTGGTCGACGGCGCCATCGATGGCATCGTGGTCACCGACCAGTCGGGCCGTGTGTTCTACGCCAACGCCGCCTATCTCGACCTGATTGGGGCGACCGAGGCGAACGACGTGCGGCCGGTCGAGCGGGTTTTCGTCGGCGATCCCGACGTCTCCGAGGCGATCTACCGGCTGCTCAAGGCCGCGCGCGAAGGCCGCCGCCTGCAGGAGGAGGTGCGCGTTCCCGGCGCCACCGCGCAGGGCGCGCGCTGGCTGCGCATGCTCGTGCGCCCGCTCGGCGAGGGCAAGCACGACGCCCGCATGACGGTGTGGTCGGTCGCCGACGTGACGCGCGACCGCGTGCGCCAGGAAAACGTGTTCCAGGAGCTGCAGCACGCCATCGATTATCTCGACCACGCGCCGGCCGGCTTCTTTTCGGCCGATAGCGCCGGCGACATCGTCTATCTCAACGCCACGCTCGCCGACTGGCTCGACCACGATCTCGCGCAAGTGGGCGCCGGTTCGCTAAAGCTCGCCGACATCGTCGCCGGCGAGGGCGCGGCGCTGCTCACCACGTTCAACGCCGCGCCGGGCGAAGTGAAGACCGAGGTGTTCGATCTCGATCTCAAGACGCGCGGCGGCAAGCCGGTGCCGGTCAGGCTCTATCACAAGGTGGCGTTCGGCGCCGACGGCGCCGCGGGCGCCTCGCGCACGCTGGTGCTCAACCGCGCCAAGGACGACGGCAGCGATTCCGCTCGCGCCGCGGAAGTGCGCTTCATGCGTTTCTTCCAGAACACGCCGATGGCGATCGCCACCGTCGACAAGAGCGGGCGCATCGCGCGCAACAATGCGCGTTTCGCCTCCACCTTCGCCGACGTGCTCAAGGGCGACGAACGCTCGATCCTGGCGGTGGTCGCGGAACGCGACCGGCCGGTGCTGGAGGCGGCGATCCGCAAGGCGGCAGAGGGGCAGGGCGACATCGCGCCGGTCGACGCCGCGCTCGCGGGCGCCGGCGAACGCTGGGCGACCTTCTTCGTCTCGGCGGTCGAGGAGGAGGACCGCGACGGCGAGGCGGCCATCGTCTACGCGCTGGAGACCACCGCGCAACGCACGCTGGAGAACCGCATCTACCAGCAGCAGAAGATGGAGTCGGTCGGCCAGCTCGCCGGCGGCATCGCGCACGACTTCAACAACGTACTCTCCGTCATCATGATGGCGACCGACTTCCTGCTCAACGCGCACAAGCCGACCGATCCCGGCTTCCAGGACATCATCCAGATCAAGCAGAACGCCAATCGCGGCGCGGCGCTGGTGCGGCAATTGCTGGCCTTCTCGCGCAAGCAGACGCTGCGCCCGCAAGTGCTCGACCTCAACGAGACGCTCAACGATCTCACCATGCTGCTGCGTCGGCTGATCGGCGAGAAGGTGACGCTCGTCACCGCGTTCAGCCGCGATCTCTGGCCGGTGAAGGCGGACATCTCGCAATTCGAGCAGGTGATCGTCAATCTCGCCGTCAACGCCCGCGATGCCATGGCAGACGGCGGCAAGCTCACCGTGCGCACCGCCAACGTGCCCGCCTCGGAAAGCGGCACGCTCGCCTACAAGGGCATGCCCAGCGCCGACCACGTGCTGGTCGAGGTGAGCGATACCGGCTCCGGCATCCCGCCCGACATCGTCGACAAGATCTTCGAGCCGTTCTTCTCGACCAAAGAGGTCGGCAAGGGCACCGGTCTCGGTCTCTCCACGGTCTACGGCATCGTCAAGCAGACCGGCGGCTTCATCTATGTGAATTCGGTACCGGGCAATACCTCGTTCCGCATTTTCCTGCCCCGCTATGTGGCGGGCG
>DATJVE010000080.1:0-83687 GCA_035501975.1 Pseudolabrys sp.
TGCCAACCTGCGCCGTCGAGAAAAGCAACATTACCCTGAAGCTGGATGTTAGCTTCGGCATCCAACACATTGATTAACGGAAGATTGTGTCGCTTGCCGACTTCGAAGTCGTTGAAGTCATGCGCCGGCGTGATCTTCACCGCGCCGCTGCCCTTCTCGGGATCGGAATATTCGTCGGCGACGATCGGGATGCGCCGGCCGACCAGCGGCAGGACCACGTTCTTGCCGACCAGCGCCTTGTAGCGCTCGTCGTCGGGATGCACCGCCACCGCGGTATCGCCGAGCATCGTCTCCGGCCGCGTCGTGGCGACGACGATGTAGGTTGACTTGTCTTCCGGGTTGAAGGTCTTGCCGTCGATCGGATAGCGCAGGTGCCAGAGGTGGCCCTTGGTCTCCACCTGCACCACTTCGAGATCGGAAATCGCCGTGAGCAGTTTGGGGTCCCAGTTGACCAGCCGCTTATCTTTATAGATGAGCCCTTCGCGGTAGAGCTCGACGAAAACCCTCAGCACCGCGCGCGACAGCCCCTCGTCCATGGTGAAGCGCTCGCGCGACCAGTCGCACGACGCGCCCAGGCGCTTCAACTGGTTGACGATGGTGCCGCCACTCTCCGCCTTCCATTCCCACACGCGCTTGAGGAACGCCTCACGCCCCATCTCGCGCCGGCCCGGCTGCTGCCGCTCCATCAATTGCCGCTCGACCACCATCTGCGTGGCGATGCCGGCATGATCGGTGCCCGGCTGCCACAGCACGTCCCTGCCGCGCATGCGCTCGAAGCGGCAGAGGACGTCCTGCAGCGTGTTGTTGAGCGCATGGCCCATATGCAATGAGCCGGTGACGTTGGGCGGCGGAATGACGATAGAGTACGGCTTCGCGCCCGCACGCTCGGGCCGGCCGGCTTTGAAGGCACCCACCGCCTCCCACGCCCGGTAGATGCGGCCCTCCACCTCGGAGGGCTGATAGGTCTTATCAATCATCGTGATCTTGCTTGTTCGCTACCGCGGGTTAGAAAGCCCGCCCCGCACCGAGTGTCAACTTTGCCGGCAACCCAAGCCCGATCGAGCGGCAACGCCACCAGCGCCATTCTGCTGCTGGCCATTGCCGGCTTTGCCGCCCAGGCCATGGTGCGCTCAACCGATTCGCTGCTGCCGCAGATCGCCGCCGACCTGCAGGTGAGCGTCGGCGCCACCTCGGTCATCGTCACCGTCTATCTTCTGGCGCACGGCTCGGTGCAGTTGGTGATCGGTCCCATCGGCGACCGCTTCGGCAAGTACCTTTGCGTCGCGCTCGCCGCCACCGCCGCCACGATCATGGTGGCGCTGTGCGGGCTGGCATCGTCGTTGCCGCTCCTGGTCGCGGCGCGGCTCGGCAGCGGCCTTGCCACCGGTTGGATCATCCCCTTCGCGTTCGCCTTCATCGGCGACGTCATCCCCTATTCGCGCCGTCAGCAGGTGCTCGGCCGCTTCCTGTCGGGGCAAATCCTCGGCCAATTGTTCGGCCAGGCCGCGGGCGGCGTGATCGGCGATGCGTTCGGCTGGCGAAATGTGTTCTTCATCCTCGCCGCGATGCTGGCGGCCGCCACGCTCGGCCTATTCTACGAGTTGTGGCGCAATCCAATCACCCACGCGAGCCATCCGACGGCGCAGCCGGGCCGTGGCTTTATCGCCGACTATCGTGTGGTGCTGCGCTCGCCCTGGGCGCTGACCGTCATTGTCATCGCCTTCATCGAGTTCGGCGCCATGTTCGGCGCCTTCACCTATGTCGGTGCCGATCTGCACTTCCGTTTCGGCGTCAGCTTTACGCTGGTCGGCCTGTTCGTCGGCGCCTTTGCCATCGGCGGCTTGACCTACAGTCTGTGCGTGCGCGTGCTGTTCGACAGGTTCGGCCAAACCGGGCTTGCGGCCGGCGGCGGGGTGCTTCTTGCGATCGCCTATGGGGCGCTCGCTTTCGAGCCGCATTACTGGATCGCACCCATCGCCATCATGGCCATCGGGCTCGGCTTCTACATGCTGCACAACACGCTGCAGACCAATGCCACGCAAATGTCGCCGGAAGCGCGCGGCACGGCGGTGTCGGTGTTCTCCGCTTCGCTCTATCTGGGGCAGACCGCGTCCGTCGCCTTGGGCGGCGTCGTGTTCGACCGCTTTACCGCGGTGCCGCTCTTCCTCGGCGCGGGCGGCGTGCTGCTGCTGTTGGGCCTCGTCTTCGCGCGCCTGCTCAAGCGCCGCAACGGCGCGAGCGGCTAGCGTCCGCGCGAGACGCGTTCGATCTCGGCGCGCACGATGCGGTCGACCACACCCGGCAGATTGTCGTCGAGCCAGGATTTCAGCAGCGGGCGCAGCATCTCCTTCACCAGGTCCTCGAGCGTGCGCGCATTCTGCCCGATCACGGTGTGCGCCAGCGTGTTGAACGCGCTGTCCACGGCGGCCACGGTCGCCGCCGAGATCAGCGGACGGTCGGGCTCGATGACGGCAGCGGGCGGCAGTGGCGCGGCCGGCATCGGCGGCGGGGCCGGCGGAGGCGGCGGCGCAACCGGCCGCCGCGGCTCTTCGATAATGCGTAACATCGGCTCGGGTGCCGCTTCCATCGGCCGTTCGGCGAACACCACGTCCGAGGAGGCATCGATGGTGCGGAAGGTCGCGGCCAGATTTGATTCGTCCGGCGGCGGCGCCGTCATCGCCTCGGTCAGGTCAAGCACGTCTGATGCCGGGCGAACGGCGGCCGGCACATCGAGCTTGGCGAGCATGGCATCGATGTCGTCCTGGCTATTGGCGACCGCAGGCGGCGGCGGTGCCGGCGGCAGCGGCGCCGGACGGCTTGCGGCAGGAGCAGCGGCCGGCTCGGGCGGCTTGGCCGCCTTGGTGGCATCGTCGTCGGCAATAATGCGCCGGATCGAGGCCAGGATTTCCTCCATCGAGGGCTCTTGGACCTTAGCCGTTTGCGTCATTCCTGCATTCCCGACCGCTACCGCAACCCTGCCCGCCGACCGCGCCAAGCGGCGCCAAGCGCGGGCGAATCGTCGCCTGAGTCTCTTTTATACGCCAGGGGGATGGCGGTGTGGCGGGCGAAATTCGGCCCAACGCAATGACCTGTGGACACCGGAACCGGGTTCAATGCAGTCAGCGGCCGTCCGGGGTGCGCACGCCGGCCCAGCTGTCGCGCACTTGGTGGTAGTGCACGATCGGGTCATAGGTCGGAACCCGCAGGCCGAGCACCTGCGGCGATAGTCCTCCGACCGCCGACAGCAGGGTGTACGATGCCACCACCCGGTCGTGCTGCGCCGTCACTAGCGCGACCCGCGCATTCACCAAGGTCTGCTGCGCCGTCAACACGTCGAAGGTGGTGCGCTGGCCGACGCGTGCCTCCTCGCGGATGCCATTGAGCGCGATCTCGGCGGCCTGCACTTGCGCCTGCGTGGCGTCGATATTCGCCTTCGCCGCATCGAGCTGGCCCCAGGCCTGCACCACGGCCTGGCGCACGGTGTCGCGCGCGGTATCGAGGTCGAGCCGCTTCTGGCCGAGCGTTTCCTTGGCCTGGCGGATCGCGGAGTATTCGGCGCCGCCCTGATAGATCGGCACGCTCAGCGAGCCGAGCACCGACGCGTCATAGCTGTTCATGATGCTGAGGCTTGACGTACTTAGATAGTTCTGCGTGAAACTGCCCTGCACCGAGACCGTCGGATAGAGGGCGCCCTCGGCCACTTTCACCCCCTGCAACGCCACGTCGACGTTATATTCGGCGGTGGTAATCGACGGATTTTGCGCGGTGCCGGTGGCGATTGCGCCCGGCAGGTTATGCGGCGAGAAGCGGTCGACCGGCGACGCCGCAGACAGTTTGCCCGGCGCGACGCCGATGACTTGCCGGTAGGTCGCAGCCGAGGCGGTATAATTGGCCTCAGCGAGCAGAACCTGCGAGCGGCCGGCGGCAAGGCTCGACTCCGCCTGCGCCACGTCGGTGCGCGTCACCTCGCCGACGTTGAAACGATCGCGCGTCTGACGCAGTTGCTCCTGCAGCACTTCCACGTTGCGCCGCTGCAGATCGAGGATCGCGCTGTCGCGCAGCAAATTCATGTAAGCGGTCGCGGCGCTGAGCAGCACCGTCTGCTCGGTGACGCGCAGCGTCGCCCGCGCGGCCAGCACCGAGCTCTCCGCTTGGCGCGTTTTGTTGGCGGTCTGGAAGCCGTTGTAGAGCGTCTGCGTGATGGTGCCGCCGATCTGCGCCGGCGAATTGTAGCCCGCGAGCGTGCTGTAGGTCGCGGGGAAGCCCGGCGCGATCGGCGGAGTCCTCGACGTCGTCGAGGAGGTCTGCTCGCCGGCCACGCCGGTAATGGTAATCTTCGGCCGATAGCCGGACAAAGCCTGCGGCACCCCTTCGTCGATGGCGCGGGTGGCGGCGCGTTGCGAGTTCAGCGAAGGATTATTCTGGTAGGCCTGCACCAGCGCCGATTCGAGGGTGTCCGCGCGCGCCGGCGCCACCGCCAAGGGCATGGTCATGCAGGCGGCCAAGCCCGCCGCAACTGCGCTTCCCCAGACGATTCGAGCCCCGTGCAACATCTCCACCCGACCAATACGCGACCGGCGCATGGCACCCTTCAGCCGATTCCAACGAACCGGGAACCTTATTCGCCCCAGCGAACCGTTAAAACCCCCTGCGGCCCGCTGGCCCCTTAAAAGGCAGGCGCTGGGGTTTTTCGGCCACGTTTGGAACAGTTGGCGGCCCTTAGAACGCGAAAACGGGCGTTTTCGCGAATCCCGGCAGCAGCGTCGCCGCGGCATCGAAGACCGGACGGCCGGCAACGTCGCCGCTGCTGCGGGTATAGACCATCGCCTTGGCGCCAGGCCCGGCGCCCAGCACGCAAACCAGCCGGCCGCCGTTCTTGAGCTGTTGGCAAAGCGCATGCGGGACGATTTCGCTGGCCCCTTCGACGATCACGGCGTCATACGGCGCGCCTTGCGCCCAGCCGTCGGCGAGCGCACCGCTGACGACGGTGACATTAGACTGTGACGCCAGCGAATCACGCGCCGTCTTGACGAGGCCGGCGTCTTGTTCGAGCGCGACGACCTCGCTTGCGATGTGGCCGAGCACGGTGGCGCTGTATCCGGTGGCACAGCCGACGTCGAGCACGCGGTCGGTCGGCTCAATTTCGGCGGCCTGGATCAGCTTGGCGAAGACCAAAGGCCGCATCAGACGCCGGGAGCCCCCTACCGACACATCCATATCGAGGTAGGCAAGCGCGGCGGACGCCGCCGGCAAGAACCGCTCGCGCGGAACCTCAAGCATGGCGGAAACCACCCGCAGATCGGTGACATTGGCGGTGCGGACCTGACCGTCCACCATATTGCGGCGTGCAGCTGCAAAATCGGTCATCGGTATCCTCGGCGAAAGCGGGAGAATGTGCGGTTCTTGTGCGGCAAGCCTTGGCAAAAGGCAAGCGAGACAGCGGCGTTGTCGTTCTCCGCAAGCTCCTATATAGGCTTGCGTTCTGCGGTATCGCGCAGCCTCCGCATACGAGGCCTGCGCCTTCCGGTGGCCACGTGGCGGAGTGGTGACGCAGCGGACTGCAAATCCGTGCACGCCGGTTCGATTCCGGCCGTGGCCTCCACCTGCTTTCGGGCAAAGATCGGCTGGCAAGGCCTGAAAAGGCCGCTCTCCAGCATGGTTCAGGCGAAGGCAGGCAACTCGCGTTCACTCTTTGCAAAGCAAATCGGCTTTGTTATAGGGCCGGTTACGCCAAAACCGGCTTGTTCCCTGGTAGCTCAGCGGTAGAGCATTCGACTGTTAATCGAATGGTCGCTGGTTCGATCCCAGCCCAGGGAGCCACTCTTCCCGTCACCCGTCGATGCTCCATCACCGAGAGGCCGTGATGCCTTTGAGCAGTCCTCTCACCACCGATCTCTACGAACTCAACATGATCCAGGCCTATCTGGATCGCGGCGAGGACAGGGAGGCGGTGTTCGAGTTTTTCGTACGCCGGCTGCCGGCACGGCGCGGCTTTCTCATCGCCGCCGGGCTCGAAGACGCGCTCGACTATCTGGAGACGCTGCGCTTTTCCGACGCCGACATCGCCTGGCTCAAGAGCACCGGACGGTTCCGCGACAATCTGCTCGATTATCTCGAAAGCTTCCGCTTCACCGGCGACGTGCACGCCATCCCTGAAGGCAGCGTGTGCTTTCCCAACGAGCCGCTCATCCGCGTCACCGCGCCGCTGCCGCAAGCGCAGTTCGTCGAATCCCGGCTGATCAACATCCTGCACTACCAGACGCTGATCGCCTCCAAGGCCGCGCGCATGGTGCTCGCCGCGCCCGGCAAGATCCTCTCCGACTTCGGCCTGCGCACGGCGCATGGCGCCGAAGCCGGGCTCTACTCGGCGCGCGCGAGCTACCTCGCCGGTTTTGCCGGCGCCGCCAACGTCGAGGCCGGCGAGCGCTACGGCGTGCCGATCGTCGGCACGATGGCGCATTCCTACGTGCAGGTGCACGACGACGAGACGACCGCGTTCGAGAATTTCGCCCGCTCGCGGCCGCAAGGCGTCATCCTGTTGATCGACACCTACGACACCGAGCGAGGCGCGCGCAAAGTGGTCGAGCTTGCGCCGCGCCTTGCGGCCGACGGTATCGCCATCCGCGGCGTGCGCATCGATTCCGGCGATCTCACGGCGACGGCGCGCAAAGTGCGCGCGATCCTCGACGAGGGCGGACTGAAAGACGTCATCATCCTGGTGAGCGGCGGCATCAACGAAGATGTCCTGCAAGGCATGATGAAGGCGAAGGCGCCGATCGACGGCTTCGGCATCGGCGTCAATCTCGCGGCCTCGGTCGACGTGCCGGCGCTCGACTGCGCCTACAAGCTGCAGGAATACGGCGGCACGCCGAAGCGCAAGCTGTCCGAGGGCAAGGCGACCTGGCCCGGCCGCAAGCAGGTGTGGCGCGCTTACGACGCCGACGGCCGCATGCGCGGCGACATTCTGTCGCTCGATAGCGACACGCAGCCGGGCGAAGCCTTGATCGTGCCGGTCATGCGCGGCGGAAAACGGCTCGGGCCCGCGCCGACGCTTCCCGCGATCCGCGAACGCGCCGCGCGCGATCTCGCGCGCCTGCCCGGTCCGCTGGCGCGGCTCGAACAGGGCTTCGATTATCCCGTCAACATCGCCGAGCCGCTCGCCGCGCTCGCCAAGGCGATCGACGCCAAAGCGCGGCGCTGAATTTTAGGCGGCCTTGCCCGCCCTGTTCCACCCGCGGGCGCCTTCGCCGTAGACCTCGTGGCCGGCCTCGGTGACCACCACGGTATCTTCCAGCTTGATGAAGCCACGGCTCGGATGCAGCAGCGTGGTTTCCACCGATACGACTTCGCCGGCCTCCAAGGGAATATCCGCGTCGGTTGCCGGGTAACGCACCGGCCCGCGATGGGTGAGCCGCGGCGCTTCGTGGCTGACCAGGCCCATGCCGTGGGCAAGGAATTCCATATGATTGTGGTGCTTCGATTTCGCGCGCAGGGGCTCGGCCGCGGCATAAATGACCTGGCCTATCGCGCCGGCATGAATCGGCTTCATGGCCGCGCGCTGGATGCTTTCGATCTCGGCGAGCAAATCCTCAAGCTCGGCGTCGGGTTCGCCTTGGATCGCCATGCGGCAGATGTCGCCGATATAGCCGTGGTAATTGCCGCCGGAGTCGATCGACATGATGTCGCCCTTCTCCCATTTCTGCTCGGACGGCGCGCGGTTGAGACTGGTGCCGCAGGTGATCAGACAATACTCGAAAATGAGTCCGCGGTTGGTTTCCTCGCGCCGCAACGCCTCGACCACTTCGGCCTTGGTCGCACCCGGGCCGTGGCCGGCGATCACCGCCTGCATCGAGGCGAGCACCGCTTCCGATGCGGTTTTTAGTTTTGCCAACTCGTCGGCCGATTTTTTCGCGCGCTGGCGCTCCATCACATAGAGCCCGTCGACCCAGTCGGCGTCTGGAAACGCGCCGCGCAGGATGATCGAGGCGTCATAGGGCAGGAAGCCGAATTCGGCGGCGATGCATTTGGTCTTCAGCCCGGCCTTGCGGATGTAGTCGCACGCCATCTGCATGGCGTCGGTCGAGCCGTTCGAGCTCGTCTGCGTCTCCGGCGTCCACATCGGGCTGACCTCGCGCTGGAATTTTTCCAGCCGATGACCGATATAGGCGGCCTTCTCCGGCTGCCCCTTCGGATAGATGAACACCGGCAGGTAACGGGTGACGCCGGTCGCATCCATGTAATCGAAGAAATTGGCGCGATGGCCGCCGAGCAGATACTGCACATTGTGCTTGGAGGTCGCGAGCAGAAGATCGATGCCGGCCGCGTCCATCAAGCGGTCGAGACGCGTATGATCGAATGGAATCGCGAGGCCGCTGCCCGGCTTGGCGCTGACATTCATGGCTGGCTCCCTGATGTCCGGTTCTTCGGCCGGTCAACAAACAGGTTAAGACCAGAGCTCCCGGCTCGCAAGCCGGGCGCCTTCGGCGAGCGCCTGCAATTTCGCCCACATGATCGACGGGTGCACGCGGCGGTGGAACGGCCCCTGCGCGAAGCCGCAATCGGTGCCGGCGATGACGTTCTCGCGCCCGACCAACTTGGCAATGCGCACGATGCGCTCGGCCACCAGTTCCGGATGTTCCACCAAATTGGTGGCGTGGCTGATGACGCCGGGGATCAGCACCTGGCCGGGCGCGAGCTTGGCGTCCAGCCACACCTTCCATTCGTGCTCGTGGCGCGGATTGGCGCCCTCAATCACATAGGCGCCGACCTTCACCTTGAGGATCAGGTCGACGATATCCTTCAGCGGCACGTCGCTGACATGCGGCCCCGGCCAACTGCCCCAGCACACGTGATAGCGGATGCGGTCGGCGGGCAGCCCGTCGATGGCGCGGTTGATGATCTCGACTTGGGCGCCGAGCCAGCGCCGGTAATCGGCGAAACTCGCCGGCGGCACCATGCGGTCATAAGTGACCGCGTTGCGCGCGTCGTCGAGCTGCAGCAAAAAACCGGCGTCGATGATCATTTTGTATTCGGTGCGCATCGCCGTGGCGATCGCCGCCTGCAATTCCTCATCGCTTTTGTAGAATTCGTTCTTGCGGTCGGGGATCACGCTCGCCGGCGCCGCCACCGGCAGAAAGGCCTCCTCGACACTCACGCCCTTGAGCGCAGCCTTGAAATTATCGATGTCGCGCTGCAGTTCAGCGTGCCCGGTGTACGTGATCGGGCCGACGCAAATCGCTTCGGTGGTGGTGGCGACGCCTTCGCGCGCGTCGAGTTCGGCGTAGAATTCCGGGAAATGCTCGCGGTCGGCGCCGCGCTTGAACGGATTGGCGTCGTCGTGCCTGATCGGCCGCCGTTCGAAGCCGCTCAATCGTTCCAAGGCATATTGCGACCAACTGATGGATTTGCCGAACTCGCCGTCGCTGATGACGTCGATGCCGGCCCGCGCCTGCTCGTGCACGATGCCGGCGACGCTCTCGCTCAGACATTTTTCGTAGGCTTGCGTGTCGTATGGCTTGCCGGCCTGCTTGGCGCGCAGGAAGTCCTGGAGCGCCGGCGGCCGGATCAGGCTGCCGACATGGGTGGTGAGTATGCGGCTGGTGCTTCGTTTCATGCAGGACGGCTCTCGCGCGGTTGCGCAATCGCTATGCCTGCGCGGCGTGCCAAACGCAACGCATGGGCACACTTGCCCGGCGTGGGCAGCGCCCCAACCGTAGCGTTACTCCAACAATCGTGAAATCCCGTGTCTCAGGCGGCGGACTTGGCCGCAACCGGCTCCGCCACGGCGGCCGCAGCCGCCCGGGCCACGTTCTCGGCCTTGTGCTTGAGCAACATATCGAGGGTTGCCACCTCGACGCGGTTGCGTCCGTTTTCCTTGGCGTAGTAGAGCGCCTGATCGGCCTGCGCCAACAGCTCGTGCACGTCGAGCACCGGATCCTGGCAATGCACCACGCCGATGCTCACGGTCGCGCCGACCGGGCGGTTGTCGACCTCGAGCGCGGCTTGCGCGAAGCTCGCGCGAATGCGCTCGGCTATCGCCACCGCCTTGTCGCGGCTCATGTCGGCGAGAATGGCGGCAAACTCCTCGCCGCCGAGACGCCCGAGCAGGTCGGTCGCGCGCACCGAATGACGCGCGGTGATCGCGAACAGCTCCAGCGCGCGGTCGCCGAGCGCATGGCCGAAGCGGTCGTTGATCGACTTGAAGTGGTCGAGATCGACCAGCAGCACAGCGGTCGGGCGCGGGTCGGCGCTGTGCCGCTTGGCGAGCTGCGCGGCGTCCTGCATGAACGAGCGGCGGTTGGCGATGCCGGTCAGCGGATCGACCATGGCGGCGGTGCGGTGGCGCAGTTCGGTGCGCTCCTTGGCCATCGCCAGCAGGATGAAGGCGATCGAAATCGTGAACAGCAGCGCCTCGAACGAGAGCACGGTCAGCCACACGCTGCCGTAAACCCGGTTGCTGACCGACGGCGGCAGCAGCGCGATCAGCGGCGTGCGCAGCAGGAACAGCGCGCCGTGCGCAAACAGCATGAAGATCGCCGGCCATCGTGACACCAGCGGCTCGCTGCGGCCGCGCCAGAATTCATAGGCGGTGAGCCAGGTATAGGTGGTGATGATGCCGGTCGAGATCAGCGCCCGCATGTCGATGGCGTCGGTGAGTACCGGCAGGCGGCAAATCAGCAGCCACAGCACCGCACCGGTGACCAGATAGACCGGCTCCGCCGGACGGCCGTCGAACACGCGCGCGCCGGTCCAGGTCACCGCGAACGACGTGAACAAGAGCGCGTTGGCCAAATCGATGGTGATCAGATCGGGCGCCGTCCCGTACATGCCGAACAGCACGATCGAGGCGGCGCGCACGAGATGGGCGAAGCCCCACCAGGCGACGGCGCGGATCGCCGTGTTCTGCACCCACGCGAACAGCAGCAACAGGCCGAGAATAGCCTCGACATAGATGGTCACCATGAAGAGGGTATTGATGTCGAGTTGCATCAAGTGATCCCACCCGATCTACGCGCGCAAGTCCGATTTTCTTGTTGTATTGCTTGGTTCCACGCTTAGACCGCCGCGGGTAAAAAGTGGTGAATGGCGCCGAATACCAGCGGCCAATGAGCCGTTATGGTTTCGAGGCCGTTTCCGAATTCCGCGGCAATTGACGTGCCCGCGCCGGCGGACCGCGAAACATCGCACGGCAAGCGGATTAACCATGGTCTTGTCGCCCCTGGAGGGGTCCACTAGGTTCCCAAAAGCCTTCTTTTTCCTCCGGACTGAGGCATGCAGATCCGCGACGACATCGTTGACGCCATCGGCCATACGCCGCTGATCAAGCTCAAGCGCGCGTCGGAAGCGACCGGCTGCACCATCCTGGGCAAGGCCGAGTTCATGAACCCGGGCGGTTCGGTGAAGGATCGCGCCGGCCGGCAGATGATCCTGGAAGCCGAAAAGCGCGGCGAATTGCGCCGCGGCGGATTGGTGGTCGAGGCGACCGCCGGCAATACCGGCATCGGGCTCGCGCTGGTCGCCAATGCGCGCGGCTATCGCACGATCATCGTCATTCCGCAGACGCAAAGCGAGGAAAAGAAAGACGCGCTGCGTCTGTTCGGCGCCGATCTCATCGAGGTGCCGGCGCTTCCTTTCAGCAACCCGAACAATTACCAGCACGTCGGCCGCCGTCTCGCCGAAGAGCTGAAGCAGACCGAGAAGAACGGCTGCATCTTCGCCGACCAGTGGAACAATCTCGACAACAGCAAGGCGCATTACGTCTCCACCGGACCGGAAATCTGGGAGGACACCGGCGGCAAGATCGACGGCTTTGTCTGCGCGGTGGGCTCGGGCGGCACGCTCGCCGGCGTGTCGCGCTGTCTCAAGGAGAAGAACAGGAACATCGTCATCGGCGTCGCCGATCCGCGCGGGGCGGCGATGTATCATCTGTTCAAGGACGGCGAGGCGAAAGCGACCGAAGGCGGCTCGATCACCGAGGGCATCGGGCTCGGCCGGGTGACGGCGATCGTCAAGCAGATGATCGTCGACAAGGCCTACCTCATTCCCGACGAAGAGGCGTTGCCGCTGATCTTCGATCTCATGCACCACGAAGGGCTTTGCCTCGGCGGCTCCTCCGGCATCAACGTCGCCGGCGCCATCCGGCTCGCTCAAGAGCTCGGCCCCGGCCACACCATCGTCACCGTGCTCGCCGACTACGGCACGCGCTACCAGTCCAAGCTGTTCAATCCGGAGTTTCTGCGCGCGAAAAATCTGCCGGTGCCGGACTGGCTGGAGCGCAAGACGGATATTTCCATTCCGTTCGAGAAAACCTGATGCCGACCGATTGCCTGTTCCGTGACGACAGCTATCTCAAGGATTGCGCGGCGCGCGTGGTGGCGCTGACCGAACAGGGCGGCATCGTGCTCGACCGCACGGTGTTCTACGCCAATTCCGGCGGCCAGCCCGGCGACACCGGCGCGCTCACCGCCGCGGACGGCACGCGCATCGCGGTCGACAACGCGGTCTACACCGACGCCGCCAAGAGCGAGATCGCGCATGTTCCCGCGGCGGGCGCCCCTGCCCTCAAGGTCGGCGACGCCGTAACCGCGGCGATCGACTGGGACAAGCGTTACGCCCGCATGCGCATGCACACCGCGTTGCATCTGCTCTCCGCCGTGCTGCCTTATGCCGTGACCGGCGGCTCGGTCGGCGACAGCGAAAGCCGCCTCGACTTCGACATCCCCGAAGCCGGGTTCGACAAGGACGCCATCACCGCCAAGGTCAACGCGATGATCGCGAGCGGCGCCGCGGTCACCAGCCGCTGGATCAGCGACGCCGAGCTCGAGGCCAATCCCGGCCTGGTCAAGACCATGTCGGTGAAGCCGCCGATGGGCAGCGGCCGCGTGCGGCTGATCGAGATCGCCGGGCTCGACCTGCAACCCTGCGGCGGCACGCACGTGCGCAACGTCAAGGAAATCGGCGCCGTGCGCGTGACGCAGATCGAGAAGAAGGGCAAATTGAACCGCCGCGTGCGCCTGGCGTTAGTATGACTACGAACGAGGTCTTCCCGCATCGTCATGCCCGGCCTTGTGCCGGGCATCCACGCCTTGGCGCCGAAGAAAGACGTGGATGGCCGGGACACGCCCGGCCATGACGGAAATTAAACACACAAAGCGAGACCGCCCATGAGCGAATCGAAAACGCCGTCGAGCCGCTGGCTCAAGACCCCCGAATGGCTCGCCGATAATCTCGGCAAGGTCGTCGTCGTCGATGCCTCGTATTACCTGCCGACGATGAAGCGCGACCCCAGGGCCGAGTATCTCGCCGCGCACATTCCCGGCGCGGTGTTCTTCGACCTCAACGCCATCGCCGACCAGTCGACCGATCTGCCGCATATGCTGCCGGGGCCGGACCAGTTCGCCGAAGCGGTCGGCAAGCTCGGCATCGCCGACACCGACACCATCGTGGTCTATGACGCGACCGGGCTTTATTCGGCGCCGCGCGTCTGGTGGACGTTCCGCATCTTCGGCGCCAAAAACGCCTTCATCCTCGACGGCGGCCTGCCGGCCTGGAAGGCCGCCGGCGGCGCGCTGGAAGGCGGCGAGTTGAAGCGACCGGCGCGCACGTTCAAGGCGACGATGGACACCGGCGCGGTCGCCATGGTGTCCGACGTGCAGATGGCGCTGACCGACGGCAGTGCGCAGGTGGTGGACGCGCGCGCCGCCGGACGCTTTGTCGGCCGCGAGTCCGATCCGCGGCCCGGCCTGCGCCCCGGCCACATGCCGGGCGCGCTCAACGTGCCCTTCGCCGATATTCTGGAGAATGGCCGCCTCGCCTCGCGCGAAAAAATCAGCGCCGCTTTCGCCAAAGGCGGCGTCGATCTCGACAAGCCGACCATCACCACCTGCGGCTCCGGCGTCACCGCCGTGGTGCTGGCGCTCGGCTTCGACGCGCTCGGCAAGCCGCTGCCGCGCATCTACGACGGCTCCTGGGCGGAATGGGGCGGCCGGCCCGATCTGCCGGTGGTGAAGGACTAGGCATTCATCGCGCTGGGGCTTATATAGCGGAATTCATATGTGACTCGGGCGCGAGGCCGCCATGATCTTCCGCCAACTGTTCGACAGCGTCTCCGGCACCTATTCCTACCTGCTCGCCTCGCGCGCCGGCGGCGAGGCGCTGATCATCGATCCGGTGCTGGAGAAGGTCGACCGCTATCTGCAATTGATCCGCGAGCTCGACCTGCGCCTGGTCAAGGCGGTCGACACGCATCTGCACGCCGATCACATCACCGGTCTGGGCGCGCTGCGCGACCGCACGCATTGCGTCACGGCGATGGGCGAGCACACCAAGGCCGACGTCGTCTCCATGCGGCTTGCCGAAGGCGACAAGCTCACCATCGAAGGCCTGGCGCTCGACGTGCTCTACACGCCGGGCCACACCGACGATTCCTACAGCTTTTTGATGCGCGACCGCGTCTTCACCGGCGACACGCTCTTGATCCGCGGCACCGGCCGCACCGATTTCCAGAACGGCGATTCCCGCGCGCAATATGAATCGCTGTTCGGCAAGCTGTTGCGCCTGCCCGACGAAACTCTGGTGTTCCCGGCGCACGACTACAAGGGCGACACCGTCTCCACCATCGGCGAGGAGAAGCGCTACAATCCGCGTCTGCAGGTGAAGTCGATCGACGACTACGTCGCGCTGATGGCCAACCTGAAATTGCCGAACCCCAAGATGATGGACGTCGCCGTGCCGTCCAACATGAAGATCGGTCTGCACCAGCAGGACGTCGCCAAACGCGGCTGGGCGCTGACGGCGGACAAGGCGATCGCGCTGATCGGCCGGCCCGACGTCGCCTTCATCGACCTGCGCGAAGCCGGCGAGCGTTCAAAGCACGGCAGCATCCCCGGCGCGCTGCACGCGCCCTACGTCGAATTGCCGGAGAACATCGGGCCGGGCGGCATCCTGCGCGAGCTGGCGCGCGCAAGCGACAAGCGCCTTATCTTCTACTGCGCCTTCGGCGAACGCTCGGCCATGGCGGTGCAGGCGGCGCAGGACGCCGGCCTCGTCGCCGCGCTGCACGTCGAAGGCGGCCTCGACGCCTGGAAGCGCGCGCAGGGCCCGATTGCGCACTAGCCGCTAGTGTAGAATCTGGCTGAGGAACAGCATGGTGCGCTCGTGCTGCGGGTGGGCGAAGAATTCCTCCGGCACGTTGGCCTCGACGATCTGCCCCTGGTCCATGAACACGATGCGGTTGGCCACCTGCCGGGCAAAACCCATCTCGTGCGTCACCACCAGCATGGTCATGCCGTCCATGGCCAGGCCGACCATGGTATCGAGCACCTCCTTGACCATTTCCGGGTCGAGCGCCGAGGTCGGCTCGTCGAACAACATGATCTTCGGGTTCATGCACAGCGCGCGCGCGATCGCCACCCGCTGCTGCTGGCCGCCGGAGAGCTGGCCCGGGAATTTGCCCGCCTGCTCGGGGATCTTGACCCGCGCGAGGTAGTGCATGGCGACCTCCTCGGCTTCCTTCTTCGGCATCTTGCGCACCCAGATCAGCGCCAACGTGCAGTTGTCGAGCACCGTGAGGTGCGGAAACAAATTGAAGTGCTGGAACACCATGCCGACCTCGCGGCGCACCTCGTCGATCTTCTTCAGGTCGTTGGTGAGTTCCACGCCGTCGACGACGATCTTGCCCTGCTGATGCTCCTCCAGCCGGTTGATGCAGCGGATCATGGTCGATTTGCCGGAGCCGGACGGTCCGCAGATGACGATGCGCTCGCCGCCCATCACCTTGAGATTGATGTCGCGCAGCACGTGGAATTCGCCGTACCACTTGTTCATGCCGACGAGTTCCACCGCCACCGGCGTTGACAGCGGCATCGGTTTGAACCGGCGTGCGGAATTTTCGGCGCTACTCACGATATCACCTCACCGTCTGTCGCCCTTGCCCAGTCTCGCCTCCATCGCGCGGGCGTAGCGCGACATGCCGTAGCAGAAGATCAGATAGAAGATCGCCGCCACCGCGTAGCCGGTGGTGCTGGTCACCGGCGTCGCCCATTTCGGATCGATGCGGGCGACCTCGACCGTGCGCAGGAAGTCGAAGATCCCGACGATGAACACCAGCGTGGTGTCCTTGAACAGGCCGATATAGGTGTTGACGATGTTGGGGATGGTGACCTTGAGCGCCTGCGGCAGGATGATGAGCCGCATCATCTGCCAGTAGCCGAGGCCGACCGCCATGGCGCCCTCGAACTGGCCCTTGGGGATCGCCTGCAAGCCGGCGCGCACCACCTCCGCCATATAGGCCGAGGCGAACAGCGCAATGCCGACCAGCGCACGCACCAATTTATCCGGCGAATATTCCTCCGGCACGAACAACGGCAGCATCACGCTGGCCATGAACAGCACCGTCACCAGCGGCACGCCGCGCACGAACTCGATGAAGATCACCGAGAACAGCCGCACCGCGGGCATGCGCGAGCGGCGGCCGAGCGCGAGCAGAATGCCGAGCGGCAGCGAACACACGATCCCGACCGAGGCGACGACGATCGTCACCAGCATGCCGCCCCACAGCGCGGTGTCGACCGGTGGCAATCCGATCGCGTTCCAGCCGGTGAGCAGGATGAACGAGGAAATCGGCAAGATGACGAAGAAATACACCGAACCGAGGTCGCGCCGCGGCGCCTCCAGCCACAGCATCCAGCCGACGCCGAGCGCGAGCATCGTGAAGAACACATCGACGCGCCACCGTTCCGGGATCGGATACGAGCCGTAGACGAAATACGACCAGCGCTCCCAGACAAACGGCCAGCAGGCGCCGATTTCGCGGTGTTGCACGACCTCGCGGCAGGCGTCGCGGTCGGCGCCGGTCCACACCGCGTCGACGATCAGAAACTTGACCAGCTCGGGGATCGCCCAGGCGAACAAAAGGACGATCCAAATCGTCAAAATGATATTGAACCAGCTCGACAGCAGATTCTGTTGCAGCCAGCCGAGCGCGCCGGTCATCGATGCCGGCGCCGGGCGCGGGGCAATGGGGGTCTCGCGGACAAACCTGATTTCGGTGACGGCGAGATCGCCTTCGGACATCGTCATGCCGGCGCCCTCACCTTTCCACCAGCGCGATGTGGCTGTTGTAGATGTTCATCAGCAGCGAGGTGGCGAGGCTGATGGTGAGGTAGACCGCCATGGTGATGGCGACGACCTCGACCGCCTGCCCAGTTTGATTGAGCACCGTGCCGGTGAACACCTGCACCAGATCGGGATAGCCGATGGCGACCGCGAGCGACGAATTCTTCGTGAGGTTGAGGTATTGGCTGGTGAGCGGCGGGATGATGACCCGCATGGCCTGCGGCACCACGATCAATCGCAGCGTCGGCCCCGGGCGCATGCCGAGCGAATAAGCCGCTTCGGTCTGCCCGCGCGACACGGCGGCGATGCCGGCGCGCACCACCTCGGCGATAAACGCCGCCGTGTAGATCGTCAGGCCGAACAGCAGCGCGGCAAGTTCCGGCAGCACCTCGACGCCGCCTTCGATGTTGAAGCGGCCGGCTTTCGGCAGTTCAAACGTGAGCGGAAATCCAGCCAGCGCCAGCCCGATCAACGGCAGGCCGATCACCAGCGCTACGCCAACCAGGAAAACCGGAGCCTGCTGCCCGGTCTGCTCCTGGCGACGGCGCGCCCAGACGTAATAGACGACGGCGCCAATGATGCCGGCGATCAGCGCGATCAGCGCCCAGCCGAAGCCTGGTTCGACGACCGGCCGCGGCAGGAACAAACCGCGGTTGTTGAGATAAATGCCGCCGGGGACAACGAAGCTGTCCCGGATGTTCGGCAGCGCCTTGAGCACGGCGTTGTACCAGAACAGCAGTTGCAGCAGCAGCGGGATGTTGCGGATGGTCTCGACATAGCCGCTCGCCGCCTTGGCCACCAGCCAGTTCTTCGACAGCCGCGCGATGCCGATGATGAAGCCGAAGACGGTCGCGAACAGAATGCCGAGCCCGGCGACAAGCAATGTATTGAGCAAGCCGACCCAGAAGGCGCGGCCGTAGCTCGACGTCGCCGAGTCAAACGCGATCAGAGTCTGGCTGATATCGAAGCCGGCCGTGCGGTTCCAGAAGCCGAAGCCCGAGGCGATATGCGCGCGTTCGAGATTGACGATGGCATTTCTGGCGGCCGCGAAGACGAGAAAGCCGACGACCGCGCACAGCGCGACCTGATAGGCGATGCTGCGGACCTTGGGGTCGTTGTAGAACGCAACCCGCGCGGGGGGAGATCCCGCCGCCGGAAGGTCAGTCGGCATTTACCCCTCGTCAGCCTCGCGACGCCCCCTGAAGGCGTCGACCGCCGGATCGCCGGCCGCACGCGGGCCGCCGGCGATGCGGCTTCAGATTCCGCTCAGCGAACCGGCGGCGCGTACTGGATGCCGCCCTTGTTCCAAAGCTTGTTCAGACCGCGGTCGATCTTGAGCGGCGAGCCCTGCCCGACGTTGCGCTCGAACACTTCGCCGTAGTTGCCGACCAGCTTGATGACGCGCACCGCCCAATCCTTGGGCAGACCGATCTGCTCGCCGTAATTGCCTTCGGTGCCGACCAGGCGTTTCACGTCTGGATTGGTCGACTTCATCATGTCGTCGACGTTCTTGGAGGTGATGTTCAACTCCTCGGCGTTGATCATGGCGAACAACACCCACTTGACGATGGTGAACCACTTGTCATCGCCCTGACGTACCACCGGGCCCAGCGGTTCCTTGGAGATGATCTCAGGCAGGATGATGTGGTCGTTTGGATTGGCGAGCCGCAGACGCTCGGCGTAAAGGCCGGAGGCGTCGGTGGTGTAGCTATCGCAGCGGCCGGCATCGTAGGCCTTTACCGCTTCGTTCGCCGTGGCGAAGGTCACCGACTTCAGCTTCATGTTATGCGCGTGGAAGAAGTCGGCGAGATTGAGCTCGGTGGTCGTGCCCTGCTGCACGCAGACCGAGGCGTCGCCGAGCTCGAGGGCGGAGTTCACCTTCAGCGACTTGCGCACCATGAAGCCTTGGCCGTCGTAATAGTCGACGCCGGTAAAGCTCAAGCCGAGCGAACTGTCGCGCGACGAGGTCCAAGTGGTGTTGCGCACCAAGACGTCCACTTCGCCCGACTGCAGCGCGGTGAAGCGATCCTTGGCCGACAGCGGCACGAATTTCACTTTGCTGGCGTCGTTGAAGATCGCCGCCGCGATGGCGCGGCAGACGTCGACGTCGAGGCCGGTCCATTTGCCTTGCGCGTCCGGCAGGCCAAATCCGGCGAGCGTGCCGTTGGCGCCGCAATTGAGGATGCCGCGATCAGTCACCGCCTTCAAAGTCTGGGCGGATGCGCCGTGCGCGACGACAACGAGGGCAAGAGCGAGCAAACTGGCAAGGCGTTTCATGACGCGACCTCTTTGAGGCAAATTCGGTTGTGGGATCGTGCGGATCGGCCAACATTTTCGCCGGCGCCGGGTCCCCAAGCCCCGCCGTGACGAAAACGTAAGTTCTGGCCTTTGTCCCGAGCCCTCGACGGGAAGCATCTCAGAACGATCAAGGCCCGAGGTCAAGGGGTTGACGCTTCCCGCCGATGCAGCCGTATATGGCGCCCGGCGCGGTTCCGCGCGCCGCTGATATGGACCCGCGAAGGCATGGCGAAGTCTCCCAAAAGCCCGGTGAAACCGGCAACCCGGCTGGTGACCGCCGGCCGCGACACCAAAGGCCAGCATGGCTTCGTCAATCCTGCGGTTTACCACGCCTCGACCGTGCTTTACCCGACCGCCGAGGATCAAGTCGCGCACCGCTCGCGCTACCAATATGGCCGCCGCGGCACTCCGACGTCGGAAGCGCTGGAACAAGCGCTCGCCGCGATCGAAGGCGAGGCCTGCGCCGGCGTCGCTTTGTTGCCATCGGGTCTCGCCGCGATCTCAGCCGCATTGCTGTCGGTCGCCGGCAGCGGCGATCACGTCCTGGTCACCGATAGCGTCTACCGCCCGACCCGCAATTTCTGTGACGGTCTATTCAAACGCATGGGCGTGACGACGACGTATTACGATCCGTTGATCGGCGCCGGTATTGCCAAATCGTTCAAGCCGAACACCAAGGCGGTGTTCGTCGAGGCGCCCGGCTCGCAAAGTTTCGAGATGCAGGACATCCCCGCCATCGCCGCGGTCGCGCACGACCACGGCGCGGTGGTGCTGACGGACAATACCTGGGCAACGCCGCTTTACTTCCGCGCTTTCGAGAAGGGCGTCGATCTGTCGATCCAGGCTGGCACCAAATACATCGGCGGCCATTCCGACGTGATGTTTGGCTGCGTGGCGGCGAACGCCAAGGCACTGCCGGCGCTCAAGACCGTCGTCACCACCATGGGGCTCTGCGTCGGGCCGGACGACATGTTTCTCGCGCTGCGTGGCTTGCGCACGATGGACGTGCGGCTCAAGCGCCATCATGAGTCCGGCCTGCGCATCGCGCGCTGGCTGGAGCAGCGCCCCGAAGTCCTGCGCGTGCTGCATCCGGGCCTGGAAAGCGACCCCGGCTATAAAATCTGGCGGCGGGATTTTTCCGGCGCCTGCGGCCTGTTCAGCATTGTGCTCAAGCCGACCGCGGAGAAATCCGTCTACGCCTTTATGAACGAACTGAGTTTGTTCGGCATGGGCTTCTCGTGGGGCGGGTTCGAAAGCCTGGTGATCCTGTTCGATTGCACCGAGTACCGCACCGCCACCAAATGGGCGCCGGGCGGGCCGACGCTGCGCTTTCATATCGGCTTGGAGGATCCGGACGATCTCATCGCCGATCTCGAACGCGGCTTTGCCGCGATGGCCGCGGCCAAATAGCATTTTGCATCGCGCATGATCTTATCCGAGAACCGGTTCCCACTTTTCGGGATCATGCGCTAAGCCGGCGCGCCCTGCCCGCCGCTGCGAATAACAAACTGCAGATTGCGCAGATACACGAACACGCCGAACGCCTGGCCGACGATGAACACCGGGTCGCGCCGGTAAATCGCATAGCCGAGCAGCATCAGCCCGCCGCCGATCGAGAATACCCAGAACGCGGTCGGCACCACGCTCTTGCCGGCGCGCTCGGAGGCGATCCATTGCACCACAAAGCGCATGGCGAACATGCCTTGCGCGACGTAGCCGATCAAGATTCCAAGATCGACATTGCCGAGGAATACGTCGTGCAGATAACCGCCGACGGAGCGCGCGATATCGACCAGCATTTAGTCCTCCGCAATGTCCGGATTTCGCTTCTTGCGCCGGATCAACCACCACACCCCGCCGAGATCAAGGATGCCGACCCACAGCCGGTCCCACATCCCGTAATTCGACACGCCGGCGCCGCGCGGCCGGTCCACCACATCGACATAGCCGATCGCGTAGCCTTCGCGCTTGACCAGCGCCGGCAGGAAACGATGCAAGCCATCGAAATATGGCAACGCCAAGAACACGTCGCGGCGGAACGCTTTGAGCCCGCATCCGGTGTCGCGGGTGCCGTCGCGCAGCACCGCGCCGCGCACCGCGTTGGCAATGCGCGACTGCAGTTTCTTGAAACCGCCCGACTTGCGCTTGACGCGCTGGCCGGCGATCAGTCCGACGCGCGGCGCACCCGTCTCGAGCGCGCGCAGCATCGCCGGAATGAACGCCGGGTCGTTCTGCCCGTCGCCGTCGAGCGTGACGATTAGCGGCGCCCGCGCCGCCCGCACGCCCGAGCGCACCGCCGCCGACTGGCCACAGGACTGCTTGTGCCGCACGCGGTGCAGCCAGGGATATTGCGCCATCAAGCGCCTGAGCTCGGCCTCGGTGCCATCGGTCGAGCCGTCGTTGACGTAGACGACCTCGAACGGCCATTGGCCGTCGAGCGCCTGCGCGATCTCTTTGACCAATGACTCGACATTGCCGGCTTCGTTGCGCACCGGCACCACGACGGAAACCGCTGGATTGTTGCCATTCATTCTTGAGGTCTCGTCGGCCGGCCGGCCATCCGCTGCTTCTTATTAAGCCAACAGCGCGCGGGCAACAGCTTTGATCCGCTTCAGCGACGGCCCGGGAAATTGGCAAATGCCGCCGTCCGCCACGACGGAAAAGCCCAATCCGCGCAGCGCAAACCAGCGGCGAACGACAAGCGCGCCGCCAATACCGACCACTGCGCCGGCGAGCACGTCGCTCGGATAATGCGCGGTCAACACCACGCGGCTCACGGCAATCAGCAAGGCATAGACCCACAAGACGGTGCGCGCGCGCGGCCACAGCGTGCCGAAAGCGACCACCACCGCGAAGACCGTGGTGGCGTGGCCGGACGGCAAGCTGGCGTATTCGGCCGTCCATTTGAACGGGCTGAACAGATACGGGTCGAGACTGCCGCCAACCAGTGGCCGCGCGCGGCCGATCATGCGCTTGATGATGGTGCCGAACAGGCTGGGCGCGGCAATGGCGACGAACAGGAAGCCGACACGGACCATCACGGCGGCAAGCACGAGCTGCGGCATCCGCGGCAGACCCGGCAGCGCGGCGAGAGCCAAAAACAAAATCCCCAGCGGCCACAAGAACCAACCGGATTTGCCGAAGTCGGTGATCTGGTCGAAAAACCAGGCCAGCCAGCCCGGCAGACGCAGCACCGCTTTGATTGCGGCGGCGTCGAGCAGCAGCACGACGGCGAGAAAAACGACCAGCCCCACTCCGGCCGCGATGACAAACTGCTGCCCGGTCAGCGGCCAGGCATTGTGCAGGCGGCGCGCCGGCTGAAACAGGATCGCGACGGCACCGGCGACATTGGTAGCGCAGCGGCGCAGCGCGGCTTGCACGGGGCTCGTGTCGCGATCGATCCCGTCGGCGGCGGTCATGGCTTTTCCGTCGAGCGGAATACGGTGAGCATCACCGCGCGCCCGATGCTGATGTTGTAACCGTCAACGCGCTGGCTGACCGCGTAGCGCAAGCCGATGGCATTCGCCCGCTGCACGAAGCCGCGTTCGCTGCGCGCGTCGACCAGAGCGAAACGGCACGGTCCGCCGCGCAGAAACTCGGCGGCGCCGGGGCCGTCGGTAAAAAGGGTGTCCGTGCCGAGCAGAAACACCAGGCTCGGCTCTTGGTAGTAGCCTGTCGAGGCGACGTGCGGCTCGGCGCAAGCGCTCGCGTGCAACTCGTCGGCGATTAGCGTGCTCGGGAACAGCGCCGGCAGCGCGGGGAACGTCACGGCGTAGACCGCGATGGCGATGAACACCGAGGCCGCCATGCCGCGCAACAAGGCTCTTTCGGGACCATCCACCTCGTAGAGCCACCAAGCGAACAGGCCGAATATCGCCGCGGCGCCGGCAAACGGCCAGGCGACGATGCCAAGCCCGCGCCCGACGACAATGAACAGCACGACGACGCCGATGGCGACCAGCGCCGGAAACAAGAACCAGCCGACCGTGCCGCGCACCAGCCAGCGCTTGTTGTAAAGTCCGCCACCCTCGAGGATGCCGGCGATCAGGATCGCGATCGCCGGATAAAGCGGCAGCACGTAATGCGGCAGCTTGGTGATCACCGCCTCGAACACAGCCCATGAGGGCAATAGCCACGCCAGTAGAAAGCGCGCGCCCGGCTCGCGCCGCGCCTGCCAGATGCGTGGCGCGGCGACGCCGGCGAGAATGGAGCCCGGCCAGAACGTCACCCAGAACAGCAGGAAGTAATAGCCCGGCGGCGCGCCGTGCGATTCTTGTCCGCCGAACACCTTGGACAGCATGTCTTCACCCACCGACTGGGTGATGAAACTGCCCCCCGACTTGGCAATGATCGCGACGAACCAGGGCAGCACCAGCAGGATCATCCAGGCGAAGCCCGGCAGCGGACGCAACGACCAGAGCCAGCGGCCCGAGCGGTCGGCAATCGACAGCGTCAGCGCCGTCAGCGCGACGAACATCAGGATCAGCGGGCCCTTAATCAGCACGCCGGCCGCCATGGCCGTCCACAGGATCGCCGGCAGCCGCCAGCCGACTGCGCAATCCGGCGTGCGCCGGTGCATGAGATAAACGCGCGCCATCGCACCCATCGCCGCGACGCACGTGAACAACAGCGTGGCGTCGGTCTTGGCGAGCCGCGCCTCGACTCCGAGCAGCACCGAGCTTGCCATCATCAGCGCCGCGAGCAGCGCGGTGCGCCGCGCGACAAAGGCCAGCGCCGTCCAATAGGTCAGCAGCACCGTGCCGATCGCCGCGAACAGCGACGGCAAGCGGTAGAGCCAGATGGTGGTGCGCGCTTGCGGGATGCCGGCTGCCTCACCCACCTTCACGGCAAACGCCTGCAGCCAATAGATGCCGACCGGCTTTTTGTAGCGGACCTCATCCTGGAAACGGATGTCGACGTATTGGCCGCTCTCCAGCATCTGCTTGGTGGCCTGCGCGAAGCGCGCCTCGTCGCGGTCGACCGGCGGAATCTGGAAAAAGCCCGGCAGGAAGGCGATCAGCGTAAAGACAACCAACAGAAACCCGGCGCGCCGGTGCGAGACGCTGGCATAATCCATCGCCGCGGAAAGCCCGCGCGCCGGTTGCGATTGCCGCGCGTGATCGGTGGCCGTGCTCATTGCTTCTGGTCGTGATTCCGCGTCTTCGGTCGGGACCATAAGCCCAAGGCCCCGCCCTGTCATGCGACCCTATTATCGCAGCCGGACGCTCACGCTATCCGTGGCGCCACGGGCATCCATGACGGTGAGCCGCACGAAACCGGGGCCATCCGGGTCGAAAAACACGGTGCGCCGGCTCCCTTGTGGAGGCAGCGGCACGCCGTTCACCATGATGGTGAGCGGCGCGGCGCCACCGGAAATCTTCAGCGCAACCGGATCGGGCGCCGCGCCTTTGGCAAGCTCGATATTTGCGCCGTCGGGCGGGAACATGATGCGCGGCGGTTCCGCCGCGGCCACGGCGCCGTCGAGGACAAAGCGCTGCAGCGGCGGCGGCAGCTTGTTGGTGGCGGCAAAGATCGCGCCCTTGGGCGCGTGCGGCAGCGGCGCCGGCGCGCTGCCGGTGCGGGAAAAGGCGTCGAACAGAATCGGCGCGGCCGAGCCGCGGCCAAAGAGTCCGGGCACCGGCGCCCCGTCCGCCTGCCCGACCCAGACGCCGATGGTCATGCGGCCGTCGTAGCCGACCGCCCAGGCATCGCGATAGCCATAGGAGGTGCCGGTTTTGAAGGCGATGCGTCCGGGTATCGCATTGTCCGGTGGCGGCGCGCCGATCAGGATATTGCCGACATACCAGGCGGCGACAGGATCGAGCAGCCTGCGGGCGGACGGCGCGGTCGCGGTTTCGCGCTCGCGCAACGGCAGCGCCGCGCCTTGGCGCGCGAGCCCGGTATAGAGCATCACCAGATCGTCGAGCTTGATGCCAACGCCGCCGAGACCCATGGCAAGGCCGGGCGCCTCGCCTTTCGGCAGCACCAGCGCCGCGCCGGTTTGCGTGAGCCGCGCGCTTAGCCGGCTGACGCCGACTTTGCCGAGCACGGCGATGGCGGGCACATTGAGCGACATCTGCAGCGCGCGCCGCACGGTGACGGTGCCCTGGAAAGTGAGATCGAAATTCTCCGGCGTGTAGTTGCCGTAGCGCACCGGCTTGTCGTCGATCAGCGTTTCCGGATGCAATAGCCCGTCCTCAAAGGCGAGTCCGTAGATGAACGGCTTCAAAGTGGAGCCGGGCGAGCGCAGCGCCTGTGTCATATCCACCTGGCCGGCGCGGCGCTCGTCGAAATAATCGGCCGAGCCGATACGCGCGCGCACCTCGCCGGTCTCGTTGTCGACCGCAAGGATGGCGACGGAAATCTTCGGGCCCACCGCATGCGCGCGCTCGCGCGCGAGATCCTGCAAGGTCTTTTGCAAGGCCGCGTCGATGGTAAGGCGGTGAATGCGCTTATCCGGCTCGGCGGCGACCACCTGGTCGGCGGCGTGCGGCGCGAGCACCGGTAGCGACTTGCGTTCGTGCGGGACCGCCGCTTTTTTCGCATGCGCCACCTCGTCGCGCGGCACGACACCGGCCGCTGCCGCGCGATCAAGCACGCGGTCTCGCGCCGCCCGGGCCGCTTCCGGATAGCGATCCGGCCGGCGCAACTCCGGCGATTGCGGTAGCGCGACCAGAAGCGCGGCTTCAGCGAGCGTGAGCTTGCGCGGTTCTTTGCCGAAATAGCTCAGCGAAGCGGCGCGGATGCCTTCGAGATTGCCGCCGTAGGGCGCGAGCGTCAGATAGAGCGCCAAAATCTGCTGTTTGCTCAGCGCGTGTTCGAGCTCCAACGCGCGCGTGATTTGGCGCAGCTTGGCGTCGATACTGCGGTGTTCGCGCGGCTCCAACAGGCGCGCGACCTGCATTGTCAAAGTGGATCCGCCCGAGACGATATGTCCCTCTGTGATAAGCTGAAATGCGGCGCGGCCGAGCGCCAGAAGGTCGACGCCGTCGTGCTCGTAGAAGCGCTTATCCTCGTAGGCGAAGAGCAGCTTGAGGAAGCGAGGATCGACATCTTTCTCGGTCGCCGGCAGCCTCCAGCGCCCCTCGCTGGTGGCGTAGGCACGCAACAGCTTGCCGTCGCGGTCGAGCACCACATGCGAGGTCTCGAGGTCCTGGCCGAGCGGCGGGCGGCCGAGCGAATAGACCCAGGCGCCGGCGGCCAGCGCGCCGAGAAAAGCCGCACCGGCCAGGCTGCCCAGGATGAAACGCCAGCGCTTCATTTGCCCGCCGTAATGTCGATCGTCCCCATTGCCGTACGGCCGAAGCGGTCGGGCCGGTACATGTCCTCGACCACCGCCTGCGGCAGCACGTAGTGCCCGGGCGAGACCGCGCGCACCACATAGGCCACCGCGAACACCGAGGGCGAGTTCTCCTCGCGGTCGAACGCCGCGGTAAAGCGGTCATCGCGGAATTCGCTGTTTGCCGGCTCGACGGCGTCGGTGATCCAGGACAGCGTGCCGGTGTCGCCGGACGACACCAGGCGCGGATTATCGATCTCGAAGCCGGCCGGTAGGTAGTCGGCGACGATGACGCGGCCGAACTGCGGGTTCGGCTCGGTCATTTTCAGCACCACGGCGAAACGCTGGTTCTGCTTCGCCTTGGTCACGTCGGCCGGCTCGCCGTCGAGGGTGAAGTAGCTGCGCTCGATCTTGAAGCCGCGTTCGGCTGCCGGTTCGGGTGTCGTCGGCGAGCCGCTCACCGAAACCACCGCCTGCACCGCGCCGTCACCGCGGTTGCTGACCGCGAGCGGCGTATCGAGCTGGTCGGCGCGCAGGCTGCGGTAGAACGCGCCTTGCCGGGTCTCGCCATTGACCGACAGCGAGATGGCGTTGACCTGCTTGACCAACGCGCGCGCGGCGAGCACCAGCCAGGCATCTTCCTGCGTCGAGGTGCGGCTGCTCAGCGCGCGCGCGGCGTCGATGCGCGCGACCGCGTCGTCGATGGTCCGTTGCGGCGCCCGCCCTTCCGACGCGAGCGTCACCACCGCGGCCGAGTCGCGCAAGACCGAACCGTAATCGACGCGGCCGAGATCGAGCTCGAGCCGGGGCTGGCGCGGGATGGCGTCGAGCGCGGCGAGATAGACGCGGTCGGCGCGTGTTTTGTCGCCGAGCATGGCGAGCGCGGCGGCGACTTGCGCCTTGGCGATCGGCGTCGACAAATCGTCGAGCTTGGTATCGGCGATGTAACGCAGGTCGCCGACTGGGGCGACGCCGTTGCGCGCCAAAACGTAAAGCGCGTAAGCGAGATCGCGGCCGCCGTTCTTGCCGACATCGGCCGTGCTCGCGACGTAATTGCGCAGCCGGTCGAGCGCCTGGGTGAACGCCGCCTGCGGCACCTCGAAATTGCGTTCGCGCGCGCGGGTGAGGAAATCGGTGACATAGGCATCGAGCCAGGAATCGTTGCCGCCGACCGTCCACAGGCCGAACGAACCGTTCGAATCCTGCCGCGCCAAGAGCCGCTGGATGGCGTCCTTGATGCGCTGGTCGATGTCGCCGTCGAGCGCGAGCTTGGCCTGCGCGGCCAGCTCGTTGATGTAGAGCATCGCCATTGCGCGGCTGGTAATCTGCTCGGAACAGCCAAACGGATAACGGTCGAGCTCGTTCAGCAGCGTGGCGATGTCGAGCGAAGCGGAAATCGCGACCGACAAACCGACGCGCCCGGTGCCCGGCACGAAATCGGCAAACATGTCGTTCGACAGCGTCAGCGTCTCGCCCGGGGCGAGCGAGCGGACGGTGCGGCGCGTCAGGATCTGGTTCGCCGGCCGCACATCGAGCGCGTAAGAGCGCTCGAGCGCAAAACCGTTCGGCCCGCTGACGTTGACTTTCAGCATGCTCGCGCCCGCCCCTGCCGCCGACACCGGCACCGCGACATGGTCGCGCTGCTTGGCGGCAAGCGTGAGCGTGAGCGGCTTGCCGCCGTCGAGCTTGACGGTGCCGTCGCTGCTGACCGCGATGCTGTAGTCGCCGGCCGCGCCTTCGACGTTGTCGAGCTCGAGTTGCACGTTGCCGCGGTCGCCGGTGCGCAGGAAGCGCGGCAGCGTCGTGGTCAGCACCACCGGATCGCGAACGACGACGTCGCCGGAGGCCTTGCCGACTTTGTCCTTGCTCCAGGCCACTGCCATCACCCGCACGGTGCCGGTGAAGGCGGGGATATCGAAGCTCACTTGTGCGGTGCCGTCGGGGCCGACGCTGACGATGCCGGAGTAAAGCGCAAGCGGTGCCTGCGTCGGCGGCGGGCCGGTCAATTCGGCGCCGCTATCGCCGCCCGAGCGGATCTGCCCGCGCACGCCCTGCATGCCGTCGATCAACTGCCCATAGAGGTCGCGGATCTCGGCGGTCAGTTGCCGCTGGCCGAGATAGTAATTGTCGGGCGCCGGCGGCTTGTAATTTGTGAGATTGAGAATGCCGACGTCGACGGCGGCAACGACCACGTGCGCCTCCTCGCCCGCCGCCAAGCCGGTGAGCTTGATCGGCACGTTGAGGGCGTTGTCGGGACGCATGGTGGACGGCAGCTTCATATCAAGTGCGAGCGTGCGTTCGGTGCGGTCGATGGAGAACCATTGCACGCCGATGGCGCGGCCCGGCATGCGCTGCGCCGGCGCGTCGAGCGGGCGGCGCAAGGTGGCCACCAGATAAGCGCCGGTGCCCCAATCCTTGCCGATGGTCAGCGGCGCCTGCACGGCGCCTGCCTTGACGTCCTGCGAGGTCGAGGCCACCAGCCGGTCGGTGAACACATTGAGCGTGAGGCGGCCCGCCGTGCGCGCGGTCACCGACACGTTCATGGTGTCGCCGGATTTGAAATCATTCTTGTCGAGCGCGACCTCCAGGAGATCGGGCGTATCGGCGCTCGATTCCGCATAGAAGCCGGCATCGAAGGTGATCGACGTCGTCGTCCCGTTCTGGCCGGCGACCGACACTTCGAGCCGATAGCGGCCCCAGCGCACCGGCAGCGAAACGCGTGCCGGCTTGTCCGCGCTCACGTCCACGTTGCCGTCGGCGACGCGCTCGGTGCGTTTGACCGGCTCGAATTCCCAACTGCCGTTCTGCCGGTACCACTGAT
Organism: Pseudolabrys sp.; assembly: GCA_035501975.1. GTDB lineage: Bacteria > Pseudomonadota > Alphaproteobacteria > Rhizobiales > Xanthobacteraceae > Pseudolabrys. The sequence goes on from DATJVE010000080.1 coordinate 29,514, forward strand.
ACGTCGTCTCGACGCGCAGCAGATCGTAATGCAGGCCTTTTTGCGCGAGCGTTTTGCCGTCGGGCGCGACCATGACCACGTCGAAATCCGCGTTGGCGCCGTCGTCGAGCGAGCGGCCGGAGAAAGCCGGCTTGACGCCGATCATCGCCGCCTCGGGCGCGATCGGCAGCGTGATCTTGCGCTCGACCGCGCGGCCGCCGGATTCCGCCATGCTGACCGTGATCGTCGCTTCGAGCGGACGCGATGTGCTCGGGACCTTCTCGAGGGTGACGGGGAAGCTCGCCTTTCCGGTCGCATCGGTCGCCGGCAGATCGCCGAGTTCCTGGCGCACCGCCGAGACCTCGTCGTCCTCCAGGCCGAAGGAATAGCCGGCAAAGCCGGGCCGCTCCTTGGCGGCGGCGATGGTGACCGTGCCTTGCAGCTCGAGATTGGAAGCCGGCGCGCCGTAAAGGAAATGTCCATCGACGCTCAGTTGCGCCGGCGCGTCGCGCGGAATGACTTTGGCCTCCGATTTCAAGTCAAATTCGATGCGGTCGGGCACATAGTCCTCGACCAGGAAAGTCGCCTCGCCGATCGGCGGCCGCTTCGGATCCGTGTAAGCCGCGACGCGCCAGGTGCCGGTCGAGGCGGAGCGGACGATCGGCACGCTCCAGCTGTGCCCGCCAAGGCCCTGATCGGGCAGCAGCGCGCGGCGATATTCGACGCCGTCGGGACGCTCCATCACCAGCGTGAGCGGCGCCGCGGCGGCGATGCCGCGCGCATCGCGCAACAGCGACGTCACATGCACGGTTTCGCCGCTGCGATAGACGCCGCGCTCGGTATAGACAAAGGCGTCGAGCCCAGTCGGCACCTGCCGGCCGGCCACGCCGCGGTCGGAAAGATCGAACGCCGGCGATTTCAGGCTGAGGAAGGCGTAATCGCCGTTGTCGGCGGCAACGATCGCGGCCGGCGCCTGCCCGCCCTCGCCGCGCGTCAAGCCGGCTTCGAAGTGCAGGAAACCGTCCTTGTCGGTGGATTTCGTCGCCAGCACCTCGTTGTTGCGCGCGACCAGCCGGACGGCCACCTGCCCGAGCGGCTTGGCGCTTGCCAATGAATGAATGAAGACGTCGATGCCGTCGTGCCCGCTGTAAGCGGTGAGCCCCAGGTCGGAGACGATGAACCATTGGCTGGCGCGCTGGCCGTAGTCGTTGGCGACGGCCTCTTTCGGCGTCGCCGTCATCACGTAGACGCCGGCTTTAAGATCGCCGACCGCCTGATCGACCGGAAACGCGGTGGCGACTTCGGTGTTGAGTTTGGGTGTAACGGCGAGTTCGCCGCTCCACACCTTGGCGCCGTTTTCGCTGGCGATCCGCTCGGCGTCGTATTGGCTCAAGTTACGCTGGAAATCGCTGCCGAGCACGGTGTCGAGCAGATTGCGGTCGCCGATGCGATAGACGGCAATCGTCACCGCGCTGCTGTTGACGCTGAGCACCGGAATGCCGCGTTGACCGCTGCGCGGCAGCACATAGGCCTTGCCGGAGAAGCGCACGAATGGCTTGCGGTCGCGCACGAAGATGGTGAACTGGGCCGACTTCGCCAGCGCTTCACGCACCACCGACGGCAGGCCGGCGCGCAACGTGATCTCATAGCGTTCGCCGTGCTTCAGGCCTTCGACGCAAAGCTGCTTGTCGTTGGCCGAGATCGCCGCCTTGTCCTGGCCGGCGACCGCAACGTATGGCGAGAAGTCGGTGCGCTTGCTGGGCAGCTCTTCCGAGAACTGGAAACAGACGCGCGGCGAAATCGCGTCGGAATCGACCGAATAATCCAGCATGCGGAAGCCGTATTCGCCGCGCAGCCGCTCGTATTGCCCGCGCAGATCGGCGCTCTCACGCAGATCGAGCGCAAGCCGCATGGAATCGAGCGCCGGACGCCACATTTTCCGGTCGGCGAACGTCTTGCCAAGCAACGCCAAACTGTCAGCTTCGGCGTCGCGGCCGCTTGCGCGTTGATATGCAATGTAGGCCGCGGTCGTTGCGCGATCGAGCAGCAGCGCGCGTTCGCGGTCATCGCGCGGGTGGATCTGCAGCACGGTGCGCGCGAGCCGCAGCCAGTTCGAAGCATCGGAAGGCGCCACGGTGACGAGCTGGCCGAGTACGGTCATACCGGTGCGGAAGTCGTTCTTCTGGAAGGCGGCGTCGGCGTCGCGACGCAATGTCGCGGCCGGCTTGGTCACGGTGCCGGTGTCGTTTTTGATCTGCGCTTCGAGTTTAATCGCCGCGTCATCGAGATCGCCGCGCTTGAAGGCCTTGTCGGCCGCCATGGCCGGGAACAAGGCAAGGGCAATCAGTGCGGCGGCCAGGCCGGCGCGGACGGACGTAAACATCGGGGAGCCTCCCAGGACGGCGACAGGTCATTATTTGTGAGTGCGCCGGTCGCCTCTTTTAGTTCACAGCTCAAAGGTGTCGAGGTCGTGGCTGCAGCGTGAATGCATATTGACGCCGCGACGCAGCAATCCACTGGACCTAGCTAACAGCGTAACGAGCCATCCGGCCAGATGGCTAGTCGACTATTTTGAGAAATTGGATGAACTGCTGCAATGATGCGACTTAAAGCATTCATTCGTCGAGGAAAACGCCTGGATGAGCCGGGCCGTATTTCACCGCGGGAGCCGCGCCCCCGGCCACGTCATGTGCGCGTCTTTCAATACGCTGACGGCGCGGTTACACCTACGTTACACGACCCCGTAGCTCAGCCGGATAGAGCACCAGCCTTCTAAGCTGGGGGTCGCAGGTTCGAATCCTGCCGGGGTCGCCAATTTCGCTTGCGTTTTTATCGGGTTAGGAAAATCGCGGCATCCGGCCGGCGCGCACGCGAAACTCATATTTAACAAGTTTGGAACACCAATAGAGGTATCTGAGGATCCCTTAGTTGCAGTTGGAATGCCACGTATGCTCATGCCCGTATCCTCCGCAGAAGCGCCACGCACAACCGCCGCGAAATCTTCCGCCAATATCGAGGCGCCACCGCTTGCGCCGGCGGCCACCCCGCTCTGCTATGTCGTCGACGAGGACGCCAGCATCCGCCAATTCTTGTCGCTGGTGCTGCACGGCTTGGGCGTCGACAGCGCCGGATTCGCCGATGGCGCCGCGCTGCGCCAAGCGGCGGACGGCCGCGTCCCCGATCTGGTCGTTCTCAATGTCGCGCTCGATTCCGCCGACGTCATGCAATCGATGGCCGCACTCGGCGCCCGCGGCTTTCGCGGCGCGGTGCAATTGACCAGCGGCCGTGGCGCCGCGGTGCTCGAGCATGCCAAGGGCATCGGCCTCCAGCGCAAGCTCAACATGCTGCCGGTGCTCAAGAAGCCCTACGACGCCGAAGCGATCGTCAAGATCGTCAAGGATCTCAAGCTCGGCGTGCCGAACGCCAACGTGCGCATCGACCTTGAAGAGGCGCTCGCCAACGACTGGATCGAGTTCTGGTATCAGCCGAAGATCGACCTGCGTCGCAAGCAGCTTGCCGGCGCCGAGGCCTATGCCCGCGCGCGCCATCCGCAGCACGGCGTCCTGCTGCCGAGCGCTTTCATGCCGGGAGCCCCCGACGGAAACGTCGGCAAATTGTCCGAGCGCGCCCTGCAGAGCGCGCTCAAGACCGGCGTTATCTTCTCCAAGCTCGGCGTGAATATTCCGCTCAGCGTCAATATCCACCCGGCGACCCTCGATAAATTGCCGATCGAGGACATCGTCAAGGCGCACCGCCCGAGCGCCGAAGGCTGGCCGGGGCTCATCGTCGATCTCCGCGAAGAGCAGATCATTTCCGATCTCGCGCTCGCCGCCGCGCTCGGCAAGCGGCTGAAGCCGCACAACGTGCATCTCGCCATCGATGAATGCGGCTCGGGCCAGGCGGCACTCGGGCGCCTCACCGAGATGCCCTTCACCGAACTCAAGATCGACCGCAAGTTCATCGCCGACTGCGGCACCGACAAGGTCAACATGCCGCTGTGCAAGTCGGTGATCGATCTCGCGCACCGTCACCGACGCCATGCCGTCGCCATGGGTATCGAAAAAGCCGCCGACACGCTGGCGCTGATCAGCATGGGCTGCGATTTCGGCCAGGGCTTCCTGCTCGGCCAGCCGATGGCAGAGGAGCGCTTCATCGCCTTGATGCGGCAGCGCTCGGGCACGCCGGCGCGCTAGCGCGCCGTCAGTGGGTCCAGGCGTCGCGGCGCTTGAAGGCGAAATTGTCGGAATAGGAAATCGTGTGGCGCACCGGCGGCGCCGCTTCCGACACCTGGTAGGCGATGCCAAGGCGCTCGCAATAGGCGATCGCCTCTTCCTTGCTGGGGAAATTCAGGCGCACCTGCTGGCGGGTGTCGGCCGAGGAGGTCCAGCCCATCAGCGGCTCGACGGTGCGCGGCGTCTCCGGCTCGAAATCCAGCACCCAACCCTTGGTCTTGGCGAGACCGGACTGCATGGCGGTCTTGGCCGGCTTGTAAATACGTGCGGTCATGGCGGGCATTCCGTTGATCCGCGCCGGTATAATGCCAACGTCCTGCGCTGGCAATCGCGGTGGCCTAACACCGCCGCGCTGCGCCGTGGCGCCCGGCTTGCCGGCTGCAATGTCGTCGAGGCTCGACGATTGGTCGGGGCGGCAGGATTCGAACCTGCGACCCTCTGCTCCCAAAGCAGATGCGCTACCGGGCTGCGCTACGCCCCGACGGATGAAGCGATACTTGCTTCACCCCAGGCCAGCAAGCAAGCCTCAACGGCCGTTGAAAATCGGTGAAGCCACCCGGTCGCCCGGCGCGATCCCGTATTTCCGGGCGGTTCCGGCAATGACTTCCAACACTGCCCGCACCGGCCCGCCCGAGGGAATGATCCGCGTCGATAGCGGCTCGGTGTTCTCGGCAATACGCAGGATACGCCCGTCGCCGCGGATGAAGATCATGTCGAGCGAGATATAGGTGTTCTGCATCCAGAAGCCGACCTCCTGTTCGCGGTGGAAGTCGAATAGCATGCCCCGCCCTTCCGGCAGTTCCCTGCGGAACATGAGGCCTTTTTCACGTTCCGGTTCGGTGTCGGCGATTTCGACGGAGAAAGCGTGTACGCCCGTCTTGGTGGCGATCTCGAGCGTCTGCTGGCTGGCCGGCCACGCCGGCCAACCGGCGAGCAGAAACCCGACGAACAGGAAGGCGGTCCATCGCAAGGCACGCATGATCTCGCCTTTACGCGGCTGCCACTCGGGCGGCAATGGGAAAATCGGTGAGGCGCGGCGCCGGGGGTCAGTGCGAAGCAGGGCCGAGCGAGCCGCTGTCGGGACGAACCTCCGCCGCCATCAGGCCCTTCGGCCCTGGACCGAAACGAACCAGCACGGTCTGACCCGGCCGCAGCTCGGCGAGGCCATAACGGCGCAGCGTCTCCATATGCACGAAGATGTCCGGCGTGCCCTCGCCCCGGGTCAAGAAACCGAACCCGCGCAGCCGGTTGAACCATTTCACCTGCGCGCGCTCGAGCCCGCTGGTCGGCGTCACGGTGACGTGGGTGCGCGGCGGCGGCATCTGCGCCGGATGGATGGCAGTCGACTCGTCCATCGAGATGACGCGGAACGCCTGCAAGCCTTTGGGCCGTTGCAGTACTTCGCAAACGACGCGCGCGCCTTCATAGGCGGTCTGGTAGCCGTCGCGGCGCAGGCAGGTCACGTGCAGCAGCACGTCCGCCATGCCGTTGTCGGGAATGATGAAGCCGAATCCCTTGGCGACGTCGAACCACTTGATGACGCCGGTGATTTCAATGAGGTTGGTCGCCGTTTCGTCGACGAACTCTCTGGCCGTTCCCGGCCGGAGACTGTTACCAGGCATTTTGGGATCAACCTCGTCCGACGCCATGACGCCGCACGCCGCCGCTTGCTGGCGCCTCTTCGCGGGCGCTTCACCGAATCTGTGGATTCAAGATAACACCCGGCCTCCGGCGGCAAAGGGCAAAATGGGCTTGCGCACAGGTCTATACACAGCGCAGCGGCAACCGAATCAGGTCGCGATGAAGGGCCCGAGCACGTCGCCGATGTCGTGATGCACGACCAGATCGGCAATCTCGTCGAACTCCGTCGGCTCGCGATTGATGATGACGAGCGCCGCGCCGGCGCGTTTGGCCATCAACGGAAAACCGGCCGCCGGCCAAACCACCAGCGACGAGCCGATCGCGAGAAACAAGTCGCAATCGCCGCTCAATTGCTCGGCCCGCTGCATCGCAGCACCCGGCATTGCCTGTCCGAACGACACCGTCGCAGTCTTGATGTAGCCGCCACAGGCGCAATCCGGCGCGTGCTCACCCGCGGCTTTGAATTTTTCGCGCACCCACGCCAATTCGTAACGCTGATCGCATTCCAGGCACAGCGCATAGGTCGTGTTGCCGTGCAGTTCGATGACGTCCTCATGTGCGATGCCGGAGGCTTGGTGCAAATTGTCGATGTTCTGCGTCACCAGCGCCGGCACCTTGCCGGCCTGGTAGAGACTTGCCAGTGCCCGGTGCCCCCGCCCCGGTTTTGCCTTGGCGAAACTCTCCTCCATGACAAAGCGCCGGCGCCAAGCCTCGTCGCGCATCTCGGCGCTCGTCATAAACGCGTCAAACGGGATCGGCTGGTTCTTGGTCCAAAGCCCTCCCGGGGACCGGAAATCCGGTATGCCGCATTCGGTTGAGATGCCCGCCCCCGTGAAGGGGACGATGCTGCGGGCGTCCTGGATCAGGCCGCGCAGGCTGGAAATTGCTGTCTCAAGATCGGGCGCAATCATTGTTATATAGTCTCAAGGTCCGGGCGGCCGCCCATCGGTCACGAGGTTTATGCCATGAGATATCTGCACACCATGCTCCGCGTTCGCAATCTGGATGCCGCGCTCGATTTTTACGTCAACAAGCTCGGTCTCAAGGAGACCCGGCGGCGGGTGGACGAGAAAAACCGTTACACGTTGGTGTTTTTGGCCGCGCCCGGCGACGACAAGCTTTATGAAGAGGCCAAGAAGCAAGGGCGTCCCGGTCTCGAGGTGGAACTCACCTATAATTGGGATACCGAGGATTATGGCGAGGCGCGCTATTTCGGACATTTGGCCTACGAGGTGGATGACATCTACGCCACCTGCGATCGTCTGGTGAAGGCGGGCGTCACCATCAACCGGCCGCCGCGCGACGGGGTCATGGCCTTCGTACGTTCGCCGGACAAGCATTCCATCGAGCTGCTGCAGAAAGGCGCCGCCAAGCCGCCGCAGGAACCGTGGAAATCGATGCCCAATAGCGGAAAGTGGTAGCGGCTTGCAGCGGCCTGCCCGCCTCATTATACGTCCGCTGCTCGCGCCGCTCCGGCGCGTTCGGCTTGCGCCCTTCGTCTAGAGGCCTAGGACACCGCCCTTTCACGGCGGTAACAGGGGTTCGAATCCCCTAGGGCGCGCCACGTTTTACAAACGCTGTCGCATCGTGCCGCCGCCGCGGCGTATAAATCCACTTTATCGATCCACATCTATTCGCGCTTAAAGTCTTTCCTCACGCCCCCAAACTAGAGTGCTAAGCGCATTCGAGGGCGCGGAATTGCCGGCAAATCTGCCCATAGGTTTTTAGCCGCGCCCCTTGGATCGGCGGTCGCGGACCGCCGCCTGATGTAACGACCAACGCGCGCGAAGGAGAACTTATGTCATCGCAATCTTTGGCGGATGCACCCGCCCTGCGGCCGGCGCAGGAGGGTGAAGCCTCCGGCGGTTTCCTTCGCAAAATCCTTAGTTCGCTTCAACTTCGCTCGATCGGCTCACGCATCGCGATCTCGGTGATCGTACTGATGACCCTCGCCGTCGGCATCGTCGGCTGGTTCGGCTATTCTCAACAAGACGAGCTGGGCGCGGCTTCCATCCGCGCCCGACTAAAAAATACCCACGAGCGCGTTCTCGAACAGCTGAAAGCCCGCGAAGATCTCGGTCTGTTGCTCGCGCGCGCATTCGTCAACTATCCCGGCATCGCCGAGCACATCGAAAGTAACGACCGCGAATGGCTGCGAGAAAAGCTCTCGCCCCTCTACAGCATCGCGAAAAACAATACAGGATACGATCTGGTCACCACGCAAAAGCCGCCGGGCATCGCCGTGTTTCGGTGGCATAATCCCGGCACTTTTGGCGACGATGTCACAAAACGGCGGCAGACGGTCGCCCAAGCTCTTTCGACCGGGCAGCCGCGAGTCGGATTGGAGCCGGGTCTCAATTCGCTCGCAATCTTTGCCACCGTGCCGGTCAAGATCGGCAACCGCGTGATTGCCGTTATCGATGCCGGCACCACAATCGGCCAACCCCTTGCCAACGATCTCAAGAAGCGGCTCGGTGTGGACATTGCGTTCCACCTCTATTCTGAGAACAAGTTCACGACTCTGGCCAGCACTATTCCTGAGAAGTCGCTGCTTTCCGCGGAAGATCGTATTGCCGCCATGTCTTCGAAGCTCGGGGTGCGCGATTCGCACATCGGCGAAACCCGCGTAGCGGTGACCGCCATGCCCTTGCTCAATTTCGCCGGCCAACCGATCGGCGTCATTGAATTCGCGCTCGACGTGTCCGACATAGCGAATCGCTCACAGCGCGCTCTGTTCATTTTTTTGGTCGTCGCTTCGGGCGCAATTCTGCTTGGATTGATCGTGTCGCTCGTGCTTGCGCGCGGCATCGGCAAGCCCGTTCGCGAAATCACCGCGACCATGCGCGGCCTGGCCGACGGCAATCTCGACTTGAGCGTGCCGCACGGCGGGCGCCGCGACGAAATCGGCGTTATGGCCGGCGCCATCGAGGTCTTCCGCAAGGGTCTGGTGGAACGGCGCAACCTCGAAGTCGAAGCGGCCGAGCAGAGGCAATTGGCCGATGAGCAGCGTTTGCACAGCGAGGAAACACGGCGGCAAAGCGAGGCAGAACGCCAGAAGAATATCCAGGCGCAAGCCAAGGCGGCCGAGGAACAGGCGACGGCAACCAAAGCGCTGGCCGCAGGCCTTGCACGCCTTGCCGAAGGCGATCTGACCGTGCGCATGACCGAGGGCTTCACCGAGTCCTACCGTCAGATCAAGAACGATTTCAACACGACATTGGTGCGCTTGAACGAGACGATCCGGGCGTTAAGCCTCGCCACCACCGAAGTGTCCGGCGCCTCCTCGGAAATCGTCGCCAGCACCACCGACCTGTCGCAGCGCACCGAGGAACAGGCCGCGAGCCTGGAAGAAACCTCCGCCTCAATGGAAGAAATTTCAGCAACCGTGAAGAAGAATGCGGAAAACGCCCAGCAGGCCAATCAATTCGCCAGCAACACCCGCAACGTCGCCGAGCGCGGCGGTCAAGTGGTGGCGCATGCGGTGAAAGCAATGGCCAAGATCGAGGACTCCTCGCGCAAGATCTCCGACATCATCGGCGTGATCGACGAGATCGCCCGGCAGACCAACCTGCTCGCGCTCAATGCGGCGGTGGAAGCCGCCCGCGCCGGCGAAGCCGGCCGCGGCTTCGCCGTCGTCGCCTCCGAAGTGCGCAGCCTGGCGCAACGCGCCTCGCAGGCGGCCAAGGACATCAAGGATCTGATCATGAACTCGAACAACCAGGTCAAGGACGGCGTCGATCTGGTCAACAAAGCGGGCACCGCCCTCACCGAGATCGTGGACTCGATCAAAACCGTGGCAACAATCGTCGCGGACATCGCCAATGCCAGCAACGAGCAGGCGAGCGGCATCGAACAGGTGAACAAGGCGCTCGCGCAGATGGATGAGGTCACCCAGCAGAACTCGGCGCTGGTCGAAGAGAACGCTGCCACGGCAAAGACTCTGGAACATCAGGCGAGGGCCATGGACGAGCGGGTCGGCTTCTTCAAGCTCGAAGCAGGCGCTACTTCGCGCGCCTCGGCCGCATAAGGGGCGTTGTTACGCGCGAATCGATTCGCCAGCCGTTTTGCGCGGCATCGCGAGCGCGGCTGACCCGCCTTTCATTACCGCCGTTTCATGCCCAATATCGAGGCTGAAATCTCAAGCCTTGAGCAGCCGTTGCCTGTTTCGACGACGTCAAAACCTTGCGCTCCGTGGACCTCATGGCTGCCATGCGCTGATCACGTGTATTGGTCACGATATTTAACGTAGAAATTATGGGCCGGATGAACCTCGACCGCTAAATTAGCTGCCGGGCGACGAGCTCCCGCGAGGAGCGTCAGGCCATGATGAAAAACAAGAATGTGGTGGCGGCGTTGCGGCGTGACGCGCATTTCATTTTGAATGCGGTGATTGCGGTCGTCTTCATCAGCTTTGCCGCGCTGGTGATTGCGGCAGCGTTGGTCGACTTGCTGGCAATCCGGCACTAAGCCGTTGCCGGCGGGTAGCGGTGTCGGACGCCGTTGAAATCTTCCACGACATAATGCGCCGAGCCGTTTGAACCGGTTTCCGCGAGGTAGGACGGGCCGATCGGCGATTTGCCGTGGCCGCCGGGAATGTCGAGCACATAGCTCGGCTGGCACAGACCGGACAAACGCCCGCGTAAGGCGCGCATCAGTTCCTGTCCCGTGGCAACGTCGGTGCGAAAATGCGCGGTCCCGGGCGCGAGATCGGCATGGTGCAGATAATACGGCTTGATGCGGCATTCGACGCAGGCGCGGAGCAGGTCGGCCAGCGCCGCCGGCGTGTCGTTGACGCCCTTGAGCAGCACCGATTGCCCGAGCAGCGGAATGCCGGCGTCCGCCATACGCGCGCAAGCGGCGCGCGCGGCGGGCGCCAGTTCGCCTGCGTGATTGACGTGCAGCGCGACATAAGTCGGCTTGCCTTTGACCTTGAGCGCCCGCACGAGGTCCGCCGTTATCCGCGACGGCGCGGCCACCGGCACGCGGGTGTGGATGCGCAGCACCTTGACGTGCGCGATGCCCGCAAGCTCTCGCATTACCGCGCGCAGGCGGCGCGCCGAAAGCACCAGCGGATCGCCGCCGGTGAGGATGACCTCCCAGATTTCCGGCCGGCCGCGGATGTAATCGAGCGCACGCTCGAGCGCCGCCGCCGATAGCGTCTTGCCGTTCGCGGGGCCGACCATTTCGCGGCGGAAGCAGAACCGGCAATAGATGGCGCAGACCGGCGTGAGCTTGAGCAGCACGCGATCGGGATAACGGTGCACGATGCCTTCGACCGGCGAGTGCGCGTCGTCGCCGATCGGGTCGGCGAGCTCTTGCGGTTGCCGGTCGAGCTCCGCCACATCGGGAACGAACTGCCGCGCGATCGGATCGCGCGGGTCGTTCAGGTTGATCAGCTCGGCGACAGCCTGCGGCAGCGCCACAGCGTAGCGTGCGGTGACCGCGTCCAGCGCGGCGCGGCGCCCGGGCGGCACCATGCCATGGTCGCAGAACTGCGCAGGGGTGCGAAGCGTCGTCATGATTTTTCTCATAAGGTTTATGGCTCGGTGACCGGCGTCCACATCACCTGCTCGATGCGCTGCGCGCCGGTCGCCAACATGACCAGCCGGTCGAAGCCGAGCGCGATGCCCGACGCCTGCGGCATCCTCGCCAGCGCGGCGAGGAAATCCTCATCCAGCGGATAGCGCTCGCCGTGGATGCGCTGCTTCTCGTCCATCGCCGCCGTAAAGCGCGCGCGCTGCTCGGCGACGTCGGTCAACTCGCCGAAGGCATTAGCAAGCTCCACCCCGCAGGCATAGAGCTCGAAGCGCTCGGCGACCTGATCGCTGCCGGGTTTGGCGCGCGCCAGCGCCGCCAGCGGCAGCGGGTATTCACATAATAGTGTCGCGCGGCCAATGCCGAGGTGCGCCTCGACCCGCTCGGCCAGGATACGGCTAAAGATATCGTCCCAGGTGTCGTCGGCCGCCGTAGCAACGCCGGCCTTGGCCGCGGCGGTGGCTAGCTTTCCGCGATCGCCCCGCCCGCCGGCAATTGTCGCCAGCAGATCGACGCCGGCATGGCGCGCGAACGCCTCCCCCACGGTCAGCTTTTCCGGCGCGGTGTATGGGTCGATGCTCTTTTCGCGAAAGGTGAAGCGCTGAACGCCGGCCGCGCGTGCCGCCTCGGCCAGCAAGGCCGAGCAATCGTCCATCAGCGCTTCATAAGGCTCGTTCGCCCGGTACCATTCGAGCATCGTGAACTCCGGGTGATGCAACGCGCCGCGCTCGCGGTTGCGGAACACGCGAGCAAAATCGAAAATGCGCGTCTCGCCCGCCGCCAACAACTTCTTGCACGCGAATTCCGGCGAGGTACGCAAATACAGGGAGCGCCGCTCGCCGCCGGGCCCGATCAACTCGGTGGCAAAAGCATGCAGATGGGTCTCGTTGCCGGGCGAGACGACCAAAACCGATGTCTCCACCTCGGTGAAGTCGCGGGCGGCGAACCAGGACCGCAGGGCTGCGGTGATACGGTTGCGCGCCAGCAGCAAAGCCCGCCGGTCGGCATGCAGATCCGGCCGCCAAAAGCCCGGATTTTGCCTCACATTGACCCCGTTCGGCCGTCCTGCCGGAAAGACTGGCATCTCGCCTCAGGATCGGTATGGTGCGGCCCGAATCTGCGGTTCCCACCGCCCTCAAGCTTAAGGATTGTTATCGTGAAGGTCATCGCCTCATCACTCCGCAAAGGCAACATCGTCGACATCGACGGCAAGCTCTATGTCGTGCTCAACGCGGAAAATTTTCACCCCGGTAAAGGCACGCCCACGACGCAGGTCGATATGCGCCGTATTTCCGACGGCGTGAAGACCCAGCAGCGCTACAAGACCACCGACCAGGTCGAGCGCGCCCACGTCGAGGACCACGAGTTCTCCTACCTCTACAAGGACGGCGACGGCTTCCACTTCATGAACCAGGAGACCTACGACCAGGTGCAAGTGCCCGAGGACGTGGTCGGCGACTACGAGAAATATCTGCAGGAAGGCATGGTGGTCAGCCTGCAGATCCACGAGGGTCTGCCGGTCTCGATCGAAATCCCACAGAAGGTGACGCTGGAGGTCACCGAAACCGAGCCGGCGATGAAGGGCCAGACTGCTTCCGGCTCGTTCAAGCCGGCGATGCTGTCGAACGGCGTGCGCACCATGGTGCCGACCCACATCGTCACCGGCACCCGTATTGTGGTGAACACCGCCGACGGCGCCTACGTCGAGCGCGCCAAGGACTAGACCCGCACGCTGGCGCGCACTTCCTTCGGGAACAGGTCGTCCGGGCTCAGCCGCTTCGCGGTGACGCCCTGCGCGTGCGAGAAGCGGCAGAACGCGTCGAGCGTCTTGCGGTTGGCTTCCAGCCCGTAAGGAAACGGATCGGCGCCGAAGTTCTTGCCCCATTCGCCGGCGATGGCGGCCGACCACGGCACCGGAATGCGCGACGCCGTGAGATCGGACATGCGCTCGAGGCTGCGCTCCTTGGCCTGCTCGAAAGCCTTGAACAGGTTCATCGCCACCCACGGGTAGCGTTCGAACACCGCGCGGCGCATGGCGATCACGTGCATGATCGGGAAGATGCCGGTCGCATCGTGGTAGCGCATCTCGGCGGCGCGGTAGTCCGGATAAAGCCGCACGATTTCATGACCGTGGGTCATGAATGCGGCCGGCACGCGCGCCGAAATCGCCGCGTCGATCTCGCCCGACTTGAGCATGGCGCTCAAGCTTGAATCGCGCCGCTGCGAATATTGAATGCCCTTGGGCAGCGTGAACTCGACCTTCTCCTCGCGGCCTACCTCGTTCATGCCGGCCTGCACCCATTTGATCTTGGTCAGATCGACACCGGCCGTCTCGCTCAGGAAACCGCGCGCGAAGATGCCGGCGGTCTGCGCCCATTCCGGAATGCCGACGGTCTTGCCTTCGAGATCCTTGGGCGACGTGATGCCGCGGTCGGCGCGCACATAGAACGCCGAATGTCGGAATACGCGCGAGGGAAACACCGGAATGCCGATGAACGGCGAGTTGCCCTGCGAGGCATAGCCGATGAACTTGCCGAACGACATTTCCGACACGTCCCACTCGCGGTTCTTGATGAAGCGGAAGAAGATTTCCTCGACCGGCAGCACGAAACCCGTGAGCACGATACCCTCGGCGCGCACAACGCCGTTCATCAGGTCGCGTACATGGTCGTAATCGGTGGTGGCGAGCGTCAAATGCAGCCGGGCCGTGCCGCCGCTCTCGATGATTTCCGGCTCGCGGTCGGGGTTCGCCGCAATCCTGCTGGCTTCGTTAACGGTCATATCGCGCGTGTCTCCCGGACTTTGCCGCCCCATTTGAATCGCAACAGCTTATACCAGCGCCCGACCCTTGTATGCCGCCGAGCGATGCCGTTTACTCCAGCAAACCGACCTTACACCCGGGCGTGGGCCGGATGAGGGACGCTTGTTGAAACGTGCCGTTGTCGTAATTCTGGCGTCGCTCGTCTGCGGCCCGCTCGCCGCCCGCGAGTTGGAAAGCCCCATCGTCACGCTGAGCGAGGTCGATTGGCACGCCGCGGCGGCGAGCCTTGTCGGCCGCGCGGCAAAGCCCGCGGAGGCCTTCGCTCGCCTCAATGCGCTCACCGAAACGCGTTTCCCGGGCATTGCCAAGAGCAGCGTCCCGGTGTTGCTGCCGTTCGACGTCGACGCCTTCCGCAAGGACTTCGCCGACAGCAAGGCGGAGGCCGTCGGCTCGGACAAATATTTCGGGCCGTTCCATCCGACCAAATTCTTCCTGCCGGGTCCTGCCGGCTATGACGCGACCTTCACGACCGACGGCTTCGACACCCATTTCAGCAGGCCGGTCGTGATCGAAATCACCGGCGCGGCTTTCGTCTATGCGCTCGACGGACCGAGCCACATCGAAAAAGAATTGCCGCCGCCGAAGGACGTGCTCGAAGCGTTTCCCGGCGTCCGCCGCATCTTGAGCGAAGCGCATCTGCGCTACGCATTCGAACGCTTTGGTGTGCCTTATGTCGTGTCCATTCAGTGCTACGACCAGCCGGGGCGGCGCTGGCGGCTCTCGTGCAACGAAGCCGAACCCATCGCGCTCGCCTTCCTGCGCCAATTGCGCCTCGCCGGCGGCATGGCGGCGAAAGCGAAAGAGCCGGCGATCGACCTCAGCCGGCCGGCGGCGAAGTCGGACTTCACCTATTACGCGCCCGGCGACCTGATCGAGAACACCGGCTGGCACAAGATGCCCGGCCGCGCCGACTATCACGTCTATGCCCGCATGCGGTTCCCCATCGCCTTCGCGCCCGCTTACGTCAAATCGCAGTCGTTCATGCCGTGGGGCGACTGCTACCGCACCGGCAGGATCGGCAGCGTGGGGCGCAAAGGCGCGCCCTATGAATGCCGGGTCAACGGCCTGCCGCTGGTGTTCGATGAATCGGCGGCGGTGAACTTCACCTATCCCTGGCGCGACAATTTCTGCGAACAGCGCGACTTCCTGGTCGGCCAATGCCCCGGCGGCTACGGCCATCAGGGCGAGGACATTCGCCCTGGGCGATGCGTGCTCAAGAACGCGGAGGCCGACCGCTGCCTGCCCTACCAGGACTACGTCGCCGCCGTGCAGGACGGCACGATCCGGCGCATGCGCGGCAATCTCAGCGCTTATCTCGTCGTCAACACCGCGGATGAGCACGTTCGCTTCCGCTATCTGCACATGAATCCGAAATTCATGGATGCCGACGGCCTGCTCAACGGCCGGCAGGTGAGCGAAGGCGAGATCATCGGCAAGGTGGCGACCTGGGGCGACTTCGAAAGCGGCACGTCGTACCACATTCATTTCAACATCCAGGTGTTCACCTCGATCGGCTGGGTCTGGGTCAATCCCTACATGACGCTGGTCGCGGCTTACGAACGGCTGATCGGCGGACGCGGCACCGAGATCGAACCGGGCCAGCCGGCGCCGCCGGTTCCGGTGAAGCTGCCGGTGGTCCAGCAGCCGATGCCGGCGGGTGAAGCCGGCGTGGCGGCGCAGGAACCGGCCCGTAAGGTGCGTGAAGCGTCGGTCGAGCTCGCCAGGCCGCATCGGCGCCGGCATTTCCACCATATCGGCCACCGGCGCCGGCACGAGGCGCGGAACTGACGCGGGTTCCGTCGGCTAATTCCGCCGGACTATGGACCGGCGGTCGCGAGGCTTACAATGCGCCATGCCGCGAATCTCTTCCCGCATACCGATCGCACCGATCTCCCGCCGCCGCTGTCTATCCCTCGCACTCAGCGCAACGGCCAGCATTTCGCTGAATCTCCCGTCGCTTGCCGCGCAGCCGCCCGCCTTCGCCCGCTGGGTCGCGGGATTCCGCGCCCGCGCACTAGGCCGCGGCGTCTCGGCGGCAACCTATGACCGCGTGATGGACGCGGTCACGCCCGATAGCAGCGTGCTCGCCGAATATCGCGCGCAGCCCGAATTTACCGAGCAGGTCTGGCAGTATATCAACCGCCGCTGCTCGGACTGGCGCGTCATCACCGGCAAAGAACGCGCCAAGGAATACGCCGATCTCTTGGCGCGTATCGAGAAGGACTACGGCGTCGACCGCACTATCATGCTCGGCCTGTGGGGCATGGAGTCGTCCTTCGGCGACGTCATCGTCAATCCGAAATACATGCGGCCGGTGATCCCGGCGCTCGCTGCGCTCGCCTGGGGCGAGCCGCGCCGGCGCGCTTATTGGGAAGCCGAACTCATCAACGCGCTCACCATCGTCGATCGCGGCTGGGCGCAGCCGGCGCAGATGATCGGCTCCTGGGCCGGCGCCATGGGCCACACCCAATGGATGCCGGAGGTCTGGCTGCACATGGGCGTCGACTACGACGGCAATGGCCGCATCACGCCGTTCGGACGCCCGGACGATTCGCTGGCCGGCACCGCGCATTTTCTCGTCGAACGCGGCCACTACCGGCGCGGCGAAGCCTGGGGCTGCGAGGTCAGGCTCGGCGGCCGCAAGCCGGGCGGCTGGCGCAGCTACGAGCAATGGCACGCCCTCGGCATAAACCGCGCCGACGGCAAAGCCTTCGCGCGTCCCGGCGATCGTGCCAAATTATGGGTGCCGGTCCCCGGCGGCCCGGCCTTTCTCGTTGGGCAGAATTTTTACGCCGTTCACTCTTACAATCCCTCGACCAGCTACACGCTGGCGCTCTGCCATCTCGGTGACCTGATCCGCGGCGACCCGCCCTTCGTGCAGCAGTTCCCTGGCGGCGAGCGCGTGCCGACGATCGACGAGGTGAAGGAAATCCAGCGTCGCCTCAACGAACGGGGCTTCAAGACCGACGGCATCGACGGCCGCACCGGCTCGGATACGATCAAGGCCATTCTCGCCTTTGAGCGCAAGGTCGGCATGGAGCCGGCCGACGGCTATGCCGGCCTCAAGGTACTGGCCCGGTTGCGTCAGGGCTCGTGATCCGCTTCAAATGCGCCACCCGCAATGGCGCGGCTGAGTACAGGAACGAGCCCTTGTCGAACGCCCCCCGCGATAACCTCAAAAGACAGCCCGTAACCGATGCCGCTATCGTCGCGGTCGACCGCCCGGTTCCAGCCGGCGTCAACGCCCCCGGCTTTGGCAGCGATGTCGTCGCCGACGCGCTGCGCGCGCTCGACATCCCCTATATCGCGCTCAATCCCGGCGCCAGCTATCGCGGCCTGCACGACAGCATGGTGAATTACCTCGGCAACGAGCGGCCGCAGATGCTGCTCTGCCTGCATGAGGAAAGTGCGCTCGCCATCGCGCACGGATATGCAAAAGTCACCGGCAAGGCGATGGCGGCGGCGGTGCATTCCAATGTCGGGCTGATGCACGCCACCATGGCCTTCTTCAACGCCTGGTGCGACCGCATGCCGATGGTCGTGCTCGGCGCCACCGGCCCGATCGACGCCGTCAAGCGGCGGCCATGGATCGACTGGATCCACACCGCGCGCGATCAGGGCGCGCTGGTGCGCGGCTATACCAAATGGGACGACCAGCCGGCCTCGCCCGCCGCCGCGCGCGAAGCGGTGCTGCGCGCCGGCTGGATCGCCAACACCGCGCCGCGCGGGCCGACTTACGTCAATCTTGACGCCGGCATGCAAGAGGCTCCCCTTGCCGAGCCGGTGCCGCCGATCGACGCCCAGCGTTACATGCCGGGGGTCGAAAGCGCGCCCTCGCCTGACTCCATTAACAAGGCGGCTGACCTGCTGCGCGCCGCCAAACATCCGGTCATCCTTGCCGGCCGCGTGTCGCGCGACCTCGATGCCTGGAACCAGCGCATCGCGCTCGCCGAACGGCTGCACGCGCGCGTGATCACCGATCTTAAGGTCTGCGCCGCCTTCCCCACCGATCACCCGCTGCATGCGGGCGCGCCGGGCGGCATCGTGCCGACGCCGGAGACCGCCGAGTTCATCCGCGCCGCCGACGTCATTCTCAGTCTCGATTGGGTGGACATCGCCGGCAGTTTCAAGGGCGCCGGCGGCAATATCGGCGCCAAGGTGGTGCAAGTCTCGGTCGATCATCGCCTGCACAATGGCTGGAGCATGGACTATCAGGGCTTGCCCCCGGTCGATGTGTTGGTCGCCTGCGAGCCGGACGCCGCGGTGCCGGCCTTGCTGGAGGCGCTCGGTCCCGGCGGTCCGCGCGCCGTCGCCGCGCGCACGCACGAATTCCCCAAACTCGCCGACGGCAAGCTCACGGTCGATCATCTCGCAGACAGCCTGCGCCGCGCGGTCGGCGACCGCCCCACCTCGCTCACACATCTGCCGCTGTCGTGGAACGGCGCCAGCTGGCCGTTCCGCCATCCGCTCGATTATCTCGGCTCCGACGGCGGCGGCGGCGTCGGCGGCGGCCCCGGCATTTCGGTCGGCGCGGCGCTGGCGCTCAAGGGCTCCGGCCGGCTGCCGGTCGCAGTCTGCGGCGACGGCGACTTCATGATGGGCTGCACCGCGCTCTGGACCGCCGTGCACTACAAGATCCCGCTATTGGTGGTGGTTGCCAACAATCGCTCGTTCTTCAACGACGAACTGCATCAGGAGCGCGTCGCCCGCATGCGTAACCGCCCGGTCGAGAACCGTTGGGTCGGTCAGCGCATTTCCGAGCCCGACATCGACCTTGCCGGCATCGGCCGCGCGCAAGGCGCGCAAGGCTTCGGGCCGGTGAAATCAGCCGGCGATCTCGGGCCAACGTTTGCCAAGGCCATCGCTGCGGTCGAAGCCGGCCAAGTGGCGGTGGTCGATGTCTGGGTCGAGCCCGGCTATACCGCCGCCGTCACCGCGGCGATGACGCGCAAAGCCGACTGACGATGACGACCGGCGCACCCAAGGGCGGCGACGCCATCCTCACGGTGGATGACATCGTCGTACGTTACGAGACGCCGGAAGGCCCGATCACCGCGGTCGACAATGTGTCGTTTAAGGTACGACCGGGCGAATTCCTCTCGGTGATCGGCCCCTCCGGCTGCGGTAAGTCGACGCTGTTCAATGTGATTGGCGGGCTGCTCAGCCATCACCAGGGCGTGGTCAGCGTCGCCGGCGAGACCATTTCCGGTCCGCACCAGTCGATCGGCATGGTGTTCCAGGAAGAATCGACCTTTCCCTGGCGCACGGTCATCGACAATGTCGCCTTCCCGCTTGAGCTCATCGGCATGGCACGCGTGCAACGGGCCGAGCGCGCGCGGCATTTCATCAAGATGGTCGGGCTCGACGGCTTCGAGAACCGCTATCCGGGCGAGTTGTCCGGCGGCATGCGCCAGCGCGTGTCGCTCGCCCGCACCCTCGCCTCCGAGCCGAAGATTCTGTTGATGGACGAGCCCTTCGCCGCGCTCGACGAGCAGACGCGGCTCTTGCTCGGCGACAAGGTGTTGCAGATCCAGCAGCAGCTCAAGCAAACGACGCTGCTGATCACCCACAACATCACCGAAGCGGTGCAGATGTCCGACCGCATTCTGGTGATGACCTACCGGCCCGGCAAGACCAAGCGCATCGTCGATATCGAGCTGCCGCGCCCGCGCACCTCGGAGATCGTCTCCAGCGACGCCTTCGGCCACTACGTCGCGGCGATCTGGAACGACCTGCGCGAGGAGGCAAGTCGCGGCATGAAGGACGAGGAATCGCACGTGCTGCACGAAGACGGCGCCTCGTGACCGCCGCCAACCCGGCAACGAGCGCGCGGACGGGCAATCTCGCCGCCAAGGCGGTCGGCTTTGCCGGGCTCGCCGCGTTGTTGCTCGTCGCCGAAATCCTCATCCGCAAAGGCGTCATCAGCCGCTTCATCGTGCCGCCGCCCTCGGAGATCATCGGCAGCTTCTACCGCATCGTCACCGAGGAGCATGTGGCGGGCCGCTTCCTGCTCACCGCCGCCGAATGCCTCACCGCCGGCGCGATGATCACGGTGTTCGGCATCGCCGGCGGCGTGCTGATGCACCGCTTCAAGCTGCTGCAGCAAGCCTGCGAAACCTGGGTCGCCGCCATGGCATCGGCCCCGGTGGTGCTGTGCTATCCGCTGTTCATGGTGATTTTCGGCCGCAACGCCTGGACCATCATCATGATCGGCTTCATCGCCGCGCTGCCGCCGGTGATCCTGAAAACGATCGAGGGCATCGCCGGGACGCGCAAGGTGCTGGTCAATGTCGGGCGCAGCTTTAAACTCACGCCCACCCAGCAGTTCTGGAAGATCCTGCTTCCGGCGGCGTTGCCGACCATTTTTGTCGGCTTGCGCTTGGGGCTGATCTTCGCGCTGATCAACATCGTCGGCGTCGAATTCCTGATCAATTATGGCGGCCTCGGCCAACTCATCGAGGATTTGGCCGAGCGTTACGACCTCGCCGGCACCTATGCGGCGATCTGCTTCGTCATTCTGGTGAGCGTCGTGTTCTTCATGATGCTGGAAAAGATCGAGCGATGGCTGAGACCGGTCGATTGAGACGGACGGCGTCGGCGCCGCACGTCAGTCCTGTGACGCTGCTGCGCGCGGCGATCATCCTTGCCGTGCTGGCGGTGTGGGAGTTCCTGTCCCATTCCGGCCTGCTCTATCGCGATGTGGTGCCCTCGCTCATCGCCGTCGCCCGCGCGCTGATCGCGCTGCTCGGCAGCCCGAATTACTATTTGAATCTGGGCGTCACCGCTGGCGAGATCGGCGCCGCGCTGTTGATCGGCGGCTTATGCGGCCTTGCGGCGGGCATTATCCTGGGCGCCAACCCGTTCCTGTCGAAGGCGTTCGAATCCTATGTCTACTACCTGGGGCCCACGCCCAAGATCATCTTCTTCCCGGTGATGATCATGTGGTTCGGCGTCGGTCCCGAATCCAAGGTCGCGCTCGGCACGCTGTCCTGCTTCTTTCCGGTCGCTTTGTCGGTCGCGGCCGGCATGCGCGGAATCGACAAGGTGCTGATCCGCGTCGGCAACAGCTTTCGCGCCAACCACTGGCAGATGGTGGTGAAAATCTATCTGCCGGCCATGCGCCATCCCATCATCAACGGCATCCGCCTCGGCCTCGGCGTGGCGCTGATCGGCACGCTGCTGGCGGAAACCAAGCTGTCGAACAAGGGCATCGGCTTCCTGATCATCAACGCCTATTCGACCTTCGACATGCCGCGCATGTACGCCAATCTGTTCGTGCTGTTCGTGCTGGCGATCGGCGCCAATGCTTTGGTCGGCCGCCTCGGCGGCCTCGACAGCATCAAGCGCGTGTGAGCGCTCAGCCGCCCGGCGGCTCGAAGCCGGCCTCTTTCCAGACGCTACGGTTTTCCGGCGCCGCCATGAATTTGACGAAGGCGGCCGCGGCGTCCGGCGCCGCGCCGCCGCTCATCGCTGCCCCGCCGTAGACGATCGTCAAATCGATCCCCGCCGGCAGCGGACCGACGATGCTGATGCCCTTGACGCCGGCGACTTCGCTCGCCGGGTAGATGCCCATCTCGGCCTCGCCGGAGACGACGAGTTGCACGCCGCCGGCGAGCGCCGGCTTGTGGATCACCTTCTCGGCCATGGCGTCGCCGATACCGAGCTGCTCGATCACTTTGGCCATATGGTTGCCGCTCGGCGTCTGCCCGGGCGTCGCGTGCACCACCGACTTGGCGGCGAGCATCGCCGCTTTGAACTTCTGCTTTGTCGATATGTCGGGCTTCGGCGCGCCTTCCTTCACCACCACACTGATGCCAACGGTGCCGAAAGTGCCGCGGGCGTCGCCGCGCACCTTGCCGTCTTTGGCAAGCGCATCGAGCACCGGCACCGGCAGCACCAGCACGTCGGCCGTCTCGCCGGCCGCCAGCTTCTCGCGGATTGCCGTGATCACCGCGTAGCTGAATTTTACCGTGTTGCCAGTCGCTTGCTCGAATTTGGGCGTGAGCAGCGCGAAGACCTCCTTCGGCGCGCCCCCGCTCATGACGTGAATTTCGGCGGCAGATGCTGACATGCTGATCACCATGGCGGCGGACAGTGCGGTTAGCCTCGATGCACTCCTCATCGGCGCCTCCCGGCTAGACTTTGAAGGCCTCGTGCGTGCCCGGATGGAATAATTCCTCCGGTTTCATCAGCCGCGGCGACAGGCCTTGCGAGTGATGGTGGCGCAGGAAAGTCTCCAGCGTCTTGCGATTGGGCTCAAGGCCATACGACCAGAAGTCCTCGCCCATCAACGCGCGCGCCTCGGCGAGCCGTTCCTCGACAAAAGGCAGCGTCACCTTGGTTGCCGAGGTATCGCTCAACTGCGCAAGGGCCGCAGCCTTGGCTTGCTCGAAGGCCTTGAACACCGCGCCCGGCAGCCAGGGATGCTGCTCGGCGAGCGTGCGCCGCACACCGACCATATGCATGATCGGAAAAATGCCGGTGCGCTTGAAATAGTCCTTGGCTGCCGCCACCGGGTCGGCAAACAGCCAGCCGACATTGGCCGTGTTCTTCGGCAGCGACGGCGGCCGCGGCGCCATGAAGCCGTCGATTGCGCCTTCCGCCAGCAATGTCGAGATCGATTTTCCGGCGGGTGCATCGTCGAGCCCGATGTCGGCCGGCAGCTTGATGGCGATCTTCTCCGGCCGCGCCGCCTCCTCGATGCCGCCGCGCACCCATTGCACGTCGGCGGGCTTCACGCCGTAATCGTCTTCGAGAATGGCGCGCGCCCACACGTTGGCCGTTAATTGGTATTCCGGCAGACCGATTTTCTTGCCCTTCAAGTCTTCCGGCTTCTTGATGCGGTCGGTGCGCACATAAATCGAGGTATGACGGAAGGCGCGCGAGACGAAAGCCGGCACGCCGACATAGGGACCGCCGCCCTGCGCAGTTTTCACCGTGAAGCTCGATAGCGACAATTCGCAGATATCGAATTCGGCATGGCGGAAAGCACGAAAGAAAATTTCTTCCGGCGACAGCGCCATGCAGGTCGGCTTAACGCCGTCGATCTGCACGCTGCCGTCGATCAGCGCACGCGTGCGGTCGTAGGGGCCGACCGCGACTGAAAGATTGAGCTTGGCCATGAAGGGTCCCGGCGAAATGGTCGCCGGGAGTCATAGGCGAAATAACTCTTCTTGTCATTCCGGGACGGCCCGAAGGCCGGACCCGGGATCTACACTCTGCGGCGCTGGGGTTATCGAATCCGCGTTCGCCGCTTCGCGGCGCCCCGGAATGACAGAACGCTACTCAACGCCGCCTTTTTTGTTCTTGTCGTCCGGCGTCACGTCCACGGCTAGCGCGTGACCGGTGATCTGCACCGGCCCGCGGCAGTCCTTCATGCACGGGTTACGGTTCCAGAACGCCTTTTCGGTCTTCTCGCGGTCGTCGTCGTAGAAGCCGTTGGCGTTGGGCATCTTGACCTGCGCCCAGGTTTCCTTCGACAGCACGAATTTATCGTCGACGATATCGTTGAGGTTGAGCACATAGGCGACCACGGCATAGAGCTCGTCGTTGGTCAGCGACTCCGCGTCGCCGAACGGCATGGCGCGGCGCACATAGTCGAACACGCTCGACAGATAGGGGAAATACGAGCCAACCGTCTTCACCGGATTGCCGGAGGCGAGCGTGCCCTTGCCCTGCGCCAGCTGCGGCCAGCGCCCGGCGCTTTCGCCGAACTCGCCGTGGCAGGCAGCGCATTTGTCCATGTAGACCTTCTCGCCCTCCTTCACCGAGCCGCGGCCGGGAGGTGCGCCCTCGCCGTCCGGACGCACGTCGATGTTCCAGCCGGCGATTTCGGCAGGCGTGGCGACATGGCCGATGCCGTAATTGCGCATCTTGCTCTGCGCCAGCGCCGGCGCGGCGAGCAGTATCAGCAGGGCGGCCAAACTAACCGACTTCGACATTCTCGACCTCCCCGCTCGCTTTGACCGACCAGGTCTGGATGCCGTTGTTATGGTAGATCGAATTGACGCCGCGGATCTTGCGCAAGTCATCCTTGGTCGGTTGCACGTAGCCGGTCTCGTCCATGGCGCGCGACTGCAGGAGCAGCGGTTCGCCGTTCCACTCGATCTCGGCGTAGAAACGTACGAGAGCCTTGTCGAACACCGGTCCGTCGATGCGCGCGGTGCGCCAGTTGCGGCCGCCATCGAGCGAGACATCGACGCGCGCAACCTTGCCGCGGCCCGACCAGGCGATGCCGGAAATCACCAGGAACCCTTTGCCGGTGATCGGCGCCTGCGGCGACGGCGAGGTGATCACCGATTTGGCGTCCATTACATAGGTAAATTTGCGCGCGCGGCCGTCGGCGAGAAGATCGGTGTATTTCGAGGTCTCCTCGCGCGTGTACCAGGGCTGATCGCCGACCTTGATGCGGCGCAACCACTTCACCCACACATTGCCTTGCCAGCCCGGCACCACCAGACGCACCGGATAGCCCTGCTCCGGCCGCAGCATCTCGCCGTTCATGCGATAGGCGACGAGGCAATCGTCGAGTGCCTTCTCGATCGGGATTGAACGGTCCATCGCGGCGGCATCGCCACCTTCCGCCAGAATCCATTTCGCGTTCGCCTTAAGGCCCGCCTGCTCCAACAAAAGCTTGAGCGGCACGCCGGTGTACTGCACGCAATGCACCATGCCGTGCGTGTATTGGCAGCCGTTGAGCTGGGCGCCGCGCCACTCCATGCCGGAATTGGCGGCGCATTCGAGGAAATAGATCTTGTTGACGCGCGGCAACCGCTTGATGTCCTCGAGCGTGAAGATCAGAGGCTTGTCGACCAGGCCATGGATCATCAGCCGGTAATCGTGCGGATCGATTTCGGCGATGCCGCCGTGGTGGCGCTCGAAGCACAGGCCATTCGGCGTGATGATGCCGTCGAGTTCGTGCAGCGGCGTAAAGGCGACCGAGGATTCCGGCGTCGCCGTCAGCCATGGCACGGTGCGGCGGATCGCGTCGGTCTCGTATTTCGACGGCACACCATAGGGCTTGGCGCCGACGCCGGCGCCAAGGCTGCGGGTCCAGTCCGGCACGTTAGGCGGCAGGTTCTTGGCGTTGTCGGCGATCGCGGCGCGCGCGCCCGCACCTGCCGCCACAAGCCCGGCGGCGCCCGTCAGAAATCGGCGGCGGCTGGTGGTGTCGGTCGGCTCTGTCATCGGCAGCTCCCGGCAGATGAGCGGCCCTTCTATCACATTCTATTTCGTGAATGTAACAGAAAACCGCGTTAAACCCCGGAAATTTTCACGCTGCTGTTCGGCGTAATGCGCACGTTTTTCTCTGCCGCGACGTAGCGCTCGACCAGTTCCCACACCGGCGGGCCTTGCGTGCCCTCGTTGACGCTGGCCCAGCCGGCCACGGTGTAGTCCTTGTCCGGCTCGATCGGCTGGCCGGATTTCAGATGTGTCATTCCGGAAATGCGCTGACCGATCGGCTTGCCGATATCGATCGAATAGCCGAGGCCGCCGCAGCGCACCATGTCGCCGCCCTGCTGGTAGTAGGGATCGGGATTGAACAGGTTGTCGGCGACGTCCTCCAGCACCTCCTTGAGCCGCTGGCCGTTCATGCTCATGCGGTAAACCTGCGGATAGGTAATGGCGGTGGCGTTGTGGATGTCCTCGACCGTGATCGGTTGTCCCGGCAGCACGCTGGTGCCCCAGCGGAAGCCGGGCGACAGCGCGATCTCGGCGTCGCGCTCCTTCAACAGCGCCGCGCAGATCATGTCGTCGAAGGTGCCGTTGAAATTGCCGCGCCGGTACAGAAGCGAATCCGCCTGCCCCACCACGCGCGCCAGTTCCTTGGCGTAAGGCGCGCGCGCCTTGGCGATCGCCGCCGTCATTTCCGCATCAGCGGCAATCGCGTCGGCGAACAGCGGGATGAGCTTGTAGCGGAAGCCTTTCACCGCGCCGTTCTGCACATCGAGATCGAGCCGCGACACGAATTTTCCCTGGCTACCGGAGGCGATCAGCAATGTGTTGCCGACCTTGATCGCCTCGGGAATCGCGTCGTGCGTATGGCTGGTCAGGATCACGTCGATACCGGGAACGCGCGAAGCGAGCTTGCGGTCGACGTCGAAGCCGTTATGCGACAGCAGCACGACAAGCTGCGCGCCGCCCTTGCGCGCCTTGTCGACTTGCGCGCGCACATCCTCTTCGCGGATGCCGAACGACCATTTCGGGATCATCCAGCGCGGATTGGCGACCGGCGTGTAGGGAAAGGCCTGGCCGAGCACCGCGATCTTGACGCCGCCCGTCTCGAACATCTTCATCGGCTCGAACACCGGCTCATTCCATTCGGTGTCGCGCACGTTGAGCGCCAGGAACGGGAAGCCCAAGCCTTTGATCAATTCGGTGACGCGCGCTTCGCCATAGGTGAATTCCCAGTGGCCGGTCATGGCGTCGGGCTTCAAGAGCGCCATGCAATCGATCATGTCCTGGCCCTTGCTCATGTTGGCGCCCATCGAGCCCTGCCAGGTGTCGCCGCCGTCGAGGAACAGAACCTTGTCGCCGCGCTCGGCGCGCACGCGCTTGACCACGGTCGCCAGCCGGTCGAGCCCGCCGATGCGGCCGTAGGTTTTTGCCAGCGCCGAGAAATCCTCATAAGTCAGCGCGTAGGCCTCCGCAGATTTCGCCGGGATGCCGAAGCGCTTGAGGAAATCCTGGCCGGTCAGATGCGGCGGCTGGCCCCTCGCCTCGCCGACGCCGAGATTGATCGACGGCTCACGGAAATAGACCGGCATCAGCTGGCCGTGGATATCGGCCACATGCAGCAGCGTGACGTTGCCGAGCGCGTCGAACTTGAGCAGCTCGGCTTCGCTCAGCTTCTGCTGCGCCATGGCGCGGGTGAAGCCGCCGCCAATCGTCAGCGCCGCCGTGGCGGCGCCGACCTGCAGGATTTCGCGGCGGGTGATCATTGTTTTCCTTTCCGTCATTCCGGGACGGCGCGCAGCGCCGGACCCGGAATCCAGAGCCGGGCGTCCCGTTCTGTTTCTGGATCCGGGTTCGCGCCCCGGAACGACTTCAGTGCCTGATGCCCGGCACGCTCAGCTTCAGTCCATTGTTGAGCGAGGCCAGATAGATTTCCAAATCGCCGTATTCCTTGGCGTCCGGCGGCAGCTCGTCAGCGCGGATATTGACCTGACACCACTGGAAGCGCTGGCGAATGTCCCAGACCGTCTGCAGGCTGGTGCGCCAAGTCGGGAAATGATCGTACTGGCCCTTCGGCGCGCCCAGCCATTGCCCGCGGATCCAATGATTGGCCGATTTGCCGTGGCAGTCGGTGCAGGCGAAGTTCAGTTCGCCGAGCTTGCGATTGGCAAGTTCAGTCCCGCGCGCAATCGCCGCCTTGGCTTCCGGGCTGGTCGTATCGACATTGATCGCAGCGCCATTGGCGAGATTGTGCAAGTAGATGGAGAGGTCGCGGTTTTGCTCGGTCTCCATCAGATAGCTCGCGCCGGTCGTCGCCTTGGCGTGGCGATAGACGAATTCCTCGACGCCCAGCACCTTGTTGAGCCGCGGCTCCCATTTCGGCATCGACGCGGCCCAGGCCTTGAACGCCGTCTTCGGATCGCTGTGGCAAGTGGCGCAGGCAAAACCCGACGGACCGCGCGCCTCCCACAGCTCTGCGGCCTTGTCCAGCGCCCACATGCCTGGATTGTCCATCGGGTCGAGATTGTGACGCGTCTCGACCGGGGTTCCGCGCTTGTTCGGGTCGTCGACCTCGACTTTGAACACGGCCGGCTTCTTCAATGTCTTCAAGAAAGCGACCATGTCGTTGATTTCGGCATCGGTGAACACGCCATGACTGCCCCACGGCGGCATCACCGTTTCGGCGTTATAGACGCGCGCGTCGTAGATGAAGTTGAACAATTGCTCGTCGGAGAGGCCCGCATTGCCAATTTCGGAGAGATCGGGGCCGACATTGCCCGGCTGATCGGCGTTGCCGGCCTGCCCCATGACATGGCAGGCGAGGCACGAGCCGCCGCGGTTGCGGTCGGCCACCAGCTTGGCGCCCTTTTCGGCGTCGCCGGTAATCGGACCGGCGAGTTTGCGCGGCGCGGTCGGCGCCGGCGGCGACGACACTTTTGCGAGCGTGCTCCATTTCGATTCGTCGCGCGCGGGCCAGCCGGAATAGCGTTTCCACGGCCGCACCGCGGCGTCGCCTTTCAGCTCGAGCGGCGCTTCTTTGGCTTTCGTCTGCGCCTCTACGGCGCCCGTCATCCCGAACATGCCGGCCGCCATGATCGCGACGGCCGCGCTGCTCGCCAGAGTCCCTCCACGGATCATCGGTTTCTCCCCGAACGAATTGTTGTCGTTAAGCCGTCCCGCGCAGAGGCGGAGCGGTTGTCAGCCCACGGTGATTTTTTCTTCCGCGGTGGTGACGGTGCCGTCGTCGTCGGTCCAGGTGAATTTGAACGTGCCGCTCTCCTCCACCTTGGCATAGAACTGCAGATACGGGTTCGCCGCGATCGCCGGCTCGAGGTTCGCGGTAAACACCGGCTTGCCATTGAACTCGCAAGTGAACTTGTTGATGATCTTGCGCGGGATCACCTTGCCGTCTTTGTCCTTGCGCTGACCCGACTCCATGATGTGCGGCATCAGCGTCTTGATCTCGATCAGCTCGCCTTTTTTGGCTTCCTTGGGCAACTTCAGCCGCGGCTTGTCCGCCATGTTCGTCTCCCGAATTTATCGTTGTTCGCTCAGCCGCCGCAGCCGCCGATAGTGACCTTCACCAATTTCTGGCCGATATAGAACTCGCCTTTGCTGGTCTTGGCGACCACGACGATGTTCTGCGTGGTGGCAAGCCGGATACGGGTCGAGGCCTCCGCCTTGCCCGACATCGGCGAGAAGTGGAACGTGGCGACGCCCGGGTTCGGATTGCCCTCGGCCACCACCATTACCTCGCTCACGTAGTTGTCGGCGGTCATCGGCGCGTCGACCGCAACCGACAATGGCACGGTGTTGCCGTTCTCGGCGATCTCGGGCAATTCGATCGAGATCTTGGCCTTCGCGGCCGTCTTGCCGCCGGTGAACTTGGCGATCTGGTCCGCCGCCGCCTTGGCGTCGGCCTGTGCGCGGCCGCTCCAGCCGAAAACGGTGAGCGCCGCGCCGCCGGCACCGAGCATCAGTGTGGCGCGACGGGATAGCTGTCGCATCGATCAATCCTCCCTTACGTCTCGTTTTGGGGCGGCCCGACGAGACCCGCCCGGCGGCGACCATAGCGGCGACCGCCGCCCGTTTCAAATCATATTCACAAAAAAGAATATCATTCCGCGGCCGCGCCGGCCGGCAGATCAACTCGGCAGCGATTTGATGTAATCGCGGAAGCTCTTGCTCTCATAGGCTTTTTCTCGGACGTAACGGAACATCGCGAGGAAATCGTCGGGCCGCATATAGCCCGGCAGCCGCGCCACTTCGCGTTTTTGCGGTTCCAGCGTCTTGAGCGGCGCGGCCCGTTCCGGGAAAAACTGGAAGGTCGGCGTGAAGCGCACGTTGTATTTCGCAGCGAGTTCCTTTTCCGATAATTCGGTGCCGTCGAAATCGGTGACCCGGCGCGAGCCGATGATGTTGAGTTGCAGCACCTCGAAATTCGCTTGCACGTAAGCGGCAATATCGGGCCGCGCAAAATTGACGAAATGCGTTTCCTTGCAATAGGGGCAGCCCTTGAGCTCCCACATAATGGCGAAGCGCTTGCCTTCCTTGTGCGTCGATTCGAGATCGTCGGCGAGTTCGAGGAAACTCTCCAGAAACCAGGGCTCCTTATAGAGCCCGTCGTCGGTCAGAATCGGCGCCGCGCGCGCGCCGGCGCCGATCACGCCAAACGAGGCCGCGCCGAGCAAGAGACTTCGCCGTGTGAGTCGTGTGATCATTCCTTGTAAACCACGCGGTTAAGGCCGCCCTCGCCGCCTCGTCCGGCGAAGGTTATATTTCTATTATATATCCTCACCGCGCAGTTCTCGAAAAGCCATGCTAGCCAGCGTTGCACGCATCGCAATCCTCGTCCTGGTCCTCGCGGGGGGCGGCTGCCCCGCCACGGCCGATGACCTTTCCGAATTCAACAATCGCGTGGAACGGGCCGAAAGCCATAACCGGGTCGCCATCGGCTATCTACGTACCGGCAATCTCGACCTCGCTTCGATCGAACTCGACCGTTTTCGCGACGCCTGGGCTTCGGTGCAGCAGGGCTTTGCCGGCAAGCGGCCGCACGTATTCGACAACAATCCGCAATACGTCGTCGCCATGACCGATATCGCCACTCGGTTGGTCACCGCCGACATGATGCTCAAGATCGGCCGCCCGGAGGCGGCGCGGCAGTCGCTCGAGGCGATCCGCGGCGATCTCTACGACTTACGCAAAAGCGCCGGCGTCAAGGTGCTGGCTGATTGCGTGCGCGACGCCAACACCGCCATGGATGCGCTGATGGTCTATAACGACCGCGCGCTGGAGTGGACGAAGGCGGATATCCGCGACGACGTCGCCAGCAAGGCCTCGGCCTACGGCGCGGTGCTCGACCGCTGCGACGGCATGGCGGACGATGCCGTGCGCAAGGCGCCGGAATTCCGCCGCCTGGTCGACGGCGCCAAGGCCAGCCTCACCCTGATCCCCAAGGCCATCGCCGCGCGCGACGGCGACCTGTTGCATCGCGTGCTCATCGAGCTGCGCTCGTTCGATAACCTGCTGGCATTTCGCTACGGTTAAAGCGCGCATATCTCGACATATTCTAGTTTTGTGATATATTTCGACGGGATCGAAACGCAGATTTTTTTGGCAAAAGAACAAAGTTAGCGCGCGACCTTCACATGAAAGAATTTTTTTCTCGGTTGGCGCTGTTCGGCGTCATTTATTTTGCACTGAGCCCCGTGCATGCGCGCGCCGCCGAGTTGGTGATGTTCGAGCGCGCCGGCTGCGCCTGGTGCGAAGCCTTCGACCGCGAGATCGCGCCGATCTATCCCAAGACGGAAGAAGGCTTGCGCGCGCCGCTGCGCCGCGTCGATACTGAAAAGCCGCTGCCGCCGGACCTGGCGTTCGTCGAAAGCGAACGTTTGACGCCGGTGTTCGTGCTGATTGACCGGGGCCGCGAAATCGGGCGCATTCGCGGCTATCCGGGCGACGATTTCTTCTGGGGCCTGCTCGGCGAGTTAATGAAAAAGTTAGACGCGCCCAAAGTAGGCGACGAACGCGCGCAGGTCGTCGGAAAAACATTGCGCGCAGACGACTGATCGTCTGTAGTCGGCCGGCGCGCTGGCGCCGAGATTGGTGCACGAATGGAATTGCAACGACTGGAAACCCGCGGTCATCCGCACGATCTCGACCGCATGGTCGACAACGCCAAGCGCGCCAGCGAATTTCTCAAGGCGCTCGCGCATGAAAGCCGGTTGATAATTCTCTGCATTCTCGCCCAGGGCGAGAAATCGGTGAGCGAATTGGAGCAGGAACTCAATCTGCGCCAGCCGACGGTGTCGCAGCAGCTCGCGCGGCTGCGCGCGGACGGGCTCGTCGCCACGCGGCGCGACGGCAAGGTCATCTACTACAGCCTCGCCAGCGACGAGGCGCGCACCATCATCGGCGCGATCTACGACGTGTTCTGCCGCAAGGCGCGCCGGCGCTGACCCCATGTAAATACCGATGGCGCAAAGGCTGCGATCGAAGCCGACCGCAGTGACCTTGCGTCACGGCCTGGATGCTGCCCCGCTCGATAGAACGTCGCGCTAGGCCGCGACCGCTCCGATCTTGAAGATGGCGATGCGCTCGTCCATCGCCCCGGCCTGTTGTTCCAGGGTCTTCGCCGCCGCGGCGTTTTCCTCGACCAAGGCCGAGTTCTGCTGCGTCACCTCGTCCATCTGGTTGAGCGCTTTGTTGATCTCCTCGATACCGGTCGACTGCTCGGCGCTGGCATTGGCGATCTCGGCGACGATGTCGGCCACGCCTTTGATCGATTCGACGACCTCGTGCAGCGCCGCGCCGGCGGCGTTGACCAGACCAACGCCGTCTTTCACCTGCCCGTTGGAATTGTTGATGAGATCCTTGATGTCCTTGGCCGCTTGCGAGGAACGCTGCGCCAGGCTGCGCACCTCCGAGGCGACCACCGCGAAGCCGCGGCCGGATTCGCCGGCGCGCGCGGCTTCCACCGCGGCGTTAAGCGCAAGCAGATTGGTCTGCCGGGCAATCTCGTCGATCACGCCGATGATGTCGGAGATCTTACGCGACGACGCATCGATCCGCGCCATGGCGTCGACTGCCTTTGCCACCACCTGGCCGCCGCGATCGGCGGCATCGCGCATGCTGTTCGCCGACTGGTTCGCGTGCTGGGCGTTCTCGGACGTTTTCTTCACCGTGGCCGCGATCTGTTCCATCGACGCCGACGTTTCTTCAAGACAGGCGGCCTGCTCCTCGGTGCGCTGCGACAAGTCGGTCGTGCTGGTGGAGATTTCGGCGCTCGCATTCGTCACTTCGCGGGTAGCGTCGGTGATTGTCTGGATCGTTTCCTGCAATCTTGCCAGCGCGCCGTTGAAATCGTCCCGAATTTTCCGGTAGGCCTCTGGGAAATCGCCGATGCGGAACGTCAAATCGCCATCCGCCAAGTTCTTGAGGCCCCCCGCGAGGGTGTCGATCAGATGCTTCTGCTCGGCGGCGGCATCGATGCGCGCCTTCTCGACCGCCTTCTCCTGCGTCTTCACCGAATTGTTGATAATCTCCGCCGCGACGCGGAACGAGCCCTGCAGCCCGCCGTAGAGGATGCGCCGGTAATAGACATTGCGGCAGACCGCTTCGAGGCTCGCCGTCGCTTCGCGCACGAAGGCGTCGCAGCGGTCGATCATATCGTTCACTCTGTGCTGGGCGTCAGCCAGACTACCGCCCTCCGTGACGTCGCCGATGCGCGCTTCGAAATTTCCTTTGCAGATCTCGTCGCAAACCGCGGTAATCTTGTTGATAACGTTAGCTTCGGCGCTTTCGCTCTTTTTCGGCTCTTTGCGTCCGCCCCTCGTCATAACGACGAGCAAGGCGACACCGGTGATGACCGAGAGACCGATGGCGGCATTTGCGACATGATCGAAGCCAAGCGGCCGCGCCGCGGCCGCGCCGGCCGAGGCGGCCAGCGCGACGATGGCGACCGTCAGCGGCCTGGACATAACCTCAAAGCGAGAAAATAAGGGCGTCATAGGTCGTGTTCCTTGCCTTCAGAAAATTGACGACAAAATCGAAGCCGGCCGCAAGCTCCTTCTGTCCGTTTTGATGTCGCTTCTCCTCGCGCAAGATTTCTGCGTAAAGGGGAATGATCGTTTTCGTCAGCACGTTGCGGTCGGGCACGCGCCGGCTCGAGTGAAAACCGATGACGTTTCCCTTGGCGTCGAAGGACGGCGTCACGTGCGCAAACACCCAATAAAAATCTCCGCACTTCGCCATGTTCTTGACGTAAGCGAAAATCTCGCGGCGATCCAAAATGGTATCCCATAGCAACTTGAACACGGCCCTCGGCATATCTGGATGACGAATGATACTGTGTGGCTGTCCGAGCAATTCGGACTCGGTATAGCCGGCGACATGACAAAAGGATTGGTTGACATAGGTCAGCCGGCCCTTGAGGTCGGTCTTCGAGACGATGATGTCCTCTTCGCGGAAGAACAGCTCGGTCTTCGTCGGCACGACGATCGTCTTCATGAGACAGCCTTTGCTTTTGTGATTGTTGCAGGCGCAGATTCACGCAAGCCGCCGCGCCGCAACGCTCGATTTGAATCAAAGGTAACCGAATCGGGTTTAGAGATTGGTTAAGCGACGCACGCTCTGATAGAGCGTATCTGCATCTCTGCAACGCTGGATAAAATGCAGACGCGCTGAATTTCAACTCGCTTCAGCGCGAACGTTTTGAATCAATTCGGCAGACGTTGCGTCGCGTCCGGTAGTAACGGGATAGAGACGCGCGCAATATCTGCGCGCCGTGTCTTACTTGATCGACAGTCCAAGCGTCTTGACCATCTTGCCCCACTTTGCGACCTCGGCCTTGAAGTAGGTATCTGCCTGCTCCTGCGAGCCCTCGATCGGATCGAAGCCGATCGCGGTGAGTTTTTGTTTCAGCGCAGGATCTTTCATCACCTGCTCGATCGTCGCGTTGAGCTTGGCGGTGATCTCCGCACTGGTACCGGCCGGCGCGAAGACGCCGACCCAGGACGAGGCCTCGAAAGGATAGCCGGCCTCGGCATAGGTCGGCACATTCGGCGTGACCGCCGCGCGCTTGTCGCTCGCCACGCCGAGACCCTTGAGCTTGCCGCTGGCGACTTGCGCCGCGGCGCCGCCGCCCAAGGTCGTCGCCATCAGATCGACCTGATTGCCGATGGTGGCGGCAATCGCCGGCGCGCCGCCTTGAAAAGGCACGTGCACGGCATTGATCTTAGCGATTTCCTTGAAGAAATATTCCGCCGCAATGTGCGAGCCGCTGCCGACGCCGGCCGAGGCGAAGGTGATGCTCTTGCCTTTCGCCGCCTTGAGGAAATCGGCGAGATTGGCGGCGGGATTGGCCGGGCCGGTGACGAAGGATTCCGGCGAAGCCGCCACGATCGCGACCGGCTTCAAGTCGCTCGCCGCAAAGCCTTTGTTCGGACGCAAGGTCTCGTTGATCGCCACCGCCGTGGTGGTGACCAGGAGCGTGTAGCCATCGGGCGCCGCGCGCGCGACCGCGGCGGCCGCGATATTGCCGCCGGCCCCGCCGCGATTTTCCACCACCACCGCCCGCCCGAGCCGCTCGCTCAGACCTTTGCCGACCATGCGCGCCAGCGTATCGGCGACGCCCCCCGGCGCAAAAGCAACAATGAACGTGATATCGCGCGCCGGATAAGACTCCGCGCGCGCCGAACCGATGCCCAGCGTCGTGAGCGCCACCAGCAAAAGGGCGGCGTGTTTTACAAAGCCCATAATCGGCATCCTCCCCTTGCGCCGACATTCTTCTGATTGCTTCGAACGGCGCGCGCGAATTGTTCCATCCCGCCCTTGCCTTGACAAGCATGGCAAAACGCCAAATGGATCGCGCGCCAATTGCGGACGCCAACCATGCGCTTGAGCGTGCTGACCCTCAATCTGTGGAATATCAGCGACCCGCTGGCGCCGCGCATGGCCGCGCTTGAAGCCGGGCTGAAAACGCTGCGCCCCGACATCGTCTGTTTGCAGGAAGTCGCCGACGATCCCCGCACCGGGCAGCGGCAATCGGCGTTTGCCGCCAAGGCCTGCGGCCTCACACACGCCGTCGACAATCGACAACTGTCTATACTTTCGCGCTTTCCCGTCGAGCGGTCCTGCAGCATCGCCCTGCCCGAGATCCCGGAAGACGAACCGCGGCAAATGCTGATGGCGGATGTACGCATCGAAGGCCGGCTGGTGTTGGTTGCCAATACCCATCTGTGCTGGCGGGTGGAATGGCTCGCCGAGCGCAAGACGCAGGTGGACGTGCTGCTCCCGGCGATCGAATGCCATGGCGCGCGCGAGGCGACCATCCTCAGCGGCGACTTCAACGACGACCCGGATTCGCCGGCCGTGCGCGCGGTCGCCAGCCGATTGACCGATGCTTTCGCCGTGTGTCACCCCGATAAGTCCGGTTTGACGTGGGTCCGCCAAAATCCCTACGTTCATCACACGACCGAACGAGACCAGCGCATCGATTACGTCTTTTTCGCCGGCGCGCTGACCCCGATCTCAAGCGCCGTCGTCTTTAATGACACAAAGGCGCTCGCGTCGGACCACTACGGAGTCTTTGCCGTCTTCGAGCTGCGTTGACGCGCCGCCGCGCGCCTATTTCAGCGTGATATGGGCCGCCTTGATCACGCCGTTCCAGCGGTCGACCTCCTCGTGCATATATTTCGTCGTCTTTTCGACCGACCCGCCAAAGATCTCCGCCGACAGCATCGCCAGGCGCTCGCGCACGGAGGCATCGCGCAGCGCTTCGTTGACGTCGGCGTTGATCTTCTCGACGATCGCCTTGGGCGTCTGCGGCGGCGCGACGATCGCGTACCAGGCAACCGATTCAAATCCCGGCAGTTTTGCCGCCAGCGTCGGCACCCTGGGGAGCGAGGGCATCGGCTGCGCGGACGCCACCGCCAATAGCCGCAACTTTCCGGCCTTCACCAAGGCAAGCGATACGCCGAGATTGTCGAACATCATGTCGACGTTGCCGGCGAGCAGGTCCTGCAGCGCCGGCGCCGAGCCGCGATAGGGAACGTTGCGGATCTTCACCTGGGCCTTGAGGTTGAACAGTTCGGTCGTCAGATGCGACGTCGTACCGTTGCCCTGCGTGGCGGCGGTGACCGTGTCCGGATGTTGTTTAAGATAAGCGATGAATTCTTCGAGCGAGGTCGCCTTGATCTTCGCCGGGTTGACTAGCAGGGAATTCGGCACCTGTGCCATCACGACGATCGGCTCGAACTTACCGGGATCGAAGCCGAGGTTCGGATACAGATTCTGGTTCACCACCAGCGGTGGCGGCGGCGCCGACAACAGCGTGTAGCCGTCGGGTGCCGACTTGTAGACGAGCTCGGCGCCGATATTGCCGCCCGCGCCGGCGTGGTTTTCGATCACCACCGGCTGGCCCCATTTGCGCGACAGCCATTCGCCGACAATGCGCGGCACGGCGTCGGCGGTTCCTCCGGCGGGGAACGGCACGACGATCTTGACGGGGTGGTCGGGGAAGCTTCCGGCTCGCGCGTGTCCGCCGAACACAGCAAGCACGATCAACCCGATTGCAATCCGGCGGGCGACACAGCACCCTCTCGCGACCACCGCGCGCATGAACGCCTCCCTGATGTCTTAGCGACGCTTGCCTGGCGCCTGTTGTGCGGAAAAGATTGCGACAGTCTCGATGGCGACACAATCGCGCCGAAAACCCAGTTTGGCGATGTGAAAACCTGATGATGACGGCAGCGCGACCCAAAGTGGTGATCGTCGGTGGCGGGATCGGCGGACTGTTCGCCGCCAACGCACTGATCGCGCACGGCCTCGACGTATCGGTCTATGAGCAGGCGCCGGCGCTCGGCGAAGTCGGTGCCGGCGTGTTTTTGACGCCGAATAGCGTCCGCCACTTACAGCGGGTGGGCCTCGGGCCCGCGGTCCAGGAATGGGGTGCACGGGTTGGTCCCGGATCGCATTATTTCCGGCATGACGGCGCACCGATTGCGCCGGTGCAGGTGACCGACTCCTCCGGCTGGAATGCGACCTTCGGCATGCACCGCGCCGATTTCGTCGATTTCCTCGCCAAGGCGCTGCCCGCCGTGGTCGTGCATACCGGACACCGGGCGACCGGCTTCGCGCAAGACGGCATTAGCGCGCGGGTGACGTTCGCCAATGGCGCTGTCGCGGAAGCTGGCGTCGTCATCGGCGCCGACGGCATCCATTCGGAATTACGTCCTTTCGTGTTCCCGCCGTCACGTCCGGTGTTTCACGGCACGATCGCCTATCGCGGCGTGGTGGCGCACGAGCGCATCCCCGACTGGCCGGCCGACCGTTGGCTGATGTGGCTCGGCACCGGCAAGCACTTCCTCACCTTCCCGGTGCGCGCCGGCAAGCTGATCAATTACGTCGGCTTCGTGCCGGCGGACGAGGAGATGAAGGAGTCCTGGTCGGCCCCCGGCGACCCCGACGTGCTGCGCGGCGAGTTCGCTGGTTGGGATCCGCGCATTGAGCGGCTCCTGCGGCAAGTGCAAAAGACCTTCCGCTGGGCGCTCTACGACCGCGAGCCGCTGCCTGGCTGGACCAAAGGCCGGCTCAGCCTGCTCGGCGACGCCGCCCATCCAATGCTGCCGCATCTCGGCCAGGGCGCCAACCAGTCAATCGAAGACGGCATGGCGTTGGCAACCATCCTCGCCAAAGCGAGCCGCGATACGGCGCCGGCGGCCCTCCTCGCCTATGAGCGGTTACGCCGCGAGCGCGTGGCCGACGTCCAGCGCGGCGCGCGTCAGAACGGTTTGCGCTACGATTCCGCCTATTCAGACCTCGGCCTGCGCGACGCCGAGCTCGCCGCGCACGCCGAATTCCGCAAGAAACTTTACGATCACGACGTGGTGCCGGACGCCCAAGCCGCGGCGATGTCGCTCGCGTGAGCGGACAGTCGTCCGCATGCGTCGCTTTGTTATGACCGATACACAAATTTGATGCGGCAGTTGCGCCCATTTCCTGCTTGCAAAATTTACGAACTGCTTATCAATTAAATCTAGGGTTGAAGTGTGGGGCCGGTTGCCCCGGTGGGGCGCGCAATGAATTACACTGTGTATTCGGTCATCTTCATCAATGGCAGATGGTTTGCTGATTGCGGCGCCACGCGTCACGGCCCCTACGTGTCTGCCGACACCGCGACGCAAGTTGCGCTCAGCGAAGCCCGTGCGCTTCGCCGTAACAAACGCGCGGTCAAAGTGTCCGTTCAGGATGAAAACGGCAGCGTCTGCGCCGAACATTATATCGGCCCGGAACATCAAACGGCTAGCAAATAGGGTTCGCGCTGCCGGCGATTGAACCGCTGCCCGCCTAGTTGCGCGGCACGCCAAAAAACCCCAAAACAGCGCGGCCGCCTTGCGAGGACGAACCGCGAATGACAGACAGCAGCAACCGCCGCCTGCGCGAACTCCTGCGCCAACGCAAAGCCGTGCTCCTGCCGGGCGCGGCCAATGCGCTCGCCGCGCGCGTGATCGAGGATCTCGGCTTTCAGGCGATCTACGTCACCGGCGCCGGCGTCACCAACACGTTTCTCGGCATGCCGGACATCGGTCTGATGTCGGTGACCGAGCTCGCCGCCCACGTTGCCGCCATGCGCGAGGTGGTCGCCCTGCCTTTGATCGTCGATGCCGACACCGGCTTCGGCAATGCGATCAACGTTGCCCGCACCGTCCAGATACTCGAGCGCAGCGGTGCCAATGCGATCCAGCTCGAGGACCAGGATTTCCCCAAACGCTGCGGGCACTTTTCCGGCAAAAGCGTAATCCCGCGCGAGGAGATGGTGCAGAAGATCCATGCCGCGGTCGACGCCCGCAACGATCCCGATCTCGTCATCATGGCGCGCACGGATGCCATCGCGGTCAACGGCTTCGACGACGCCATGGAGCGAGCCGTCGCCTATATCGAGGCCGGCGCCGACATGACTTTCGTCGAAGCCCCGCGCAGCAAGGAACAGATCGCCGATATCCCCAAGCGCCTTCCCGTCCCGCAATTGATCAACATCGTCGCCGGCGGACTGACGCCGATGATCCCGCTCGACGAGCTGGAGCGGATGGGATTCGCCATGGTGCTGTATGCCAACGCGGCGCTGCAGGCTTCCGTCGCCGGCATGCAGAAAGTGCTTGGCCATCTCAAAGCGAACGGCTCGCTCGCCGGCGTCGCCAACGAGCTTGCGAGCTTCGACGAGCGCCAGCGGTTGGTGCAAAAGCCGCATTTCGACGCTCTGGAAAAGAAATACTCGTGACCCGAGCGGTCCGGTCTTCCTGGAATTCATTCATGTCAGGTCCGAGCAATAACCCGCACACCAGCGCCATCGCGCGCTTCGTCGCGCAGCTCCGTTACGACGCTATCCCGGCCGAGGTCGTCACCCGCATCAAGCTCTTGATCCTCGATTCGCTCGGTTGCGCGCTCTACGGCGCCGATCTCGAATGGAGCCGCATCCTGCGGCAGACCCTCGGCAAGGTCGACACCACGAAAGGATGCCGCGTCTGGGGCACGGCGGAACGCCTGTCCGCCCCGCACGCCGCGCTCGTCAACGGTACGCTGATCCAGAGCTTCGAACTCGATGATGTGCATCGCCAGGGCGTGCTGCATGTCGGCGCAGTCACTTTGCCGCCGCTGATCGCCGTCACCGAGCTGCGCCCCGGCCTGAGCGGCCGCGATTTCCTCACCGCCGCGGCTGCCGGCTACGAAATCGGCCCGCGCGTCGGCAAATGCATGGGTCCACAGCATATCGGGCAAGGCTGGCATTCGGGCGCCACAGTCGGCGTGTTTTCCGCGGTGTCGGGCGCGGCGTCCGCTCTCCGCCTTTCTCCCGAACAGGCGGTGCATGCACTCGGCATCGCCGGCACGCAGTCGTCCGGCCTGATGGCGGCGCAATACGGGGCCATGATCAAGCGCATGCATGCCGGCCGCGCCGCGCAGAGCGGGCTCTACGGCGCGCTGTTGGCGGGCGCCGGCTTCACCGGCATCGTCGATGTCTTCGAGTCGCCCTATGGCGGCTTCTGCACGACATTCTCGCGCTCGAACGACCGCTTCAATCTCGCCGAGCTGTCCTCGGAACTCGGCCGGCGCTGGGAGACGCTGCACGTCTCGCTGAAATTCTATTCCTGCGTCGGCAGCAATCACACCACGCTTGACGCCATTCGCATGCTGCAGGCGACGACGCCGTTCGGCCCCGGCGATATCGACAAGATCATTGTGCATGGCTCGCAGGTGACGGTCGAGCACGTCGGCTGGCCTTACGTGCCGCAGGGACTGACCTCGGCGCAATTGAATCTGCCCTTCTGCGTCGCCACGCTGCTGCTCGAAAACGATGTCTTCGTCGATCAGTTCACCGATGCCGTGGTGAACGACGCGCGCCGCATCGCGCTGTCGAAGAAGGTGAGCGTGCTGCACGACCCGGACATCACCGCGCGCGGCTCAAACTACCGGCACATGGTGCGCGTCGAAGTCTCTTTGAAGAACGGCGCGAGGATCGAGCAAACCGTCGAGGCGCCGCGCGGCAGCGAAAGTAGTTTCGCCTCGGAAGCCGACATCGTGCGCAAATTTAAGACGCTGGCAACGCATAGCATCGGCGCCGCGCAGGCGGACGCCATCGTCAACCTGGTGCTCGGCGCCGACAAGCTTGCCCGCGCCGAGCAAATTGCCGAGGCTTTAGCGATCGGCTAACGCCGCTTACTTCTCCTTCGTCACCTTGATCTTCTCCGCGAGATCGCTCAGCCGCTGGCGCTCCGCCTTGGTGAAGGCGACGAAATCGGCGACCGAGCCGCCGGCGGGTTCGATGCCGGCATTGATCAGCTTGTCCTTCACCTCGGGCGTCTTGAGCGCTTCCTGCATGGCCGCATTCACGCGTTCGAGGATGGCATCGGGGGTGCCTTTCGGCGCGTACAAGCCGGCCCAGTGGCCGATCTGCACGGTCGGAAACCCCTGCTCCGCCGTCGTCGGGATGGAGGGATAGATGCTGATGCGCTTGGTATAGGTCGTCGCGATCGCTTTCAGCAATCCGGCCTTGATCTTCGGGATGACAACGATGCTCGCTTCCGAGGTGGCCGCGACGGTATTGCCGAGCACCGCGTTCACGCTGTCGCCGCCGCTGCGATACGGCACGATGGTGAGCGTCACCCCGGTCGCCTCCTTGAGCATCTCGGCGACGAATTCCGGCGTCGAGCCAGTGCCCGCGGTCGACCAGGTCGCCTTGCCGTTCTGCGACTTGGCCCAGGCGATGAACTCCTTCATGTTGCTCGCCGGCACGCTCGGATGGACGATGATGGTCGAGGGTGCGACCGCGATCATGCCGACCGGCACCAGATCTTCGTCTTTGTAAGGCAGATCCTTCAACAGAAGGCTGTTGGTGATGGTGCCCGCCGCGCCGACCAGGAACGTGTAGCCGTCGGGCGCGGAATGGGCGACGTAGGCCGTGGCGATCACCGCGCCGGCGCCGGGGCGATTTTCGACGATCACGGTCTGGTGCAACTGCTTGCCGACGCCCTCAGCCGCAAACCGGCCGATCAGGTCGTTGGCGCCGCCCGGCCCGAAGCCGACGATGAAGTGGATCGGGCGATCCGGCCATTCGGCGCGCGCCATAGGCGCGGCAAACGCGCAAATGAGCAGCCAAGTGGCGAAGACCAAAGACAGTTTCTTCATTGTTTCCTCCCTCGACCCGGCGCGAGCCTTGCCCGAAGGCTTAGCCCCGATCAGTTGAACTTCAACCCCGCCGCCTTGGCGAGCTTGACGTTAGAGACGATCTCCTTGGCGATCATGGCGTCGAATTCGGCGGGCGACAACGGCATCGGCTCGACGCCTTGCGGCGCGAGCTTGGCCTGGACATCCGGCAGAGCCAGCACCTTCTGCACCTCGGCGTGCAGCCGGTCCACGATCGACCGCGGCGTCTTCGCCGGCGCCAGCATACCGTTCCAGAACGTGTAGTCGGAATCGGGGAACCCTGCTTCGATCGTGGTCGGCACGTTCGGAAGCGCCGGCGAACGCTTGGTCGTGCTCACGGCAAGCGGCAACAGGCGGCCATCCTTGATCAGCGACATCGACGACGAAATGCCGATGCAGCAGAAGTCGACGCGGCCGGTCATCACTTCCGTGAGCGCCTCGGGGCCGCCACGGAAAGGAATGTGCGTCGCCTTGAAGCCGGCGGCAAGAATGAAACGTTCGGCCGCCCAGTGGGTGGCGCTGCCGACGCCGGCGGACGAAAAGGTCATGTGACCGTCCTTAGCGCGCTC
Source organism: Pseudolabrys sp. (assembly GCA_035501975.1). Lineage (GTDB taxonomy): Bacteria > Pseudomonadota > Alphaproteobacteria > Rhizobiales > Xanthobacteraceae > Pseudolabrys. The sequence continues at coordinate 72,167 of DATJVE010000080.1, forward strand.
GGCCAGTTCCTTGGCGCTCTTGATGCCACTCGATGGCGCCACCATCAGCACGTTCGGCACCACGCCAAACATGGCGACGGCGGCGAAATCCTTGGACGGATCATAAGTGATATGTGGATAGGCGGCGGGCGCCGCGGAATGCGCGGCGGCGTTGATCAACAGCGTGTATCCATCCGGATCGGACTTGGCGACGGCTGCCGAGCCGATGGTGCCGCCGGCGCCACCACGGTTTTCCACGATCATCGTTTGTCCGAGCTGCCGCGACAGTGAATCGATTACGACGCGACCGATAATATCGACGGTGCTGCCGGCGGAAAATGGCACCACCGCACGGATGATCTTGTCCTTCGGCCAAGCGTCGGCGAAAGCGCGGCGCGACAATGCGGGCGCCGCCAGTACGGCAGAGGCAAGCGTCAGGAAGCGGCGGCGATTGGTCGTGATCGTGATCATGCGTTTTTCCTCACAGGTCGCGGATCGGCAGTGGCCCGGCAAGCGTCACACGGCATCGCCTCTCCGGCATTCGTTATTGGTTGTGCCGTATTGGCCGATCCTATCGGCCGGGATTCAAAACGTGTCAATCGCACCAACGCGTTGCACCACGCGCATGCGCCCTCGCTTCAGTACCCCGATAGTGGTTGCCCGCGCTCTACTGCATCGCCACGTCGGCGAGCCGCATCTGCACCCGCTCCTCGCCTTGCCAGCGGTCGATCGCGAGGCTGCCCGCGGCATGCATCGCGCGGCCGCGATTGTCGAGCAGCGTGCGGCCGAGCGGCTGGCCGGCGGCGCGGAATGCGATGGCGTTGACGATCTTGCCGTCGCCGGACTTGAAGCGCGCGCGGACGTGGTTGTCGCCGACCTGGTCGGCATAGACCAGTGTATGCGCCGGCAGCGCCAGCAGCGGCTCGGGATTGCCGCCGCCGTAAGGTCCGGCGCGGGACAATAAATCGCATAGTTCCAGCGTGACGCCGGCGGCGCTGACTGCTGCGTCAATCAACAGCGCGCGCTCACGCCGCGCCGCCTCGACCGGGCCGGCCAGCGAATCTTCCAGAAAGGCGCGGAAGCCGGCGAGCCGGTCTTTGTTCAACGTGACACCGGCCGCCATGGCGTGCCCGCCGCCCTTGATCAGCAAGCCGTCGCGCACCGCGCGCCGCACCGCCTGGCCGAGGTCGACGCCAGCGATCGAGCGGCCCGACCCGGTGCCGGTGCCGCCCGGTTCGAGAGCAATCGCAAAGGCCGGCCGGCCGTAGCGCTCCTTCAGCCGCGCCGCCACCAGCCCGACCACGCCCGGATGCCAGCCCTCCTGCGCGGTGACGACGACGGCGCCCTTCTCTTCGAGGCCAAGCGCGGCCATGGCTTCGGCCTCGGCTTGCGCCACCGTCGCGAGCTCGATCTGCTGGCGTTCGCGGTTCAAGCGGTCGAGTTCGCCGGCGATGCGCGCGGCTTCGCTCGGGTCCTCCTCCAAGAGCAGCCGCGCGCCGAGATCGGCGCGGCCGATGCGGCCGCCGGCGTTGATGCGCGGGCCGAGCAGGAAGCCGAGATGCCATGGCTCCGGCGGTCCCGACAGCCGCGCCGCATCCATCAGCGCGGTCAGCCCGACGTGGTCGCGCCGGCGCAGCGCGATCATGCCCTTGGCGACGAAGGCGCGGTTGAGGCCCGTGAGCGGCACCACATCGGCGACGGTGCCGAGCGCCACCAAATGCAGGAGCGACAACAGATCGGGCTCCGGCCTCATCCCCGTCCAAAAATTACGCTGGCGCAGCTCGCGCGTGAGCGCGACCAGTGTCAGAAACACGAGTCCGACGGCGGCGAGATGCCCCAGACCGGAAAGATCATCGGCGCGGTTCGGATTGACGACGGCGGCGGCCGGCGGCAATTCGGCGTCGGCCTGATGATGGTCGATGATCACGGCGTCGAGCCCGAGCGTCTTGGCTTCCGCGAGCGCGCCATGGCTGGTCGTCCCGCAATCGACAGTGACGAGCAGCTTCGCGCCGCGCTCGGCGAAGCCCCGGATCGCCTCCACGTTCGGCCCGTAACCCTCGAAAATCCGGTCCGGGATATGCACCATCGGATCGAGCCCGCAGTGGCGCAGATAGCGGGCCAGCAGCGCCGACGCGGTCGCGCCGTCGACGTCGTAGTCGCCGAAAATCGCCACGCTCTCGCCATGGATGACGGCATGCGCCAAGTGCGCGCTTGCCGCTTCCATGTCGGTAAGCACATGCGGATCGGGCATCAGCGCGCGAATGCTGGGATCGAGATAGGCGGCGACCGCGTCCGCCTCGACGCCGCGCCCGGCCAGCACGCGCGCCAGCAATTCCGGCACGCCGGCGCGCTGCGCAATCGCCAGCGCCCGCGCCTGCCCGCGCTCGTCCAAACGGTCGCGCCAAGCCTTATCGGTCGCGGATTTTTCCACGCCGAGGAAGAAGCGTTCGGATGAATTGAGAACTGTCGCCGGCAAGGCCGCCATCGTCATCGACCGCCGGCGTCAGTTCTTGTAGCCGTGCTTTTCCAGGATGGCGACCATCTTGGCATTGAGGTCCTGCTGGAACGCCTGCACGCGCGGGCCCATTTGCGCCATGACCTCGCTCATCACTTTCGGCATTGTATGCAAGGCCTTGGCGCCGGTCGGCGTGCGGTAGAAAGCGACGATATCGTGCAGTTCCTGTACGGTGAAATTGCGCGCGTAAACCGCCGGCGACATTTGCATCGTTTCATTGGCGAAGACGGCGACCGCTTTCTCGAATTCGGCGCGCAATTCGGCCAGCGTCGCGGCGTCGATCTTGGCGGCCAGGCTGCCCTCGATATTCGGCCAGATCTGCGCCGTCATCGCCGCGCTCATCTGGTTGATGGTGTCGCCGCTCACCATCGCGGACAATTCCTGCGCGGCGCGCAGCGCCTCCGGCGACGGCGCATCCTCGGCGCGCGCCGAGGCAAGCACGAGTGAGCTGCAAAGAATAGCCAGTGCGACAAGGCGCGTCATGCGAACCTCCGTGACCCGGCCGTATATAGCGACGCGGGAGGTAAAATGCCCGCGGACGCGCTAGTCCATATGAAACTTATCGAACTGCCGGTGCTCGGCGATGACGCGGCGCACGGTGCCGGTCGCCGAGCGCATTACCACCGTATCGGTCTCAATCACGTCTTTGCCGAACTTCACGCCCTGCAGCATGGCGCCGGTGGTGACGCCGGTCGCGGAAAAGAGGCAGTCGCCCTTCACCATGTCGTCGATATCGTACTTCTTCTTGGCGTCCTTGATGCCCATCTTGAGCGTGCGCTCGCGCAATTGTTCGGTATCGATGATCAGCCGCGTCTGCATTTGCCCGCCGATACAGCGCAGCGCCGCGGCGGCCAGCACGCCTTCCGGCGCGCCGCCGATGCCGAGATAGATGTCGATGCCGGTCTTCGGTTCGGCGCAATGGATGACGCCGGCGACGTCGCCGTCGCTGATCAGCGACTCGGCGGCGCCGGTCTTGCGCACGGCCGCAATCATGTCGGCGTGGCGCGGACGGTCGAGCAGAATGGCGGTGATCTCGCCCGGTTTGACGCCCTTGGCCTTGGCCAACGCGATGATGTTTTCGTCGGCCGGCGCGTCGAGGTCGATGACGTCCTTGCGATAGCCGGGGCCGATGGCAATCTTCTGCATGTAGCAGTCGGGCGCGTGCAGCAGCGTTCCGGCTTCCGCCATGGCAATGGTGGCGATGGCGCCCGGCATGTTCTTGGCGCAGAGCGTGGTGCCTTCCAGCGGGTCGACTGCGATGTCTACCTTTGGACCGTGCTTGGAGCCGACGCGCTCGCCGATGAACAGCATCGGTGCCTCGTCGATCTCGCCCTCGCCGATCACCACCGTGCCGTCGATCGGCAGTTTGTTCAGCTCTCGACGCATGGCGTCGACCGCCGCCTGATCGGAGGCTTTGTCCTTGCCGTGTCCGCGCAAACGCGCCGCCGCGACCGCCGCGCGCTCGGTCACCCGCACGATTTCGAGGCTGAGAATGCGTTCCAGCAACAGTTCCGGCTGTACGGTAATCGATGACATTACTCACCCCCTCGCGGATATACGGCTCCGGTTGCCGCCGGCATTCAGTTCTTCTCGATCCGGATCACCTGCGGCGTACCGGAGATCACCCTATCGCGCCCCACCGCCGCAAGGGCTTTGCGCACGGCATCCTCAGTTGTTGCATAGGTAATGAGGATAACGGGTACCGAACCGGGCTTGGTGTCGGTATCCGCATGCGTCGGATGACGCTGCACAATCGATTCAAGCGAAATCTCCTGCTCGGCGAGCCGCTTGGCGATGGTGGCGGCGGTGCCCGGCTTATCGCGCGCCAGGAGCCGGATGTAATAGCCGCCCTCGTGCCGCTGCATCGGCGCCTTGCGCACGCTCTTGAGCCGCGTGATCGGCCGGCCAAACGGCGCGGTGCGCACGCCGCGCGCGATATCGCCGATGTCGGACAGCACCGCCGAGGCCGTCGCCGCCCCGCCGGCGCCCGGGCCGATCAGCGTCAGCGGGTTGATCCCTTCGACGTCGACGGTGACGGCATTGGTCACGCCCATCACCTGGGCGATCGCCGAATCCTTGCGCACCATGGTCGGGTGCACGCGCTGCTCGATGCCCTTATCGGTTTTCACCGCCACGCCGAGCAGCTTCACGCGATAGCCAAGTTCATCGGCGGCGGAAAGATCGGCCGGCTGAATCGAGGAAATGCCCTCCACATAGACCGCGCCCTGATCGACTTTGGTGCCGAAGGCGAGACTGGCCAGGATGGCGAGCTTCTGCGCCGTGTCGTGACCCTCGATGTCGAAGCTCGGATCGGCTTCGGCGTAGCCCAGCCGCTGCGCGTCCTTGAGGCAGTCCGCAAAAGGCAGCTTATCCTGCTCCATGCGGGTGAGGATGTAATTGCAGGTGCCGTTGAGGATACCGTAGACGCGCTCGAACACGTTGCCGGCGAGCCCTTCGCGCAAGGTCTTCACGATCGGGATGGCGCCGCCGACCGCCGCTTCGAAGTTCAACGCAGCGTGCCGCTTCTCGGCCAGCGTCGCGAGCTTGACGCCGTGCTTGGCGAGCAGCGCCTTGTTGGCGGTGACCACCGATTTGCCCGACGCAAGCGCGGCTTCCACCGCGCTCTTGGCGGGATCGCCGACGCCGCCAATCAACTCGACGAACACATCGATGTCCGGCGCGCGCGCCAGCGCCACCGGATCGGCGAACCATCGCATTTTCTTCAGATCGATGCCGCGGTCCTTGGTCCGCGAGCGCGCGCAGGCCGCGACGATCTCGATTGTCCGCCCGCAGCGCGCGGCGAGCGCCGCATGCTCGCGCGCGACCTGGGCGATCAAGGCGGCGCCGACCGTGCCCAAACCGGCGACACCGACTTTCAGCGATTGGACCATGGGAGCTAGCGGCGTGTGGCGAGTGGAACGACGTTATGCAGTTTTTCCGGCCCGGTTTCGAGGAAACGGCGGACGTTGCGCGCGGCCTGGCGGATGCGTTGCTCGTTCTCCACCAGCGCGATGCGCACAAAGCCCTCGCCATATTCGCCGAAACCGATGCCGGGCGAGACGGCGAGATCGGCCTTTTCGACCAGAAGCGTGGAAAACTCGACGCTGCCCAAGGTCTTGAACGGCTCCGGGATCGGCGCCCAGGCGAACATCGAGGCGCGCGGCGCCGGCACATGGAAGCCGGCGCGGCCGAAGCTTTCCACCAGGACGTCGCGGCGGCGCTTGTACGTTTCGCGCATCTCCTTGATGCAATCGTCGGGTCCATTGAGCGCAGCGGTTGCCGCAACCTGCACCGGGGTGAAGGCGCCGTAGTCGAGATAGGACTTGACGCGGCCGAGCGCGGCGATCACCCGCTCATTGCCGACGGCAAAGCCAATGCGCCAGCCCGGCATCGAGTAGGTCTTCGACATCGAGGTGAACTCGACGGTGACATCCATCGCGCCCGGCACTTGCAGCACCGACGGCGGCGGATTGTCGTCGAAATAGACCTCGGCATAAGCGAGATCGGACAGCACCAGAATGCTGTGTTTCTTGGCGAAGGCGACGAGGTCTTTGTAGAAATCGAGGCTGGCCACCCAAGCCGTCGGATTGGCCGGATAGCAGACCACCACCGCGGTCGGCTTCGGAATCGAATGGACGATCGCGCGTTCCAGCGTATGGAAGAAGTTCGGCGTCGGTTCCGACGGCACCGAGCGGATAGCGCCGCCCGCCATCAGGAAGCCGAAGGCGTGGATCGGATAGCTCGGATTGGGCACCAGCACGACGTCGCCCGGCGCGGTGATCGCCTGCGCCACGTTGGCGAAGCCTTCCTTGGAACCGAGCGTGGTGATCACTTGCGTATCGGGATTGAGTTTCACCCCGAACCGGCGCTCGTAATAGGCGGCTTGCGCGCGGCGCAGCCCCGGAATGCCGCGCGAGGCGGAATAGCGGTCAGTGCGCGGCCGGCCCAACGTCTCCTTCATCTTCTCGATGACATGAGCGGGCGCCGGCAAATCGGGATTGCCCATGCCGAGGTCGATAATGTCCGCCCCGGCATTGCGGGCGCGCGCCTTGGCCCGGTTCACCTCTTCGAACACGTAAGGCGGCAAGCGGCGGATGCGGTAAAAGTCTTCCATTGTCTCAAACCTTTAGGTCGGCTGCCCTTTAAGCCGACCGGCGTGACCCCGGCAGGCTTGTATCATGGGTTGGTCTTTGCGCCATCCTTCGCGCTCGCGGCGTCGTTTTTCTTGGCGGCGGCGGCTGCTTCCGCCGCTTCGGCCGCCTCCGTCGCCTTTATTGCCGTTTCCTGACTATCGCGCGTGGCCGTCAGGTCCTTTTCCATTTGGACCTGCTGCTCCTCGGTCATAGGCGGGGTTGCCCGCGGCGCCGGCATATCGTGCACCGCCGGGTAGACGTAAGGCGTCACCGGCCGCGCCGGGGTATCGGCCGGCTCGCCCATGTCGCCCGGCAGCTTGTCGACGATCGCCCCCGCCGAGCAGCCGCAGAGCGCTACTGCGAGGCCCAAGGCCACCAGAACCGCTCGCCCAAAGACATGCACCTTGCGCTGCAACATATGCCCTTCGGTCTGGAAATCGATGCAGACTCAACGAATTATACTATAAGCCCGGTACCGTTTTATTATGGCCGGAGCAAGGTCGGCGCGCTGTCATCGGAACGGCGCGCAAAGCCGGCTAAGCCATATCCGGACACGGACCTTGCGGTGGGGCGCGGTCCAAGCCAATTCTGAGCGCGGGGACCGACTTGAAATCGATGAAAAAGCGCAGCACCGCACCGGCCAAAGAGCCGGTCAAGGAAACGGCCAAGGACCAGGCGAAGATCGGCTCGGTGGAGATCGAGGCCCTCGCGCACAATGTCGCTCGTCTGGTCGAGGAAGGGGGCAAGGCGCTGGCCGCCTATTTGAAGCCGCGCGAGGAAGGCAAGATCAAAAGCGAGGCGGCCGAAGACATCGCCGACATGGTCAAGACCGTCGGCCAGATCCTGGAATACTGGCTGTCCGATCCCGAACGCGCATTAGAATTGCAGACCAGTCTCGGCCGCGCCTTCCTCGACCTGTGGGCGGTGGCGGCCAAAAGGCTGGCCGGCGAAGAGGCCGCGCCGGCGGTCGCGCCGGACCCAAAGGACAAGCGCTTCGCCGGTCCGGAATGGTCGCAGAACCAGTTCTTCGATTTCCTCAAGCAGCTCTATCTGCTCAGCGTGCAATGGGCCGAGAAGCTGGTGCGCGATGCGGAGGTCGACGAGCATACGCGGCAGAAGGCCGCGTTCTACGTCAAGCAGATCGCCAACGCGATCGCGCCGTCGAATTTCGTCTTCACCAATCCCGAGCTGTTGCGCGAGACGCTCGACTCGAAAGCGGAAAACCTCGTGCGCGGGATGCATATGCTCACCGAGGACATCAAGGCGGGGCATGGCCATCTCAAGATCACTCAATCCGACCCGAACGCGTTCGAAGTGGGGCGCAATCTCGCGCTCACACCGGGCAAGGTGATCTTGCAGAACGAATTGATCCAGCTCATTCAGTACGAAGCGACCACGTCGGAAGTGCTGAAGATCCCGCTGCTGATCGTGCCGCCCTGGATCAACAAGTTCTACATCCTCGATCTCACGCCGGAGAAATCCTTCATCAAATGGTGCGTCGACAGCGGCATCACCGTGTTCGTCGTCTCCTGGGTCAATCCGGACGCGCGGCTCGCCAAGAAAAGCTTTGAGCAATATATGCGCGAGGGCGTGCTGACCGCGCTCGACGCAGTCGAGGAAGCGACCGGCGAGAAGCAAATCCACACCATCGGCTACTGCGTCGGCGGCACGCTGCTCGCGATTGCGCTCGCCTATCTTGCGGCCAAAGGGGATACCCGCGTGCTGTCCGCCACGCTGTTCGCCGCGCAGGTCGATTTCACCTATGCCGGCGACCTGAAGGTTTTCGTCGACAAAGAACGGGTCGAGCAGCTGGAAGCGCACATGGCGGAGCAAGGCTATCTCGAGGCCGATCGCATGGCGACGGCCTTCAACATGTTGCGCTCCAACGATCTGGTCTGGCCTTATGTGATCAACAACTACATGCGCGGCAAGAAGCCGTTCCCGTTCGATATTCTCTATTGGAATTCCGACGCCACCCGCATGCCGGCGGCCAACCATTCGTTCTATCTGCGCAATTGCTATCTCAACAACACGCTGGCCAAAGGCAAGATGAAGATCGCCGGCGAGACGCTCGATCTGAAGAAGGTGACGGTGCCGATCTACAATCTGGCCACCCGCGAGGACCACATCGCGCCGGCAAAATCGGTGCTGTTCGGCTCGAAATTCTTCGCCGGCCCGGTGAAGTACGTGCTGGCCGGCTCGGGCCATATCGCCGGCGTGGTCAATCCGCCGGCCAAACCGAAATACCAGTATTGGACCGGGCCGGCGCCGCGCGGCGCCGACGTCGACAAGTGGCTCGCCAAGGCGACCGAGCATCCCGGCTCCTGGTGGCCGGATTGGCTCGATTGGGTCAAGGCGCAAGGCGCCGAGACCGTGCCGGCGCGCGCCATCGGCGGGGCTAAGTTTGCGCCGATCGAGGACGCGCCGGGCTCCTACGTCAAAGTGAAAAGCTGGAGCTGACCTCCGGCGGCGGCCGCCGCAGCTTCGAAGCCATGGCTTGATTTATATATTAGCGTTCCCTAATTAAGTTGCTTCTAATTCATGAGATCGACCTATGCCCCGCCAAATCCACCTCCGCAGCGCCGGTATCTCCGGCCTTGAAGCGAAGGCCAACCAGGCGGCGCAGCTTCTCAAGCTGCTCGCCAACGAAAATCGGCTCTTGATCCTGTGCCGGCTGGTGCAGGCGCGCGAATTATCGGTCAACGACCTCGTCGAAGCGGTCGGCATCAGCCAGTCGGCGCTGTCGCAGCATCTCGCCAAGATGCGCGCGGAAGGCCTGCTGGCGACGCGCCGCGAGGCGCAGAGCGTGTACTACCGAATCGCTGATCGCGACGCGCGGCGCATGCTCGTGTTGCTCAAGGGCATCTATTGCGACTGACGTTTTGCCACCCCCCGCCACCAAGAAAGCAAGAAGAATGAAAACGATTTCGCCCCAACAAGCCGCCGCTCTCGTCCGCAGTGGCGCGGTGCTCATCGACATCCGCGAAGCCCACGAGCATGCCGGCGAGCACATCCCCGGCGCGCGGCACCACGCGCTGTCGCAGATCGACGCCGAACACCCGGCGCGCGCTGGCGACACCGTGCTGATCTATCACTGCAAGTCCGGCGCCCGCACCAAGATGAACGCCAAGCGGCTCGCCGCCGCTTCCGGCCAATGCGCGGTCTATCTGCTCGGCGGCGGTATCGAAGATTGGAAGCGTGCCGGCCTGCCGACTTCGGCCAAGAATGGAAATAAGCGTTCGGACAAGTCCGCGCGCAACACCGCTCCGCGCCCGGCAGGCGGATTGCTCGCTCGGCTCGCCGCCATGTTGCAGCTTCGATAATCGACGCCGAAAGCCCGCCATGCTGCACGACCTGCTCGCGATTGGCTCCGGCAGCCTGGTCGGCTTCACACTCGGCCTGATCGGCGGCGGCGGTTCGATCATGGCAGTGCCGCTGTTGGTTTATGTGGTCGGTGTCCACTCGCCGCATATTGCGATCGGCACCAGCGCCATCGCCGTCGCCGTAAGCGCCGCCGCCAATCTTGCCGGCCACGCTCGGGCGCGCACCGTGAAATGGCCTTGTGCCTTGGTGTTCGCGCTCGCCGGTATCGCCGGCGCCGCCGGCGGCGCTCAACTCGGCAAGATGGTCGACGGCGGCCGCCTGCTGATGCTGTTCGGCGTGCTGATGGTGGTAATCGGCCTCGCCATGCTGCGGCCGCGCAAGTCGGGCGGCAATCCGGACGTCAAGCTCACGCGCGAGAGCATGCCGCGGCTGCTGCCCTTGCTCATCGGCATCGGGTTTTTGACCGGAGCTCTGTCCGGATTTTTCGGCATCGGCGGCGGTTTCCTCATCGTGCCGGGGCTGATGGGCGCGACCGCCATGCCGCTGATCAATGCCATCGGTTCCTCGCTGGTGTCGGTGACCGCCTTCGGGGCGACGACCGCGGCGAGCTATGCCTGGTCTGGCCTGATCGACTGGCCGCTCGCTTTGCTGTTCATCGGCGGCGGCGCGCTGGGCGGCCTGATCGGCACGCGCCTCGCGCATCATCTCGCCGGCCGCTCGAAGCATGTGCTGACGCGCACCTTCTCCGGTGTTGTCATCGCCGTCGGGCTCTATGTCATCGCTAAATCACTTTTGCGTTGATGACATGCCGTTGATGGCCTCAGGCGGCGACAGCCGCGCCGCTATCCATTAGTCTTCTCCTCGCCGGCAAAACCAAACACGGGGGATGGCAATGTCCAGGGAACTGATGTGGCTGACGCTCACGGTCATCCTGACTGGAATCTTGTGGATTCCTTACATACTCGACCGCATCGTGGTGCGCGGGCTGATGGGCGCGATGGCCAATCCCTCGCGCAACGACAAGCCGCAGTCGCCGTGGGCGCAGCGGCTCTATTCCGCCCACACCAACGCGGTCGAGAACCTGGTGATCTTCGCGCCGCTGGTGCTGATCCTCGACCTGCAGCATCATTCGACGGAAAGTACTGCGCTCGCCTGCGCGGTTTATTTCTGGGCGCGGCTGGCGCACGTCATCGTCTACACGCTCGGCATTCCGGTGCTGCGCACGCTCGCCTTCGCCGTCGGTTTCGCGGCGCAAGTGGCGCTGGTCGCGGCGGTGTTCGGGAAGCTTTAATTCAGCGGGCTTGCCCGCTCGACGATCGCGCGCAAATCGGCGCCGCGCGGCAGCGTGCCGAAAGCGCCGCCGCTTTCGCCGCCGAGCCGCGAGGCGCAAAACGCATCCGCCACCGCCGCAGGCGCGTAATTGACGAGTAGCGCCGCCTGCAATGCCAGCACCAGGTCGCGCACCAGCGCGCGCGCCTGCGTCTCGTCGTTGCGCTCCGGCGCGGCAAGCCGCGCCAGCAGCCGTCCGGAAAAGGCTTTGAGCCGCGCGTCGCCGGCGTCGAGCTCGGCC
>DATJVE010000081.1:0-7178 GCA_035501975.1 Pseudolabrys sp.
GAACTCGCGCTCGATCCGCCTGCCGGCGGCGCCAAGATTAGCCGCGCCGCAGCACACCTGCCGGACGGAACATGGGAGGTGAACGGGCTCGACCTGCCCCAACCGGGGGCTTGGACGGTCCGGGTGATCGTCCCGACCAACCATGGAACGCCGCTGGTGCTCGACAGCCCGATCGTGATCGAGCCTTGACGGAATCGTGGTGACAGCGCGACGGCAATCGGGTAGCGTCCGTGCACCTGTAAGACTGGGAGAGACCGGTTCGTTAAACCGGTCCCGAGCTGCGGTCCAAGTCTTGGGAGGAGCCAAGTCCTTGGCGCGGAAACGCCGCCGCCTCGACAACGCGAATAAGAACGCGAGGATGGACTTTGTGATTAACGAGCAGGGCTTCGCGCCCTGCTCTTTTTTTCATACCGGACGCTTGCCGCTTTATGAATGCGGCGGATTGGCGATCCGCTTGAGGAATTCGATCGGGATCAGGTTTTCCTGGTAGATCAGCGTCAGAATGCCGAACACGACCGCCGCGGTGATGGTCGTCCATATGAGCTTGCGCCAGATCAGATGCGCCGCCGGCGCGCCGGGGTCGGTGCCGGGCGCGACCTCGCCGCTTTCCTGCTGGCTATGCACGCCCCAGGGCAGCACGGCGAACAGGACCACCCACCAGATGATGAAATAGATGGCGATGGCGGTGGCGACGCTGATTTGCATTCAGGCCTGTTCCAGTTCGACCAAAGTGCCGCAGAAATCCTTCGGATGCAGGAACAACACCGGCTTGCCGTGCGCGCCGATTTTCGGCTCGCCGTCGCCGAGCACGCGCGCGCCCTGCGCCTTGAGGGTATCGCGCGCCGCCTTGATGTCCGGCACCTCGTAGCAGACGTGGTGGATGCCGCCGTCGGGATTCTTGTCCAGGAATTTGCCGATCGGCGAGCCCTCGCCGAGCGGCTCCAGCAGTTCGATCTTGGTATTGGGCAGCGTGATGAACACGGTGGAGACGCCGTGCTCCGGCTGCGCCACTTTGGCGGACACCTCCGCCCCCAGCGTGTCGCTGTAGACCTTCGACGCCTTGGCGATGTCGCGCACGGCGATGGCCACATGATTGAGACGACCGATCATCCTCTTCCTCTTCACTTTCCCGCCCATGATCTTCGCAAAAAATTGCCTGTTGTTTTCTGCGCTCTCACGCGATGGCCGGCGGCGCCCATCATACCGTCAAGACATGCACATGGCACATCGGCTTTTTGCCCCAGCGCTCGGCGACCGCGGCGCGCACCGCCCGGCGGACGGTCTCGGCGACCGCATCGGGATCCATCCGCCGCTTGCGCGGCAGCGAGTCGAAGGTCTCGATCACCGCGTCGTAGACCGCCTCGTGGATGAGGCCGCCATCGCGGTCGCGCTCCGGGATGCCGAGCAGGTCGAGCGATGGATCGTCGACAAGCTCGCCGCGCTCGCCGAGCGCGAGCGCGACCGACACCGCGCCGGCAAAGCTCAGGCGTCTACGGTCGGCGATCGTGCGCGCGTCGGCTTCAACTAAAAGAGAGCCGTCTTTGTAAAGCCGGCCGCATGGCACCTCGTCGACGATCGCGGCCGACGGCGACAGCCGCAGCAGATCGCCGTTGCGGCATTGCACGACTTCCTTCACGCCGCAGCGGCGGGCAAGCGCGGCGTGCTCGGACAGGTGCAGCGCCTCGCCATGCACCGGAATGAGGATCTTCGGTTTGACCCAGCCGATCAGCTCTTCCAGCTCGGCGCGGCGCGGGTGGCCCGACACATGCACCAGATGCGTGCGATCGGTGATGACCGTAATGCCCTGCTCGATCAGGCCGTTGATCACGCGGCCGACCTCGCGTTCGTTGCCGGGAATGGTGCGGGCGGAATAGATCACCGTATCGCCGCGCGACAGGGTGACGTCGGGATGCTGGTCCAGGGCGATCCGCGAGAGCGCCGCGCGCGGTTCGCCCTGGCTGCCGGTGCACAGCGCCACCACCTTGTTGGGCGGCAGATAGCCGTAGGCATCGGCCGAGCGAAGATCCTGCACGCCCTCCATGTAGCCGGTTTCGCGCGCGACCTGGACGATGCGGTCCATCGCGCGGCCGACCACCACCACCTCGCGCTCCGCCGCGCGCGCGGCGTCGATCACCGCGCGCAAGCGCCCGACGTTTGAGGCGAAGGTGGTCACCGCCACGCGGCCGCGCGCAGCCTTGACGATCTCGGCGATGGTTTTCGCCACGTCCTTTTCCGAAGGCGAGCGGCCCTCGCGCACCGCGTTGGTGGAATCCCCGACCAGCGCGAGACAACCTTCCTCGCCCAGCGCGCGCAGCTTCCTTTCGTCGGTCCGGTCGCCCAATATTGGCGTCGGGTCGATCTTCCAGTCGCCGGTGTGCAACACCGCGCCGGCCGGCGTGCGGATGATCAGCGCATTCGATTCCGGAATGGAATGCGCCATGGTGACCAGCTCGACGTCGAACGGCCCCACCGTGAATCGGCCGCCGAGCGGCACCACGGTGACCGGGATCTCCGGCGCGCCCGGCTCGCTGGCGCGCTTGGCCTCGAGCAGCGCGGCGGTGAACGGCGTGGCATAGATCGGCACGTTCAGCTTCGGCCACAGATCGAGGATGGCGCCGAAATGGTCTTCGTGCGCGTGGGTGAGCACGAGGCCGGCGAGATTTTTGCGCTCCGCCACCAGATAGCGGATGTCCGGCAGGATCAGATCGACGCCAGGCAGATGCTCTTCGGAGGCGAACGACACGCCGAGATCGACGGCGAGCCATTGCCGGCGGCGCTCGTCGCCGAGCCCGTAGATCGACAGGTTCATGCCGATCTCGCCGACGCCGCCGAGCGGCGCAAAGACAAGCTGCTGTTGCGGTGCCGCCATGCTCAGCCCCGCAAGACCGTCATCGGGAAAACGTCGCCCGCCGCGATTTCCTGGCGCCTGCCGTCGGGCAGATCGAGTTGGAGCCGCCCCGCTGCATCGAGACCGGCAAAACGCCCGGTCAGCTCCCCACTCCCATCGTTGACACGGATCGCCGCCCCCACGGCGTGGGCGGCGGCAAGCCAGTCGCTGCGGATGCCGGCAAAGCCGTTGCCGCGGTTCCACTGCGCGAGACGCTTGAAGAGCGCGACGGAAAGACTGGCCAGCAGGCTTTGCGGGGCGACGTCGCCGCCCTGCGCGCGCAGGTCGGTCGCGGGATATGCCGCCTCCAGTGGATGGCTCAAGCAATTGACACCGATGCCGACGACCACCGTCGCCGGCTCGCCGCGCGTCACCTCGCCCTCGATCAGGATGCCGGCGACCTTGTCGCCCGCGAGCAGCACGTCATTCGGCCACTTGAACGCGAGCCGTGACGTGAGCGCCGGCGCCTCCTGCGCGATGGCGTCGCGCACCGAAAGCGCGGTCACGAACGACAATTCCGCGGCGCGTTCGGCCGGCCCTGGGTCGTTCAGCAACAAGCTAGCGTAAAGATTGCCGGGCTCGGACACCCAGGCGCGCCCGCGCCGGCCGCGCCCGGCGGTCTGGCGCTGCGCGCTGACCCACAACGGGCCGCGCTCGCCGGCACGTGCGAGTGCCAGCGCCTCGGCATTGGTCGAGCCGAGCGTGTCGTAGGCTAGATGCCGGACCCCCGCCAGGTCCGTGGCTTCGCGGTTCATTCAGAATTCAGAACAGCGACTTCGCGGCCGCCGTTGCCGCGCCGAGCAGCGGCGCCGGATAGGCAAAGAACAGGATGTTGACCAGCCCGGAAACGCCAAGCACCAGGGCCAGCAGCCCGGGCATTCGCGCGAAACCTTTCACCGGATCGTCGAAGTACATGATCTTGACGATGCTCAGATAGTAGAAGGCGCCGACCACGCTGGTCAGTACGCCGATCACCGCGAGCGTATAGAGCCCGGCCTTGATGGCGGCGAGGAACACGTAGAATTTGGCGAAGAAGCCGGCGAGCGGCGGAATGCCGGCGAGCGAGAACAGCAGCATGGCGAAGAAGAACGCCATGGTCGGCTGCCGGCGCGCGAGCCCCGCGAGATCGCCGATGTTCTCGACGAACACGCCATCGCGCCGCATCGACAGGATGCAGGCGAAGGTGCCAAGCGTCATCGCCACGTAGATCGCCATATAGACGAGCACGCCCTGCACGCCTTCGGCCGTGCCGGCGGCCAGCCCGACCAGCGCGAATCCCATGTGGCCGATCGAGGAATAGGCCATCAGCCGCTTGATGTTGCGCTGGCCGATGGCGGCGAAAGCGCCGAGCGCCATTGAGGCGATCGACACGAAGACGACGATCTGCTGCCACTCGTGCGTGATGCCGGGGAACGCGACCGTGGTCGCGCGCACGAAGATGGCGATGCCGGCGACTTTCGGCGCAGCAGCGAAGAAGGCGGTCACCGGCGTCGGCGCGCCTTCATAGACGTCGGGCGTCCACATGTGGAACGGCACCGCCGAGATCTTGAAGCAGAAGCCGACGAACATGAACACCAAACCGAAGATCAGCCCGATATTGGCGCCTTGCTGCGTCGCCTTGGCGATGCCGGCGAAGCCGATGGTGCCGGTGAAGCCGTAGATCAGCGAGGCGCCGTAGAGCAGCATCCCCGACGACAGCGCGCCGAGCACAAAATATTTCAGGCCCGCTTCGGTCGATTTTTCGTCGTCGCGGTTGGAGGCGGCGACGACGTAGAGCGGCAGGCTCATCATCTCAAGGCCGAGATAGAGCGCGATCAGGTCGTTGGCCGAGATCAGCAGCAGCATGCCGAGCGTGGAAAGCAAGAACAGCACGCCGTATTCGAATTTCTGTTGGTTCTCGAGCGTGAGCCAGTTGAACGACAGGAGCAGCGCGCCGCCCGAGCCGGTGATCGCCAACAACTTGAGGAATCGGGCGTAATCATCGACCACCAGGCTGCCGCCGAAGAGCTCGTAGCGGCCGGGCGGCATCGCCGCCACGGCGAAGGCGGCGAGCGCCAGCACGGCGACGCAGAAACCGTTGACGATGCGCGAACTGCGTTCGCTCTGATGCGCGCCGACGCCGGCCATCAGCATCACAAGACCGCCGATCGCCAAAACGACTTCCGGCAGGATCGGCATCAGCCCAGGCATGTTCAACAACGGGTTCATCGGGCGGCGCTCACTGGGATCATCTCGGCCCGCTCCATGGTGATGGAGACCGCGCCGGCGTTCTTGACCGGCACATTCATCGCGGCCATGGAATGTTTGTAGTTGTCGAGAAGCTGGGCGACGGACGCCGCCGACATGTCGAGCACGGGCTTGGGCGCGACGCCGAACAGGATGGTCAGCGCGACCAAAGGCGTGAAGATCAGGATTTCCCGCCAGCCCATGTCCTTGATGCCGACCAGCGCCGGCTTCAAGTTGCCGAAGATCATCTTGCGGTAGAGCCACAAGGCGTAGGCCGCCGACAGGATGACGCCGAGCGTGGCGAAGGTCGCCACCGCGTTGTTGGATTTGAAGGTGCCGATCAGCGACAGGAATTCGCCGACGAAGCCGGAGGTGCCCGGCAATCCGACATTGGCGAGCGTGAACACCAAGAACACGAAGGCATAGACCGGCATGCGGTTGACCAGCCCGCCGTAGAAGGCGATCTCGCGCGTGTGCATGCGGTCGTAGACGACGCCGACGCAAAGGAACAGCGCGCCGGAAACGATGCCGTGCGAGATCATCTGAAAAATGCCGCCGGCGACGCCCTGCGGCGTCAGCGCGAAGATGCCCATGGTGACGAAGCCCATGTGCGCGACCGAGGAATAGGCGATCAGCTTCTTCACGTCCTCCTGCATCAGCGCGACCAGCGAGGTATAAATGATGGCGACCACCGACAGCGTGAAGATCAGCGGCGCGTAATCATGGCTCGCCATCGGGAACATCGGCAACGAGAACCGCAGGAAGCCGTACCCACCCATCTTCAACAAAATGGCGGCGAGGATGACCGAGCCGGCGGTCGGCGCCTCGACGTGCGCGTCCGGCAGCCAGGTGTGGACCGGCCACATCGGCATTTTCACCGCGAACGAGGCGAAGAAGGCGAACCACGCCCATTTCTGCAAGCCCAGCGGGAAGCCGTGATGCAAGAGCGCCGGGATGTCGGTGGTGCCGGCGTCCCAGTACATCGCCATGATGGCGAGCAGCATCAGCACCGAGCCGAGCAGCGTATAGAGGAAGAACTTGAAACTGGCATAGACCCGCCGCGGCCCGCCCCACACGCCGATGATCAGGAACATCGGGATCAGGCCGCCTTCGAAGAACAGGTAGAACAGCACCAGGTCGAGCGCCGAGAAGGTGCCGACCATCAGCGTTTCCAGCACCAGGAACGCGATCATGTATTCCTTCACGCGCTTCTGGATCGCCGTCCAGCTCGCCAGGATGCAGATCGGCATCAGCGCGGTGGTGAGGATCACGAAGGGCAGCGAAATGCCGTCGACGCCCATGTGGTAGGAGGCGACGCCCAGCCAGTCGTGCTTCTCGGCGAACTGGAATTCCGGCGAGGTCGGATCGAAGCGCCACACCATGACCAGCGAGATGGCGAAGGTGACCAGCGTCGTCCACAGCGCCACCCAGCGCGCGGTGCCCTTGGCGAGCGGCCCGTTGCCGCGCGCCAGCAGCATCACGAGCAGCGCGCCGAGGATCGGCAGGAAAGTGGTGACGGAAAGGATCGGCCAATTCATGAGAATTCCTTGCGCATGAGTCTATGCGCTAGTGCACCGCGAACATGAACCAAGTGATGAAGATCGCCGCGCCGATCAGCATGGCGAAGGCGTAGTGGTAAAGGTAGCCGGTCTGCAGCCGCATCACGTTGCGGGTGACGTCGAGCACGCGCGCGGAGACGCCGTCGGGGCCGAAGCCGTCGATCAACCAGCCATCGCCGCCCTTCCACAACAGACGGCCGAGCCACTTCATCGGCCGCACGAAGATCACGTCGTAGATCTCGTCGAAGTACCACTTGTTGAGCAGGAACTTGTAGAGCACTTCCTGCGTGCGGGCGAGCTCGGCCGGGATGTCCGGGCGACGGATGTAGAAGTGCCAGGCGATGACGAAGCCGATCGCCATCATCACGGTCGGCAGGATGCCGATCGAGAGCGGCACGTGATGCATATCCTCGAGCACCGTGTTGTTTTTGCCGAAGACGAGCGACTCGCCGAAGAATGCTTCGACGCCGTGACCGGCGAAAATCTCCTTGAACGGCAGTCCGGCC
>DATJVE010000082.1:0-2766 GCA_035501975.1 Pseudolabrys sp.
CCAGACCAGCACCACGTCCTCGTCCGACGTGTTGTTAAAGCCGTGCCAGCAGCCGCGCGGCGAATAGACCACGTCACCTTCCGCCGACGGCTTGTCGCCATGGTCGGTATAGATATGGCCCTTGCCCTTGAGCACGATGAAGAACTCGTCGCAATTGTGATGGCGATGGTTCTCATGACGCGCGCCGGGCTTGAGCACGGTCCAGCCGACGACGTGGCCGGCGCCGGCGGTCTTCTTGTCGATCAGGAACTGCACCTGCATGTCGACCCAGCCGTCGTCGCGCTTGAGGCCTTCGACCTTCGGCACGTCGCGCAAATTGGTGCGGTACATGACCGGTGCCGGCTCGCCTTCCTTCCATGCGGTGGCGGCGCCTTTCACCGCCTTGCCCAAAGCGCGTCCGAATTTTTCCGCCGACGATGTCATGTCTGTCCTCCCAGCAAACGGTAGACCCGATGCGCGACCACGAAATCGTTGCCGTCGATGCCGAGGCCGCGGCAGGCATTCATCATTTCATTGGCCGCGGCGGCGAGCGGCACCGGCGAGCCGAGCGTGCGGCCGAGATTGAGCGCGAGCAGCATGTCCTTCTGCTGCAGGGTGACGTCGGCGAGCGGCACCTCCGGCATCTTGCCGGCGAGAATAAACGGCCCGCGATAACCGAGCACCGGCGAGGCGGCGACGCTCTTGAGTATCGCATCGAGCGCGACGGCGCGTTCGACGCCGCCCTTCTCGGCGAGCGCCACCGCTTCGCCGAACGCGATCACCTCGATCATCAGCAAAAGATTGACCGCGATCTTCATCTGGCACGCAAGCCCGTTGCCGCCGATACGCGTCACTTTCGGCCCGATCGCCAGCAGCGCCGGCTTGATGCGCTCGTAAGCGGCCTCGTCACCGCCGATCATGATCGAGGCGTTGCCTTGCACCACGGTGACCGGCGAGCCGGAAAGGGGGCCGTCGAGCATGATCGAGCCGGCGCGCGCGAACTCCGCGGCGACGGCGCGGCTTTCCTCCGGCTCGATGGTGCTCATGTCGACATAGATGCCACCGCGCTTGAGGCCGGCGACGATACCGTCTTTGCCGAGCGCCACCGCCTTCACCGCCTTGGCGTCGGTGACGATGGAGAACACCAGTTCGGATTGCTCGGCCACGGCGCGCGGGCTCGCGGCCCAGCGCATGCCCGCTTCCAGGAGGCTCGCCGCCTTGTCGCGCGAGCGGTTCCAGCCGGTGAGTTCATGACCGGCGTTCATGAGTCGGGGCACGATCAATTGCCCCATCGCGCCGAGACCTACGAAACCGATATTCACCGCGACACTCCGGCCTCACTTGCTGCCTCAACAGTAAAGACATCGATGGCCGGCACAAGCCCGGCGATGGGGCATGCAGCGTATCCGAAGAACTGCCCAATGGCGTGGGCATCCGCCGGCGTGGGCCCAGCGCGCTTTTTACCGCCCCGGTTTTTTCGTCTTCAGAAACGCCGCGCAATAGGACGCTTCAAAGGCGCGGTAGTCGTTGGTGATCTCGGTGCCTTTGCGGATCCTGCAGCGGGCGACGACGTAGCCGTTGTGGAAATAGGTATTGGCGTTGTCCGAATGGTTCATGAACCCGTCGTAGTCCATCGACAGCAGGATTTCCTTGCCCCACTGGTAGCCGTGCAGCTTGATGTAGTTCTTGGCCTGCTTCGGCAGCTTGGCGAGCGTGCGGCGGTTGTAGAAACGGTCGAAGCCGTAGACGAAGCGCCAGATTTTGGCGCCCTTGCGGATCGTCTCGCCGGCATAGACGCCGATGCCGTGGATCGGGCTTTTGTCGAGATAGGTTTTGATCAAAAGCATTTGCGGAAGAGGAGAGGGGAACGGTCCTTTAGGGCAACTTATCATAGCCCTCGCCGAAACCGGCAAGGCTTAAGGGGAAGCCGATGCCTTCCTCGGGCGTCTGGAAGATGATGAAGGTCGCGGTCTTGCCGGTGCGCAACTTGGCGATCAGCGCGTCGTCCATGACGACTTCGGCGATGCATCCGTTGGGCAGGCAGCGCACGAAGCCGGCGCGGCCGATGTCGACATTGTCGATCTTCAGGCCGAGGCCGGACGGCAGCAGGACCCCGAGCGGCGCCACCACCCGCATCAGCCGGCTCTTGAGGTCGGCGGTCTTGAGCACGATCACGGTGAGGCCGACATTGGCCCGGTCTTCCGCCGTAACGCTCTGAATGAGGGCGCATTGCTCGGTCTTGGCGCCCGGCGGCGTATCGCAGCGGATCTGCCAATCTTTGTGCACCGAGCGCACGGCGCCCTGCGCGGCAGCCCGCTCGGCGGGCAGGCTTACCAGCGCCGCGGTGAGCACCAGTGGCGCGAGCCATGCCCGGCCCCAGAACGCGTGCCTGCGATACCCGAAAATCCCCATCATTCCGTTCCCGCGCAACCTGCTGTCCGCCGGCAAGCGGGGCGAATCGCTGCCCACCCGGCAGTTTATTCGGTCCCGTTGGGTCATGCCCGCGAAAGCCCTAGCAAGCAAGGCTTGACCGGCCGCCGGCGGCAGCTGCTGGCGCCACCAAGCCGCGCGGACGTGGCGTAAATGCGGCGTCCCCAACTGATCTGGGGGCAAACCGTTTGTCGCATGTAAGGGGCGGATCACAAGCGATAAGGTGCATTGCGGTAGTGCGGGAATTGTGGTTTGAGAGACGGGGATTTCCCCCCGTCCCGCCGCACCGCAACCGCTGCCGCGCCCGTGGCAAAACGCTGTGTTAGCGGGGTTGAATCGAATCCTGCCTGCGGTGGG
>DATJVE010000083.1:0-10181 GCA_035501975.1 Pseudolabrys sp.
TTCGTAGCGACCCTGAAATTCGACACCACTCTGTCGGCTCTCAAATAAGCCAATCACTGCCTCTTTGGCTTGACCGGGCGGCGGCTCTCCAAAGAGCCGCCGCTCTTCATTTGTGGCCGGCCGTCCGCTTGTGCGGCTGCTACGCAGCCGGCGCCAGGTTGCCCTCGCGCACGGCATAGTGGTCGCCCTCGCGCGTGAAGATGAGGCGCCGGCGATGGAATGCGGCGAGCGTCGACCGGTGACCGATCGAGACGATGGTCGCGCCGGCGAGCTGTTGTTGCAGCAGCCGGTAGAGCACGGCTTCCGACGGCTCATCGAGCGAGGCGGTGGCCTCGTCGAGGAACAGATAGTCCGGCGCGTGCAGCAGGGCGCGGGCGATGCCGAGCCGCTGCTGTTCGCCGAGCGACAGCATGCGGTTCCAGTGCGCTTCTTCTTCGATGCGGGTGGCAAGGTCCGGCAAGCCAACCGCGCTGACGAGTTCGGCGACACGGGCGGCGTCGAACGTCCCCGGCTCCGCCGGATAAGCGACCGCGGCGGCCAGCGGCGCGATCGGAAAATACGGCCGTTGCGGCAGGATCATCACCCGGGCGTTTTTCGGCACCGTGATGGTGCCGGCGCCGAACGGCCAGATGCCGGCGAGCGCGCGGAACAGGGTCGATTTGCCGGCGCCGGACGGCCCACTCACCAGCACCCGCTCGCCGAGCGCGATCGAGATGTCGTCGGCGTTGAGCAGCGGCACGCCGTTCGGCAGCCGCACTGCCAGATCCTTGATCGACACGGCGGCGGCCTCGCCCGGCGCAACGCCGATCACCGGCGGCGTCACCGCCACCGCGCGGGCGTTGGCCACCGACTGGTCGAAGCCCGACAGTCGCTCGATCACCGCGCTCCACTCGGCGAGACTGCGGTACAGGCTCACGAACACCGACAGGGCTTCCTGCACGCGGCCGAACGCGTTCGCCGTTTGCATCAAGCCGCCGAGCTGGATCGCATTGGCGAAATAGGCCGGGCTCACCATGACGAAGGGGAACACCACCGACGCCTGGGCGTAGCTGGCGGTGAAGAAGGTGAGCTTCTTCTGTCGCGACATGATCGCGAGCCAGTTGGCCACGACATTGCCGAACCGCGTCAGCAGCCGGTCGCGCTCCGCGCGTTCGCCGTCGAGCAAGGCGATCTGTTCGGAATTCTCGCGCACCCGGACCAGATTGAAGCGGAAATCCGCTTCGTAGCGCTGCTGTTGGAAGTTGAGCGCGATCAGCGGGCGGCCGATCAGATGCGTGAACGTGGTGCCGATGCAGGCGTAGATCAAAGCCGCCCAGAGCAGGTAACCCGGAATGTCGAAGCCGAGCCCGAACACGTGCAGCGGCGCAGCCGCCGACAGCGACCATAGAATGATCATGAAGGAAAACAGCGTGACGCAGGAATTGAGCAGTTGCAGGCCGATCCCCAGCGTCAGCGCGATGAATTGCGCGATGTCCTCGGAGATGCGCTGATCCGGGTTGTCGGCGGCGTCGCCCAGGAGCTGCATGCGGTAGTGGTTGGCGCCCTCCATCCAATGATCGAGATAGACCGCGGTCAGCCAGCGCCGCCAGCGGATCTGCAGCCATTGATTGAGGTAGAGCTGATAGACGGCGAGCAGGATGTAGATCGACGCCAGCACGCAAAAATAACCGAGCTGATAGACGAAGGCGTTCCAATTGTGGTCCTGCAGCGCATTGTAGAAGCGCGCGTTCCATTCGTTGATCAGCACGGTAATGCCGACGATCGAAAGCTCGATGGCGATTACCGCCGCCAGCAGGACGCGGCCGGGCCAGCGGTCCTCGGAGCCGAAATAGGGGCTGGCAATTCGCCACACGATGGCGAGCCTCAAGAAAATTCCTCTCACGGACGGTCTCCTGTTTGGCCGGGCTTAAGGTGCGCTGCGTCCCACGTCGAAAACTGCTGGCAGCGACTCATGGCGACGATACGGTGATTGTGCCTAAATTTACTCACAGGCACGACCGACTCGGCACGAATAGAGGAAAAATATCAATCATTTCAATGTTTAGTTGTCGCCGTTTAGACAAAAGTTGATTGGCTATTTCCCACTGCTTGGGCGGTATCCACCGGCGCATCCGCGAAAAAATGCACCGGAGAATTGGTGGAGCCTTGCTTCCGAACATTGGCGCATCCTAGTGTGCGTCCGAGAGGACAAACGCACGATCGGCATCTCGTTTCGATACCGCGAAAGGCGGTGGCCTCAAAAAAAATCTAACGTCGAAAAAGGTCTCGGGAGGGTACCAATGGCAGCAGACTTGTTTTCAAAACGCATCGATCGCCGCACGGTGATCAAGACCGCAGCGCTTGCCGGCGCGGCGCAAATCGCTTCGCCTTTCGTCATCGCCGCGCGCGCGGCCGATGCTATCAAAATCGGCATGGTGGACCCACTGACCGGAGTCTATGCCGCTGTCGCAAACAACGAGGTGCTCGGCGCCAAGTTCGCCGTCGAGCAGATCAATGCCAAAGGCGGCGTGCTCGGCCGTCCGCTGGAATTGCTGGTGGAAGACTCGGCGAACGACGTCGGCACCGGCGTGCAAAAGACGCGCAAGCTGATCGACCGCGATCAGGTGCAGTTCATCATCGGCGACGTCAACTCCGGCATCGCCCAGGCGATGGCGCAGGTCACGGCCGAAAAGAAGGTGTTGCACGTCGTTTCCGGCGGCCATACCGACGGCATCACCGGCAAAGACTGCAAATGGAACGTCTATCGCGTCTGCAACACGACGCGCGCCGAAGCCAACTCGGTGGCGGAGCTTCTGTTCACCAAGTACGGCAAAAAGTGGCACTTCATCACGCCGGACTATGCTTTCGGCCACACGCTGCAGGAGGCGGGTCTCGCCAATCTGAAGAAGCTCGGCGGCACCATGACCGGCAACGAGCTAACCCCGCTCGGCACCACCGACTTCTCGGCCTATCTCATCAAGGCGCGCGCGGCCAATCCCGACGTGCTCCTGGTGCTGCCGCAAGGTTCCGACATGGTGAACTGCCTCAAGCAGATTGCCCAGTTCGGCATCGACAAGCAGATCCACGTCGCCGGCTTGCAGCAGGAGCTCGAGTCGCTCGAAGCCATGCCGCCGGAGGCGCGCGTCGGCATCTGGATGTTCGAGTGGTACTGGAAGCAGCCGGGCGTGGCGCATGTCGATCAGTTCGTCGCCGACATCCGCAAGCGCAGCAATGGCAAGGTGCCGACCGCGCGCACCTGGTTCGGCTTCACCTCGGTGCAAACCTACGCGCTCGCGGCTAATCACGAAAAGACGCTCGATGCCGAGAAGCTCGCCAAGGCGCTGGGCAATTTCGAATTGCCGCCCGAGGTCAAGCTGCAGCCGAACAAGGTCTATTACCGCGATGGCGATCATCAGCTGATGTCGTCGGCCTTCGTCGGCGAGGCCCTGTCGAAGGCGGCGGGCGATCCGGAGGACCTGTTCCGCGTCGATCACGTGGTCGCCGGCGACAAGACCAATCCGCCGGTAAGCGAAACCGGCTGCACGCTGAAGTGGCCGGCCTAAGCTGATATCCTGTCAATCGTTCGCCTGGGGAGCCGTCCTCGCTCCCCAGGCGTCCCGCATTCACGCGCCGGTTTGGGGAGCCGAGTGTCGAGCCATGCTGCAACTTCTGCTGTTCAACGTCACCAACGGGCTCATCATCGGCGCCTTCTACGTGCTCATGGCGCTCGGCCTGTCGTTGATCCTTAACCTCAGCAACGTCATCAATTTCGCGCACGGCGGCTTCCTCGTGGTCGGCGGCTATATCGCCTACACGATCACGCCCTACGTGGGCTTCTGGGGTGCCCTGCTGATCGCGCCGCCGCTCACTGCCGTCATCGGAATCGCCGTCGAACGGGTGCTGATCCGCCCACTTTATGGGCGCGACCCGCTCTACAGCCTGCTGCTGACGTTCGGTCTTGCCTTCATCTTCGAGGATGGGACGCGCTTCATTTGGGGGGCGCAAGGTAAGCCGGTCACGGTGCCGGCGATTCTGGCGCAGCCGTTGAGCAATGAATTCTTCTTCATTACCGGCTATCGCCTGTTCATGGTCGCGACAGTGGCGCTGGCCGTAACGCTGCTGTTTGTCCTGTTGCGCTATACGCGCCTCGGCATCCGCATTCGCGCGGGCACGCTCGACCTCGAAACGGTCTCCGGACTCGGCGTCAATGTCGGCATGCTGCGTTCGCTCAATTTCGCGGCCGGCATCTTTCTTGCCGGTCTCAGCGGCGTGCTCGCGGCCGGCCAGCTTGGTCTGGAACCGACGATGGGGGCCGGCCTTCTGATGCCGAGCTTTATCGCCATCATCGTCGGCGGCGTCGGCAGTCTCACCGGCACGCTGCTGGGCGGGCTGTTGATCGGCGTGGCCTCCGGCATCACCGCGGTGTTTTTGCCGGCCGCCAGTGAAGCCATCATGTACGTGTTGATGGCGGTTGTTCTGCTCATCCGCCCGCGCGGACTGTTGGGCGAAGAAGGCATGATGACATGATGGAGAGTGACACCGCCCGCAAGCTGGCCGTACTCGTTTGTATTTGGGCGGCCTTGTTGCTTGCGCCCTATTGGATGCCGCCGCTGGGCGGCTATACCGCGCTTGGCACCCGCGTCCTCATCCTCGGACTGGCCGCCATGTCGGTGAATTTTCTCCTGGGTTTCACCGGCGTCTTGTCATTCGGCCATGCCGCGTATTTTGGTCTCGGCGCTTATGGCGCGGGGCTGTCGCTGAAATTTCTGGCGCCGAGCACGCCACTGTCGTTGTTGGCGGGCACGCTGCTGGGCGGCTTGGCCGGCGCCATCCTGGGTACGCTGATCGTGCGCCGGCGCGGGGTCTATTTCGCCATGGTCACGATCGCCTTCGGTCAGGTCTTTTATTACATCGCCTTCCAATGGAGCTCGCTGACCGGCGGCGACGATGGCCTGCGCGGCTTTTCCCGTCAGCCGATCGACCTCGGCATCTCTAAGATCGACATCTTGTCGAATTCGAATAATTTCTATTTCTTTGTGTTGTTTTGCTTCGCCTTGGTCGCGGCAATTATGGGTTTTATCTTGCGGTCGCCGTTCGGCCGCACCATGCTGGCGATCCGCGAAAACGAACGGCGCGCCCGTTTCCTCGGCATCCCCGTCGAGCGTCACATCTGGATCGCATTTACGCTGTCCTGTTTTTTCATGGGATTTGCCGGCGCCCTTTATGCGCTGCTGAATAATTTCGCCGATCCGAAAGGGCTCCATTTCAGCCAGTCGGGGGACTTTGTGATGATGGCGGTCATGGGCGGAATGCGCAGCTTCTGGGGTCCGCTGCTGGGCGCCGTCGTGTTCGTGGTCCTGCAGGACTATCTTTCGAGCGTGACCGTCAACTGGATGTCGTTTGTCGGCCTGTTGTTCGTGCTCGTGGTCTTGTTCTTTCCGCGCGGACTGCTCGGCGTGGTACGGCGCAAGGTGACGTCATGAGCCTTTTGCGGGTCGAAAATGTCTCCAGGCATTTCGGCAACCTGATCGCCGTCAACGACATATCGATGACCGTCGAGCCGGGCGAATTGCGGGCGGTGATCGGCCCCAATGGCGCCGGCAAGACGACCTTTTTCAACACGATTAGCGGCTTTCTGATGCCGACCTCGGGTCGTATCGTCTTCGACGGCGAAGACATCACCTCGCTGTTGCCGGCGCGCCGCGTTTGGCGCGGTATCGCGCGCACCTTCCAGATCACGGAGGTGTTTCCCGAACTGACGGTGCGCGAGAATCTGCGGATCGCGGTCGAATCCGCTTCCGGCTTTCGCTTGCGGGTTTGGCAGTCGCGCGACGACGACGGCGAAGTCAAGGCGCGGGTCGTCGATCTGCTGGAAATGAGCGGTCTGACCGAAAAGGCCGATCGGCTGGTCGGCGAACTCGCGCATGGCGATCAGCGCGCGACCGAGATCATGATGGCGTTGGCGCTCAAGCCGCGGCTGTTGCTGCTCGACGAGCCGACGGCCGGCATGGGCGATCAGGAAACCTATGACATCACCCAGCTGATCCGGAAGCTGCACCACGACCAAAAACTGTCGATCGTGCTGATCGAGCACGACATGCGGGTCGTCTTCCATCTCGCCGATCGCATCATGGTGCTGGCCGAAGGCAAGATGCTGGCCGAGGGAACGCCGAAGGAAATCGCGGCCAACGAGTTGGTGCAGGCGGCCTATCTGGGGAAGGCCGCGGCATGAGCGACATCGTCCTGCAAGCGGAAGGCCTGCACACCTTTTACGGCAAGAGCCACATCCTGCATGGCGTCGGCCTGGAAGTGCGCGAAGGCGAAATCGTCACGCTGCTCGGCCGCAACGGCGCCGGCAAGACCACGACCTTGCGCAGCCTGGTCGGCCTCACCCCGGCGCGCGAGGGCGCGGTGCGCATCTTCGGCCACGCCACGACCGACTGGCCGCCCTATCGCGTCGCCGCGCTGGGCGTCGGCTACGTGCCGGAAGGCCGCCGCATTTTCCCGAACCTGACGGTCGAGGAAAACCTCAAGGTGCCGCTGGAGCGGCCGGGCTCCTGGACCATCGACCGCATCTACGAATTGTTTCCACGATTGGCGCAGCGCAAGAACAACAAGGGCCGCCAGCTTTCCGGCGGCGAGCAGGAAATGCTGGCGATCGCCCGCGCGTTGTTGCTGAACCCGAAGCTGCTGTTGCTCGACGAACCGAGCCAGGGTCTCGCGCCCTTGATCGTGCAGGAAGTGTTCAAGGTGGTGACCTCGGCGCGCCAGCAGGGCATTTCCGTGCTGCTGGTCGAGCAGAACGTGCGCGCCGCCGTCGAAATCGCCGACCGCGCCTACGTGCTCGACGACGGCAAGGTTGTTTATGCCGGGCCCGCCGCCGAATTCGCCAAGGACGAAGAGCGCGTGCGGGCCCTGGCCGGTGCCAGCGCCGAGAACTGGGAAGGTGCGCCCACCTGATCGCTTTTCTGCGCTTGGCCTTTCTGAAAGGCTGATTGACGATGTCGGACGCAACTTCGGCACTGACCGCGATAGAAGCCGCCGAACGGATCGCCAGCGGCGAACTGAGCGCGGAAGAGTATGTCGGCGCCTGCCTGCAACGGATCGCCGCCCTCGAACCGGCGGTGCGCGCCTTCGTCCATCTCGATCCGGGTCACGCGCTGCGCCAGGCGCGAGAGCGCGACGAGCACCGCCACGCCGGCAAGCCGCTCGGCCCGCTGCACGGCCTGCCGGTGGCCATCAAGGACATCTTCGACACCGCCGATTATCCGACCGAGTGCGGCTCGCCGCTGCTCAAGGGCCGCCAGCCGGAGCGCGACTGCACCGCGGTGGCGCGCTTGCGGGCGGCCGGCGCCGTGATCATCGGCAAATCGGTGACCACCGAATTCGCCTATTTCCACGCCGGGCCGACGCGCAATCCGCACGATCTCGAGCGCACGCCCGGCGGCTCGTCCTCCGGCTCGGCGGCCGCGGTGGCAGCCGGCATGGTGCCGCTGGCGATCGGCTCGCAAACCAACGGTTCGGTCATCCGTCCGGCGGCGTTCTGCGGGGTCGTCGGCGTCAAGCCTTCGCACGGCGCCATCTCGCGCCATGGCGCGCTGATCCTGTCAAAGGCGCTCGACCATGTCGGCGTCTTCGCGCGTACGCTCGGCGATGCCGCGCTGATCCTCGAGGCGCTGGCCGGCTACGACGAGAACGACACCGACACGCGCCCTGTGGCGGCGCCGGCCTTTCTCGAAACGCTGCTGGAAGAGCCGCCGCTGCCGCCACAGCTTGCCTTCGTGCGCACGCCGGTGTGGGGCAAAGCCGATGCGCAAGCGCGGGACGCGTTCGAGGCGCTGGTGCAAGAACTGGGCGATTGCGTTGCGGCCGTCGATCTACCCGACGCCTATGCCGCAGCCTGGGACGACCAGCGTGTCGTCATGTATACCGACATGGCGCACAATTTTGGCGCGCTGGTCGAGCGCGGCGGTGACTCGTCGAGCCAGCAGATACGCGATCTCGTCGCCGAGGGCAGCCGCACCAACGCGCTGCGCTATCTGGCCGCGCGGGATAACGCGGCGCGCTATGCCGCCGGCATCGGCGACATCTTCAAGCGCTACGACGCCATCCTGACGCCGTCCGCGCCTGGCGTCGCGCCCAAGGGCATGGCCACCGGCAATCCCGCCTTCAATACGATATGGACGCTCACCGGGCTGCCGGCGGTGTCGCTGCCGCTGCTCAGCGGCGAGGGCGGCATGCCGCTCGGCGTGCAGCTCGTCGGCGCGGCCGGTGACGATGCGCGGCTCTTGCGCACGGCGAATTGGCTGGTCGGCAAGCTTGCCTAAGCCGGCGGCGCGCCGAGATTCTCCTTGAAGAAGGCGATGGTGCGGCTCCAGGCGAGATCCGCGGCCGCCTTGTCGTAGCGGTTCGAGGTGTCGTTGTTGAAGGCGTGATTGACGTCCGGATAGACGTAGATCGCAAAGCGCTTGTGGCCGGCCTTGAGTGCGGCCTCATAGGCCGGAATGCCGGCATTGATGCGCTGGTCGAGCCCGGCATAGTGCAGCAAGAGCGGCGCTTGGATCGATTTCACCTGGCTCGCCGGCGGCTGCGCCCCGTAATAGGCGACCGCGGCCTTGATCTCGGGCGACAGCACGGCGATGCGGTTGACCATGCCGCCGCCCCAGCAGAAGCCGACGGCGCCGACCTTGCCGGTCGACTCGGCGTGTTGCTCCAGGAACGGCACCGCCGCGGCGATGCGATGCGCGGTCTCGTCGGCATTGAGCGTGGCGATCATGTCGCGCGCTTTGTCCTCATCCGCGGGTGTGCCTCCGAGCGGCGAGAGCATGTCGACGGCGAGGCTGAGGAAGCCTTCGAGCGCGAGACGGCGCGTGATGTCCTGGATATGCGGATTGAGCCCGCGGTTTTCGTGGATGACGATCACCGCCGGGCGTTTTCCTTTCGCTTTGAGCCGCGCCAGATAACCCGAAATGCGCTTGCCGGCGGCATCGTAGGACACCCTGTCGATGGCGAGCCGGGCATCGTCGGGCGCAACCGTGGCGCCGCGGGCATAATCGTTCTGCAACAGCGGCAACAACGCCAGCGCCGCCGCGCTCGAGCCGGCGATCTCCGCCAGGCGATCGAGGAACACGCGGCGGCTGAGGCCGCCGTGCGTGAAGCTGTCGTAAAGGTCGATGATGCGCCGATCCATGCACGCCTCCGGCAAAGCGTCGTCAAATCTAGCACACCGCATTGCGGCGGAAATTGCGTGGCAGGCGCAATGAAAAAGGGCGGCCCGAGGGCCGCCCTTCGTGGTCGTTTGGACCGGGCGATCAGTACATGCCGCCCATGCCGCCGCCCGGCGGCATCGCCGGGGCCGGCTCCTTCGGCAGCTCGGCGACCATCGCCTCGGTGGTCACCAGCAGACCGGCGACGGAGCCCGCATCCTGCAAAGCGGTGCGCACCACCTTGGCCGGGTCGATGATGCCGGCTTGCAGCATGTCGACGTATTTCTCGTCCTGGGCGTCGAAGCCGTAGGTCTCCGACTTCTCGTCCAGGATCTTGCCGACGACGATCGAGCCTTCAACGCCGGCGTTCTCGGCGATCTGGCGGATCGGAGCCTCCAGCGCCTTGAGCACGATGTTGATGCCGGCCTGCACGTCGTGGTTCTCGTTCGACAGCTTGCCGACCGCCTTCTTGGCGCGCAGCAGCGCGACGCCGCCGCCCGGCACGATGCCTTCCTCGACCGCGGCGCGGGTGGCGTTGAGCGCGTCTTCGACGCGGTCCTTCTTCTCCTTGACCTCGATTTCGGTGGCGCCGCCGACCTTGATCACCGCGACGCCGCCGGCGAGCTTGGCCAGCCGCTCCTGCAGCTTCTCGCGGTCGTAGTCGGAAGTGGTTTCCTCGATCTGCGCCTTGATCTGCTGAACGCGAGCCTCAATGTCGGCCTTCTTGCCGGCGCCGTGCACGATCGTGGTCTTTTCCTTCTCGATCACGATCTTCTTGGCGCGGCCGAGCATGGCCGTTGTGACGTTCTCGAGCTTGATGCCGAGGTCTTCCGAGATCAGCTGGCCGCCGGTGAGAATGGCGATGTCTTCCAGCATGGCCTTGCGGCGATCGCCGAAGCCCGGAGCCTTCACCGCCGCGACCTTCAGACCGCCGCGCAGCTTGTTGACGACGAGGGTGGCAATGGCTTCGCCTTCCACGTCCTCGGACAGGATCAG
>DATJVE010000084.1:0-10109 GCA_035501975.1 Pseudolabrys sp.
CGATGCCGGCGCTCGCGGCAGCGCGCGGCGGCTGCGGCACCAGGAAGCGGGCGAGATCGTCCGGCTCGGCGACCGTCGCCGACAGGCCGACGGTGGTGGCCTGCGGCGCCAGCGCAAACAGGCGCGCGAGGCCGAGCGACAGCAGATCGCCACGCTTGGAGGTCACCAGCGAATGCAATTCGTCGAGCACGACGCGGCGCAGCGTGCCGAAAAGATAAGGTGCGTCGGCCGAGGCCAGCAGCAGCGCCAACTGCTCCGGCGTGGTGAGCAGAATGTCGGGCGGATAGCGGCGCTGGCGCTGCCTTTTGGACGCCGGCGTGTCGCCGGTGCGGGTTTCCAGCCGCGCATTGAGCCCCATCTCGCGCACCGGAATTTCGAGGTTGCGAGCGATATCGACCGCCAGCGCCTTCAGCGGCGAGATGTAGAGCGTGTGCAGGCCCTGGGAGCGGCGAAGCTCACGCCCGGTCGAAACCAGGCGGCCGGCCGGGACAGCCGTTTCGTAAAGCTCCACCAGCGTCGGCAAAAACCCGGCGAGCGTCTTGCCGCCGCCAGTCGGCGCAATCAGCAGCGTGGAGCGCCCTTCCCGCGCCTTGGCCAAAAGCTCAAGCTGATGCGGGCGCGGCGCCCAGCCGCGGCCAGCGAACCAGCGCGCGAAAAGGTCCGGCAAAACCGGCGCGGCTTCGGTCGTGTCGACGGCGGCTGCGGGTTCCATTACGTGATTCTAAGCATATCTGAAGTCCCGCACGCCAATTGTGTTAGGCTCAAATCATGACCGACGACCGCACCACCCCAGGAGAGCGACCGATGAGCAACGGCACCATGAGCAAGGTTTTCGGCGGATCGCCGCTGGCGGTGTTGGCGCGGTTGATCCTGGTCTCGATTTTGGTCGGCGTCGTGCTGGCCGCGCTGGGGCTCGACCCGTTCGACATCGTGCGCAGTATCGAACGGCTGATCCGCTCGATTTGGAACATGGGCTGGGACGCGGTGCGCTGGCTGTGGCGCTATTTCCTGCTCGGCGCGGTGATCGTGATTCCGATCTGGATCGTGATGCGGCTCGTCAATGCACCACGCGGCAAATAGCCTCGCTGGAGAAATCAACCCGGCCAACTCTCCGCCGTGATGTCCGCCGCGTCGACGCCAACCATCGCGGCGAGCGAGTTGCGGTGGCCGCGCTTGAGCGCGGCGACGAGGTCGGCCTTGATCTCGGCCACCACACCGATGCCGCGATAGACCAGCCCGGAATAAAGTTGCAGCAGCGTCGCCCCGGCCTTGATCTTGGCGATCGCGGTCGGCCCGGAGTCGATGCCGCCGACGCCGATCAGCGGGAAGGCGCCTTCGGCGCGCACGAAGGTTTCCGCCAGCATGCGAGTCGCGAGCTTGAACAGCGGCCGGCCGGACAACCCGCCCGCCTCCTTCGCCTTGTCGCGGTCGCGCAGCGAGCCCGGCCGCGTGATCGTGGTGTTGCCGACGATCATGCCGTCGACACGATGCTTGCGCGCGATGCCGACCGCGTCGTCGAGATCGGACAATGTGAGGTCGGGGGCGATCTTGACCAGCAGCGGCACCGGCCCGGTGCGCCGGCGCGCGCGCTCGCGCGCGTCGAGCACGCGGGCGAGCAGATCGTCGAGCGCCTTGGCCTGCTGCAGATCGCGCAGGCCCGGCGTGTTGGGCGAGGACACGTTGACGGTGAAATAGCTGGCGACGGCGGCGAAGGTCTCCACCAGCTTGGCGTAGTCGCCGCTGCGGTCGGCGCTATCGCGATTGGCGCCGATATTGACGCCGACGATGCCGCCCTCCCCGGCACGCGCGGCAAGCCGCTTGAGCGCGGCCTGAGCGCCGGCATTGTTGAAGCCGAGGCGGTTGATCACACCCTCGTCCGATTCGAGCCGGAACAGGCGCGGACGCGGATTGCCAGCCTGCGGTAATGGGGTGAGCGTGCCGACCTCGACAAAGCCGAAGCCGAGCCGCAGCAGCGCGTCCGGCACCTGCGCGTTTTTGTCGAAACCGGCGGCGAGGCCGACCGGATTGGGGAAATTCAGCCCGAAGGCACGCACCGCCAGCTCCCGCGCGTCGGGCGCGGGTCGCGCCAGGGGCATATAGCGCAAGGCCTTGATCGCCAACGTGTGCGCGTCCTCGGGGTCGAGGGCCCGCATAAGGGGGCGGGACAGGCGGTCGAAGAAACCGATCACCGCATTGGGCTCCGCAGCAGCATGGATGGTGACCCTATCGGCGTGGATGCGGCCAGTTCAAGGCAGAGCCAGCAAAGTCTTGCGGGAGGGGGGCGACTCAAGGCTATAATTCCTATATCTTGGATAAGAGTCTTAGATCGGCTTGGCCATGTCGCTGACGCACAATCAGATCTGGAATGCTATCGACCGGCTGGCGGCGCGCGCCAAGCTGACGCCGTCCGGTCTCGCCAAGAAAGCGGGCCTCGATCCGACCACCTTCAACAAATCCAAGCGTATCACGCCGGAAGGCCGGCCGCGTTGGCCGTCGACCGAATCGGTGGCCAAGGCGCTCGCGGCGACCAGCACCAAGGTCGACACCTTCGTCAACCTGATCACCGACAGCGGCAAGGTGGCGATTTCCAACGTGCCGCTGATCGGCTTTGCCGAAGCCGGCGCCGGCGGCTATTTCGACGACGGCGGTTTCCCGGTCGGCAAGGGCTGGGAGGAAATCGCTTTCCCCTCGGTCACCGACGAGCACGCCTATGCGTTGGAAATCTCCGGCGATTCGATGAAGCCGGCCTATCGCGATGGCGACGTGATCGTGGTGTCGCCGGCGGCGCCGGTGCGCAAGGGTGACCGCGTGGTGGTGAAGACCAAGGATGGCGAGGTGATGGTCAAGGAGCTCAAGCGCAAGAATTCCAAACATATCGAACTCAAATCGCTCAACGCCGAGCACCGCGACCGCACGCTGCCGATGGCCGACGTGCTGTGGGTCGCCCGCATCGTCTGGGCGAGCCAGTAGTTCTAAAATACCAGCGCGAATAATTCTGGCGGCGTCTTTGCGCCGCGGATAGGATCGCCCCGGTTTTTTCACCAGGGGCGTCCATGACTCAAGAAAGCATCGTTCATCCGTCGACGTGCGCGTGCTGCGGCGACTTGCTGCGTGCGCGCTTTGATCGCCGGCGTTTCCTGCATCTGACGGCGGGCGCCGGGATGCTGGCGGCGTTTCCGTCGCTGGCGTTCGGCGCCGAAGGCAATTACGAAGCGATGCTGCTGACCTGCATCGACCCGCGGTTTCCCGAGCCGACCATCAAGTATATGGAAGGCCGCCACATGGTCGGCAAATACAGCCAGTTCACCTTCGCCGGCGCTTCGATCGGCGTGGTGGCGCCCGCTTTCAAGACCTGGGCGGTGGCGTTCTGGGACAACCTCGCCGCGTCGATGCAGCTGCATCACATCCCGAAAGTGATCGCGATGAATCATCGCGACTGCGGCGCGGCCAAGATCGCCTATGGCGAGGCAAAGGTCGCCAATGCGCAGATCGAGACCGAGACGCACAAGGCGGCCTTGATGGAATTCAAAAAGCAGGTCGGCGAAAAGCAGCCCAAGCTGCAGGTCGAGCTCGGCCTGATGGCGCTCGACGGCAAGGTGGAGATGTTCAGCTAGTTTTGTCGTCACCGAGCTTGTCCCGGTGACCCCGCTTAGAAAGACACCCTGCCTTCCTAAGCGAGATGGCCGGGACAAGCCCGGCCATGGCAGACATTATGCGCTCCTTGCCAGCGCGCCGTCGATCATGTCGACAGTATTCTGCAGGCCGTAGACGGCGACGAAGGAGCCGAAGCGCGGGCCTTTCTCCTGGCCGAGCAGCACCTGGTAGAGCATGTTGAACCAGTCGAGCGAAACGCCCGGGCGGCCGTCTTTTGCTTTCTTGTTGTGATCGAGAAACGGCTCGCGGCGGCCGATCTCGTAGACCACGTTCTGGATGTCCTCGGCGGTCGCGGTCGCCGGCAATTGCGAGATCGCGTCGCGCAGATCCTGCAGCGCCTTGCGCTCGACCTCGCTGGGCTCGCGAAATTTCTTCGCCGGCAGCACGAAGTCGTGGAAATACTGAATCGCGTAGCCGACCATCGCGGCGAGCTTGGGGTGTGTCTGCGGCGTGACGCCGGGACGGTAGCGGCCGATGAAGCCCCACAGGGTCTCGGCGTTTTCCGCGTTCGACGACGACACCAATGTCAGCAGCATCTGGAAGCTGATCGGCATGTCCACTTTCGGCGGCTTACCCGAATGGATATGCCAGACCGGATTCGCCAAACGCTGCCGCGTGTCCTGCTTCGGATAGGCATCGAGAAACTGCTGATACTCGTCGACGGTGCGCGGAATGACGTCGAAATAAAGCCGCTTCGCCGCCTTCGGCTCGCGATACATGAACAGCGACAGGCTTTCGGGCGACGCATAGCGCAGCCATTCGTCAATGGTCAGCCCGTTGCCCTTCGATTTGGAAATCTTCTGCCCATTTTCGTCGAGGAAGAGCTCGTAGTTGAAGCCTTCCGGCGGCTGGCCGCCGAGCGCGCGGCAGATTTCGCCCGACAGTTTCACCGAATCGATCAGATCCTTGCCGGCCATTTCGTAGTCGACGTCGAGCGCCACCCAGCGCATGGCCCAGTCCGGCTTCCATTGCAGCTTGCAGCGCCCGCCGGTGGCCGGCACCGTGACCGGTTGCTTGGTGTCAGGGTCTTCATAGGTGATGGTACCGGCCTTGGCGTCGTGTGCGACCACCGGCACCTGCAACACGACGTCGGTCTTCGCATCGATCGGCAGGAACGGCGAATAGGTCGCCGCACGCTCCTCGCGCAAGGATGGCAGCATGATCGCCATCACCTTGTCGAAGCGTTCCAGCACTTTCAGCAGCGCGGCGTCGAAGCGGCCCGACGTGTAGCACTGCGTCGACGACATGAATTCGTAGTCGAAACCGAAATGATCGAGAAAGGCGCGCAGGCGCGCGTTGTTGTGCTCGCCGAAGCTTGGATGCGTGCCGAACGGATCGGGCACCTTGGTCAGCGGCTTGCCCAGATGCCGCTCGAGCAGTTCCTTGTTCGGCACGTTGTCCGGGACTTTGCGCAGGCCATCCATGTCGTCGGAGAAGGCGATCAGCCGCGTCTTGATCTTGTCGCCGGTCAAGACGCGGAAGGCGTGCCGCACCATGGTGGTGCGCGCGACCTCGCCGAAGGTGCCGATATGCGGCAGCCCGGACGGGCCGTAGCCGGTCTCGAAGATCACCTCGTCCTTGGGATGCTTCTTCAGCCGGTAGACGATCTTGCGCGCCTCCTCGAACGGCCAGGCGTTCGAGCGCTCGGCGACTTCGCGCAAGTTTTCGGCGGTTTCGGTCACGGCCATCACGATCTCCGGGCGCGGACACTAGGAATCCAGCGCCCACACGTCAAATACCGATTCAAAACGGGCTGATGGGGAAATAGCGCAGCCAGAGATCGGTGAAGCGGCCCTTCTCCCACAGCCGGAACAGCGCCCAGTTGAAGGCCTGGCGCAGCAGGTCGTTGCCGCGCTTGACCGCGATGCCGACGCCCTCGCCGAAATACCGGCTCTCCATGTAGGGGCCGCCGCGGAATTCGCAGCAGCCGGCGGAATCGGTGCCGTTGAGCCAGAAGGCGAGCGAGATGCCGTCGCCGAAAAAGAGATCGACGTCGCCTTTCCTCAACGCGTCGTGCGCAATCTCCGCGTTCGGATAGGGGCGCAGCTCGGCTTCGGTGAATAGAGCCTTGAGATAGGCCTCGTGCGCGGTGCCGGCGACCACCGCGATCTTCTTGCCCTCCAGCGCCTCCGGGCGGACGTCGTCGTTCGGGTAGTCGCGGCGCGACACGAAGCGCGCCGGCGTGCGGTAATAGGGATCGCTGAAATCGACCTTGGCCCGCGTCTGCGGCGTCTCGGCAATCGAGGCGATCACCGCGTCGCCGTTATTGCTGTTCAAGGAGGGGATCAGGGTATCGAAGCGCCGCATCTGCACGGTGCAGGCGACCTTGATCTCCTCGCAGATCATCCGCGCGAGATCGACGTTGAAGCCGGCCGGCGTGCCGTCCGGTCCGGCAAAGTCGAACGGCGGATAATCGGTCTCGGTGAGGAAACGGATGATGCTGATGCGCGACAGGTCCGGCCGTTCCGGCCGGCGGCGCGGGTCCCAGAATCCGGGCACTGCCGACGGGTTGGTGATTGCGCTCCCCGCCTCGCCGGGGACGCTCGCCGGCGCAAGCGTTTGCGCCGCCGTGGGCGCAACGACCGCCGCGCTCAGCGCGGCCGCGACCATCACTGTGATGCCGCCGGCGCGGACACTGAAAAATCGCTTCATTCGCCGCTTTCTAGAACAAAAATCGCGGCGACCATAGCATCGCAATTGCGGCGGGCCAGCCTTAATCAGACGGGTGGCGTCAGGCGCCGGTCAGGTGCTTTTCGATCTCGCCGACCGGATGTTTGACCAGGTCCTTGTCCAGCTCCATGCGTACGGCACCGCGCAACGCGTGCGAATAGGCCGGCCGGATCATGCCGAGCGCGCGCGGCGGCGCCACCAAAATGATCGACTTCGTCTTGCCGCCGGCAACCGCGGCATCGAGTTTGTGCGCGAGCTGCGTAAGGAACGCCTGCTCCGACTGATCATGCCAGTCGGTCTGTTCGACGGTGCCGCGACCGCCGTGACCGGCCGTACTGAAGGCTCGACCCGGCTTGTCGGCGCCAAGTTCGCGGGTCGGCAGGTCGTCCTGCTGATAGACCGCCACGGTCTTGAGATTGGGAAACTTGGCATCGCCGATATTTTGCAGCACCAGGGCTTTGGCGCCGTCGCAAACGACAACCCATTCGTCATGCTGGATCAACAAGTCGGTCATGCGGGCCTCCTGAACAGACGGCAAAGCTAGACCAACCGCCGACTGTGCGTCTTGTTCTGGATCAAACGCCGAAACCGCCCATTTCGTTGCGAAAATGGCCGTCTTAATTGGTCCCATCCAGCAACCGGCGGGCGATCACCTGGGCCTGGATTTCGGCAGCGCCCTCGAAAATATTCAGGATCCGGGCATCGCACAGGATGCGCGATACCGGGAATTCCAGGGCAAAGCCGTTACCGCCGTGGATTTGCACTGCATTATCGGCATTGGCCCAGGCGATGCGCGCGGCGAGCAGTTTGGCCATGCCGGCCTCCAGGTCGCAGCGGCGGCCGGAATCTTTCTCGCGCGCGGCGAAATAGGTGAGCTGGCGCGCGGCCATGATTTCCGCCGCCATCATGGCGAGCTTGTCGGCGACGCGCGGGAAGCTGATGATCGGCACGCCGAACTGCACGCGGTTCTGCGCATAGGCGAGCGCCTGCTCCATCGCCGCCTGCGCTACGCCGATGGCGCGCGCAGCGGTCTGAATGCGCGCCGATTCGAATGTCTGCATCAGCTGCTTGAAGCCGAGCCCTTCTACGCCGCCGAGCAGGTTCCCCGCCTTCACCTCAAAGCCATCGAATGCGATTTCGTATTCCTTCATGCCGCGATAGCCGAGCACCTCGATTTCGGTGCCGCTCATGCCCGGCGCGGGAAACGGATTGCCGTCGTCGCCGCGTGGCTTTTCGGCGAGCAGCATGGAGAGGCCACGATGGCCTTTTTCGCTCGGATTGGTGCGCACCAACAGCGTCATCAGGTCGGCGCGCACCGGATGGGTGATCCAGGTCTTGTTGCCGTAGACCTTGTAGACGTCGCCTTCGCGCACCGCGCGGGTCTTGAGCGAAGCGAGATCGGAGCCGGTGTTGGGCTCCGTGAACACCGCCGTCGGCAGGATTTCGCCCGACGCGATCTTCGGTAGCCATTTCGCCTTCTGCTCCTCGGTGCCGCCGCCAAGAATAAGCTCAGCCGCGATCTCCGAGCGCGTGCCGAGCGAACCGACGCCGATATAGCCGCGCGACAATTCCTCCGACACCACGCACATGGACTCTTTGCCGAGCCCCATGCCGCCGAAGCTCTCCGGGATCGTCAGCCCGAACACGCCGAGCTCGGACATGTGGCTGATGATCTCGAGCGGGATGTAGCTGTTGGTGCGGTGCCAGCCTTGTGCGTGCGCGACGACTTCGCTGTCGGCGAACTTGCGCATTTCCTCGCGGATCGATTCCAGCGTGTCGTCGAGACCGCAGGCGCCGACGGTGGCATGGTGGCTGGCGCGCATCAGCTCGACAAGACGCGCACGCCGCTCCGCGGTATTGCCGTTGGCGATCAAGCCTTCGACGTCGCCCTTGATGCGCGCGGCGACCTGCGCCGCCGACAGGCCGAGGTCGCTCGGCCGCACCAGTTCGCCCTGGCTCATCGGAATGCCGCCGACGATCTGCGCCAGATATTCACCGAGCGCGATGCGCACCAAGAGCTCTTCGATCTCGCCGAACGTGCCCGCTTCGGTCATCCGCTCGGTGTAAGCGGCGAGTTGGCGTACGGCCTCGACATAGGTCGCGAGCCAGGACAGGCCATGCGTGGCGCGCTGCTCGCTGTCGAATAGGCGGGCGTCGGTCTTGCCGGTGACGACCACCCGTTCGCGCACCTTGGCCACGGCGTCGGCGAGCAGGGCGTCAAGGGCGGCGATTGCCTGCCGGCTCAGTTCGACCAGGTCGAGTTCGGCGGAGGGGCGGGCGGCGGCGACGGGCATGGAATCCTCAGGCAAAGGCTGTGGTGCCGGCTAGCTCAGGAACTCTACGCGTGCACTGCACAAAAGCAAAGTAGGCACGGAAATTCCGGGTTTTTCACCGTCCCGAGCGGCGGCAACGTTAGCAAAATTGCTACAAAATTAACCATTTCACGCTTTGATCGCGGGGAATACCACTGTCGCAGACCCCCTGCCCTGGCGAGCCGCGGACCGGTCCATGCGCCTCAGAACCCTAGCGATTCCGTTCAACCAGCTGAGCGGCCTTTTGACCTCGATTTCGGTGCGTAGCCGCATCGTGCTGCTGGCACTGATCCCGGTGCTCGGCTTCGTCGCCAACGGCCTCACCTATATCTCCGGCGAAGGCGACGTCGGCGCCGCGTTTAAGACCTTCAAACAGTCCGCCTCGCTCGCCGGCGCCAGCCGCGACTTCAAAAGCGCGATCGCGGCGCTGCGCATCATCGTCAAGGACTTTAACGCCGCCTCCAGCGACAACCTGGTGGTGAGCTTCGACGGGGCGCATGCCCGCGCGGTGGGGGCCCTCGACACAATTGCGGCCTCGATCGATCGCCGCCGCGCCGAAAATATTGAGAGCCTGCGCAAGAATCTCATCGGATTGCGTAACACGTTCACCGAATTGGTGCGCCAGCAGAAGATCCTCGGCTTCGACGAAAATTCGGGCCTGCGCAATAATCTGCGCGAAGCCGGCAACGCCGTCGAACGCATCATCAACGAAAACATGACCTGGGTGGCCGAGGCCGACGCCAGCAAATTGATGATGACGCTGCTGCTGATGCGCGAATTAGAGGCCGAATACCGGCTGACGCAAAGCGATCTGACCAAACAGCAATTCTTTGTCGCCTACAAGAAATTCACCGACACCTTCGCCCTGATCGACGGCACGCCGGAAATGAAGAATGCGCTCGAGCATGAGGTGAAAACCTATGCCGACACGTTCGCGAAATGGATCAACGGCTACGACCACGTGCAACCGCTGCGCGCGGTGATCGATATCGATAGCCAGAACATGCTGCCGCGCGCCGACGATATCATCGAACGGGCGCGCGAGCGGGCGGACGAGGCCGCCGCGGGCCTGGCCGCCTCGCAAGACCACACGCGCACGGGCATCATCGCGGTCGGCATCGCCATGGTCACGTTCGGCCTCGGTTTCAGTTGGCTGATCGGTCGCAGCATCACCCGCCCGGTCAATGGCCTGTCGCGCGTGATGCAGCAGCTTGCCGCCGGCGATACCGGCGCCCGCATTCCGGCCACCGGCGCGCGCGACGAGATTGGCGAGATGGCGCGCGCGGTGATCGTGTTCCGCGACACCATGATCGAGCGGGAAAAGCTCGCGGCCATCCAGGCCGACACGAGCAAGGCGCAGGCGCAGCGCAACGATGAGATCAGCCTGACCATCGCGCAATTCAAGCATTCGGTTGAGAGCGCGCTGACCAAGCTGCGCGCGGCGTCAATGAAGCTCGAGATGAGCTCGACCGA